>CAMCNE010000025.1 GCA_945875935.1 Bordetella parapertussis
ACATCACCGAGCGAACCGGTGCGGATGATCACGCCCTTGCCCGGCATCATGGCCGACTCGATGGTCAACAAGTCGCCACCGACTTCAGTCCAGGCCAAGCCGACGACCTGCCCCACCTGATTTTGTTTTTCGGCCTGCCCGTAGTCGTATTTGCGCACACCAAGGAAGTCGTTGAGGTTGTCGCCCGACACCACCATCTTTTCGGTGTACTGCTTGAGCTGGATGCCCTTGACCACCTTGCGGCAGATCTTGGAGATCTCACGCTCGAGTGAGCGCACGCCAGCCTCGCGGGTGTAGTAACGGATGATTCCCCGCACGGCAGACTCGGCGACTTCCATCTCCTCGTCCTTGAGGCCGTTGTTCTTGCGCTGCTTGGGCAGAAGGTAGCGCTGAGCAATATTGAGCTTTTCGTCCTCGGTGTAGCCGGACAGTCGAATCACCTCCATGCGATCGAGCAAAGCCGGTGGGATGTTCATCGAGTTCGAAGTGGCGATGAACATCGTGTCCGACAGATCGAAGTCGACTTCCACGTAGTGATCGCCAAACGTGTGGTTCTGCTCGGGATCGAGCACCTCAAGCAAAGCGCTGGAGGGATCCCCGCGGAAATCCATGCCGAGCTTGTCGATCTCATCGAGCAGGAACAGCGGGTTTCGCGTGCCCACCTTGCTCAGCGACTGCAACACCTTGCCCGGCATCGAGCCGATGTAGGTGCGGCGATGTCCGCGAATTTCGGCCTCGTCACGCACGCCTCCAAGTGCCATGCGCACGAACTTGCGGCCCGTGGCGCGTGCCACGCTCTGCCCGAGAGAAGTCTTGCCGACACCCGGAGGGCCGACCAGACAAAGAATCGGCGCCTTGACCTTGTCGACGCGCTGCTGCACCGCGAGGTACTCAAGGATGCGGTCCTTGACCTTTTCCAAGCCGTAGTGGTCTTCGTTGAGCACCGCCTCGGCGAACGCCAGGTCGTGCTTGATCTTCGTCTTCTTGGTCCAGGGCAGGGCGACCAAGGTGTCGATGTAGTTGCGCACCACAGTGGCTTCAGCCGACATCGGCGACATGAGCTTGAGTTTCTTGAACTCGGAGTCAGCCTTCTTGCGCGCTTCCTTGGGCATCTTGGCGGCGATGATCTTCTTTTCGAGCTCTTCCATGTCGGCGCCTTCTTCGCCGTCACCGAGCTCTTTTTGAATCGCCTTGACCTGTTCGTTGAGGTAGTACTCGCGCTGGCTCTTTTCCATTTGGCGCTTGACGCGGCCACGGATGCGCTTTTCAACCTGCAGAATGTCGACCTCATGCTCGAGCTGCTCGAGCAGGTTCTCGAGTCGCTTGTCGACAGCAAACAAGTCAAGCACCGACTGCTTGTTCTCGAGCTTGAGCGGCAAGTGCGCCGCGATGGTGTCAGCCAAGCGACCCGCGTCATCGATGCCAGCGATGGATGTCAGGATCTCCGGCGGGATCTTCTTGTTGAGCTTGACGTACTGATCGAACTGCTGGGTGACCGCCCTTCTCAGGGCCTCGATCTCAGGCTTGCTGTCGATCTCGGGCGTCATCGGCGTGACGATCGACGTGAAGTACTCGCCGCTGTCGCTGATGGAGTTTGTCTTGGCGCGCTGCATGCCTTCGACCAGAACCTTCACGGTGCCGTCGGGAAGCTTGAGCATCTGCAAGATGGTGGACACGCAGCCCACTTCGAACATGTCATCGGGCTTGGGCTCGTCCTTGCCTGCCGCTTTTTGTGCGACCAGCATGATCTGACGGCCCGCCTCCATGGCCGCCTCAAGGGCCTTGATGGACTTGGGGCGGCCCACGAACAGCGGGATCACCATGTGGGGGAACACCACCACGTCGCGCAAGGGCAACAACGGCAGGTTGATGGGATCGGGGGGAAGAACTGGATGTCCGGACATGAAGACCTCTCTGTGTCGAACCTAATTAAGGCTCGAGCGTTGAATTACAAGAAGCCGTCGGAGATGAGTCTGATCTGAATTTGTCAGCCTCAAAAGAGCAGTTCAGGCGCTGGCCTTGGCCTGTTCGCGATAGACCAGCAGTGGTTTCGCGTCGTCATCTATGGTGTGCTCGTCGAGCACCACCTTGACCACACCTTCCAGGGCAGGCAGGTCGAACATGGTGTCGTTCAAGGACTGCTCCATGATCGAGCGCAGACCGCGAGCGCCGGTCTTTCTTGCCAGCGCCTTGCGGGCGATCGCCGCCAGCGCTGAAGGCCGAATTTCCAGATCGACACCATCCATGTCGAACAGCTTGTGGTACTGCTTGACCAGCGCGTTCTTCGGTTCAGTGAGGATCTGGATCAGGGCGTCTTCGGTCAACTCGCCCAGTGTGGCCATCACCGGCAAGCGCCCCACCAATTCGGGGATCAGTCCGAACTTGATCAGGTCTTCAGGTTCGGCGTCACGAAACACCTCGCTGACCTTGCGCTCGGCCTTGGTCTTGACGTTGGCACCAAATCCAATGCCCGACTTTTCTGAGCGGTTCTGGATCACCTTTTCAAGACCGTCAAATGCACCGCCGCAGATGAACAAGATGTTGGTGGTATCGATTTGCAGGAAGTCCTGGTTCGGGTGCTTGCGCCCGCCCTGAGGCGGCACGCTGGCCATGGTGCCTTCCACCAGTTTCAGCAAGGCCTGCTGCACGCCCTCGCCAGAGACATCACGGGTGATCGACGGGTTGTCGGCCTTGCGGGAAATCTTGTCGATCTCGTCGATGTAGACGATGCCGCGCTGGGCTTTTTCGACGTCGTAATTGCAGTTCTGCAGCAACTTCTGGATGATGTTTTCGACGTCTTCACCGACGTAGCCCGCCTCGGTCAAGGTGGTCGCGTCGGCGATCACGAAAGGCACATTGAGCAAGCGCGCGAGTGTTTGGGCCAGCAAGGTCTTGCCAGAACCCGTGGGCCCGATCAGCAAGATGTTGCTCTTAGACAGCTCAACCTCGTCCTTGTTGACGGCGATGTGCTTGAGCCGCTTGTAATGGTTGTAGACCGCCACCGAAAGCGTGCGCTTGGCAGGTTCTTGGCCGATCACGTACTGGTCAAGGCTGGCCTTGATTTCACTCGGAATGGGCAGGTCGGATTTGACCGCCTTGCCATCAGCACCCTCAGCCGGAATCTCATCGCGGATGATGTCGTTGCAAAGCTCAATGCACTCATCGCAGATGAAAACAGAAGGGCCCGCGATGAGCTTTTTCACCTCGTGCTGGCTCTTGCCGCAAAAGGAGCAATACAAGACTTTTTCGCTCGAAGAGCCTTTTTTGTCGGCCATGAATTTGGTATCCGGAAACAGACTTTCGGTTTTGATAATAGGGCAAAACAAAACGGGGCCTTGCTGTGAAGAAAGGCCCCGTTAAGCGCATTGATAACGCGTTGAGTGCGGTCAACTCCGCTTCGAAATCACCTGGTCAATCAGGCCATAGTCGCGCGCTTCATCGGCCGACATGAAGTAGTCACGCTCGGAGTCGGCGCGGATCTTCTCGAGCGACTGCCCGGTGCGCTCGGCCAGGATGTTATTCAGGCTCTCGCGCAGTTTCAAGATCTCACGCGCCTGGATTTCGATGTCGGTGGCTTGCCCTTGTGCACCGCCCGATGGCTGGTGAATCATCACCCGCGAATTGGGCAAGGCAAAGCGCTTGCCCTTGGCACCGGCGGCCAGCAGGAAGGCGCCCATGCTGGCGGCAATACCCATGCACAAGGTCGACACATCAGGCTTGATGAATTGCATGGTGTCGAAGATCGACATGCCCGCGCTCACCGAACCACCCGGAGAGTTGATGTAGAACGAGATGTCCTTGTCGGGGTTCTCGCTTTCGAGAAACAGCAACTGCGCCACGACCACATTGGCCGTTTGGTCGTTGACAGGACCCACCAAGAAGATCACGCGCTCGCGCAACAGCCTCGAGTAGATGTCGTAGGCACGCTCGCCGCGGCCGGATTGCTCAATGACCATGGGCACCATGCCCAAGCCTTGTGTGTCGATGGCGCTCATGAATCAGTCCTTGTCGTCAAGAGGATGGCGGGTCACTTCGGTGCCATCAGTTCATCAAAAGGCAAATGCTTGTCGGTCACCTTGGCTCGCTCCATCACGAATTCGGTCACGTTCATCTCAACGACGAAAGCCTCGACCTCAGCCATTCGCTGCCTGTCGCCAAGATACCAGCGAACGACTTCGCCTGGGTTCTCGTAGCTTTTGGCCATTTCCTCGATGTGGGACTGCAACTGCTGGGGCTTGGCCTGCAGACCATTGACTCGCACCAGCTCAGCCACCGCCAAGGCCAGACGAACGCGACGCTCGGCATGGGCTTCGAAAATCTTGGCCGGAATTTGCGACTTGTCGACTTCCTTGATGCCGCGCTGCTTCATGTCCTCGAATGCAGCTTCAATCTGGCGGTTCACCTCTTCTTCAACCAGGGTCTTGGGGACATCAAACTCATTGCCCTTGAGCAACGCATCCATCACAGAGCGCTTGTTGCGATCCATGACCCGTGCCTTCATTTCGCGCTCGAGGTTCTTGCTGACATCCGTTCGAAGCGTCTCGATCGACGCATCGAGAATGCCCAGCGAGCGCGCGAACATTTCATTCACCTCTGGAAGGACCTGGGCCTCGATGCTCTTCACGGTGACCAGGAAATCAGACTCCTTGCCAGCCACGTCGGTGTTCTTGTAATCATCTGGAAATCGCAGCGGGAAGGTCTTGGACTCGCCGGCCTTCATGCCTCGAACTGCCAGATCAAAGGCCTCAAGCATCTGCCCTTCGCCCACGAAGAACTGGAAGTCTTCTGCCTTGCCGCCTTCGAAAGGCACGCCATCGAGCTTGCCCTCGAAGTCGACCGTGACCCGATCGGACACCTCCACGCCCTCTGATTCGGACCGCTTGGTGAAGGTGCGGCGCTGCTTGCGAAGAATCTCAATGGTTCGGTCTATCGCTGCTTCGTCCACTTCAGACGCAAAGCGCTCCACCTCAAGCGAGCCAAGATCGCCAATGGCGACTTCTGGGTAGACCTCAAAAACAGCCTCGAAAGCCATCTGGCCCGCTTCAGCGTTTTCCATTTCGGAAATTCGCGGAGCGCCTGCAACGCGAAGCTTCGCATCGTTGGTCGCATCGGCAAACGCCTTGCCAACGTGGTCGTTCATGACTTCGCCGTGGACGGAACTGCCATAACGCTGTGCCACGACGCTCATCGGCACCTTGCCGGGCCGAAACCCGTCGGCCTTGACCGTGACGGCCAAGCGCTTCAAGCGAGCCGTGATTTCGTTTTGGATCGCATCAACGGGCAGCGTCAGCGTGATGCGACGCTCAAGTTTCTCGAGGGTTTCGACGGTCACTGGCATGATCAGGAAGACTTTCTTAAGACGTTGATGGATGCTGCTGTTGGTGCGCGGGGCGGGACTCGAACCCGCACACCATTGCTGGCGTCAGGACCTAAACCTGGTGCGTCTACCAATTTCGCCACCCGCGCGGAGCCAAATCAAACGACAGGAACAAGCGCTGTCGTTCAACGGAATTTCCGCGCACCGCGGAAAGCCGACGAGTTTAACCACGCCGGCTGCCGACACCGAAAGGCGCGCTCGACCTTGGCACTCGAGTGCTGCGGGCTGCACGTCCATCGCTCAGCCCCCCAGCCGTCGCTCAGTCTCATGGACAATTCTTTCAGTGAGCGTTGATCATTACGAAAACTTCCCCGTTGCTTCCTGGCTTTGCGCACCTAGCCTGCGCGCTCCTATCGTGGCGATCTATGGTTTCGCTCGCACGGCAGATGACCTGGCCGACGAAGGCGACGCGCCCGCCCCACAGCGTCTGGCCGACCTTTCAGCCTACCGAGCCGATCTGGTATCGATAGAAAACCGTCGCAGCCCATCACAACGCTGGTCGCATGTCTTCAGGCCCTTGTCTGACGCGATTGAGCGCACCCGGCTGCCGGTCAGCTTGCTGCACGATTTGCTGAGCGCCTTCGAGCAAGACGTGGTCAAGACGAGGTACACCGACCGCGCCGAACTGCTCGACTACTGCCGCCGATCGGCCAATCCCGTGGGTCGCCTGTTGCTGCATCTTTACGGGGTGAACGACAGCGCGTCGCTGGGAAGATCGGACGCCATTTGCAGCGCCTTGCAGCTGATCAACTTCTGGCAGGACCTGAGCATCGACACCGAGCGTGGCCGGCTTTACGTGCCACAAGTGGACATGGACGCCCATGGCGTTTCCCAACAGCAGTTGCTGGAGCGTCAGGACAGCGCCGCCGTGCGCAAACTGATTTCCGAGGTGACCGCTTGGGCGCGCGCGCTGATGATGCAAGGAGCTCCACTGGTACACCGCGTGCCAGGCCGTGGCGGGTGGGAACTCAGGCTGGTGGTTCAGGGTGGGCTTCGCATCATCGACAAAATCGAACGCATGGATCACGCGACGCTGAGGCAGCGCCCACGCATCGTCAAAATGGACGCTCCCTTGATGCTGTGGCGCGCTGCTGGCATGCGCCCGACCAAGACAGCCCCGACCCGCGAGATCGCATGACACCTGAAACCTATGTGCAGGACAAGGCAGCCAAAAGCGGCTCGAGCTTCTATTACGCATTCCTGTTCCTTCCGCCGCAGCGACGCGCTGCCATCACGGCCTTCTATGCGTTTTGTCGCGAGGTCGACGACGTGGTCGACGAGACCACCGATGCCGGGGTTGCTGCAGCCAAGCTCGCCTGGTGGCGCCAAGAGGTGGCAAGCGCCTATGCGGGCCAACCCAACCATCCGGTGATGCGGGCGTTGATGCCTCATCGTGAGGCCTTTTCCATCGAGGCCTCTCATCTGCTGGCCGTGATCGACGGCTGCCAGATCGACCTGGAGCAAACGCGCTTTCTGGACTTCGCGGGGTTGACGCGCTACTGCCACCTGGTGGCCGGCGTGGTCGGCGAAGTGGCCGCCAGCATCTTTGGTCGAACCAGCGAACAGACGGTTCAGTACGCACACCGGCTGGGTCTGGCCATGCAGCTGACCAACATCATTCGCGACGTGGGCGACGACGCAAGGCGCGGGCGCATTTACCTGCCGGTGTCAGAGTTGCAGCGCTTCGACGTGAAGGCCAGCGAGTTGCTGACGCGCTCGGCACCCTATGGCTACAGCGATCGCTTCAGCGCGCTGATGGAGTTCCAGGCCGAGCGTGCTCATCGGGCCTATGACGAGGCGATGGCACTGTTGCCAGCAGTCGACCGGTCGGCACAAAAACCCGGCCTCATGATGGCCAACATCTACCGAACCTTGCTGCGGGAAATCGAGTCCGATGGCTTTCAGGTGCTGCACCAGCGCACCTCGTTGACGCCGCTGCGCAAGCTGTGGATTGCCATGCGCACCAACTGGTCGGGGCGCTGATTGAGGCACACGGCCAGCGCTCGAGTGGCCGTGGTGGGTGGTGGCTGGGCCGGACTGGCAGCGGCCATCGAGGCCACCCAGCTGGGTGACAAGGTGTCGCTGTTCGAGATGGCGCCCTCACTCGGCGGTCGGGCACGCACGGTGTGGCTGGAGTCGGACGGCCATCGGCGAGCCTTAGATAACGGCCAGCACATCCTCATCGGCGCCTATCGCGAAAGCCTGCGCCTGATGCGACTGATCGGCAGCGAGCCTGAAGCCACGCTGCTGCGCACCCCGCTGATGCTGGTCGATGGCAGCGGTATCGGGTTGCGCTTGCCAACCGGGCCCGCGCTGGTGGCTTTTTCGCGTGGCGTATTGGGCCATGCAGGCTGGAGCTTGCAGGACAAGGCATGCCTGCTGTGGATGGCCGCGCGCTGGGCCGCCGGCGGCTTCACCTGCTCGGCCTCGCTGACGGTGAGCGAGCTGTGCAGCGGCTTGCCGCAGGCGGTGCGGCATGACCTGATCGACCCGCTGTGCGTCGCCGCCCTCAACACCGATTCGCAACACGCAAGCGCCCGAGTCTTCCTGCGGGTGTTGCGCGATGCGATGTTCTGTGGTCCCGGATCGGCAGACCTGCTGCTGCCGCGCAGACCACTTGGCGAACTGCTCCCCGAGCACGCCGCGCGCTGGCTGGCGCAACATGGCGCTCAGGTGTCGACATCAACTCGGATCATGCAGATCGAGCCCGACAGCGGCGGCTGGCGGGTCGAAGGCGAGCGCTTCGATGCGGTCGTCATGGGCTGCACCGCGCGTGAGGCGGCGCGTCTTGCCATGGCGCATGCGCCTGCATGGGCCGACACCGCTGCGGCACTGCACTACGAGCCCATCATCACCGTTTACGTGGCGGCAACCGGCACACGCCTGCCTCAGGCGATGACCTTGCTGCACTCCAGCCCCGAACAGGGACCGGCGCAGTTTGTGTTTGACCACGGTTGGCTCAGCGGCCAGCATGGGCTGCTCAGCTTCGTGATCAGCGCAGCGCAGTCCTGGGTCGATGCCGGACACGAGGCCACCGCCAATGCCACGCTGCTGCAGGCCCGCGCTCAGTTAAGCCAGCACCTCGGGTCGCAGCTGCAATCGCTGCAGGTATTGACCGAGAAACGCGCCACGTTTCGCTGCACGCCCGGTCTCGACAGGCCAAGCGCGCGCATTGCGGACGGCCTGATGGCCGCTGGCGACTACATCGAAGGTCCCTACCCTGCCACGCTTGAAGGCGCAGTGCAGTCGGGCATTCACGCGGCACGCCGCTGGCGCGATGACTGAAAGCCATCGGGGAGCGGCCGCCGCACGAACGATCAACGATGGGCGAATGGCGCTGCCAGCGGCTCGCCTATGAACAGGCCCTGCTGCGGCCACACCACGCTCTTCCAATAGGCTTCGATCAGGCTCGCGCCCTGAACATAGTGAAGCAGCAGGATTTGAGGGTGCGGAAATTTTTGCGGATGCGAGCACGGCTCCGAGACCGTTCCGTACGAACCTGTCGCGCCCGAAGCGATCCACTCGATGGCACTCATCTGACCGCCCTTGGCGTCAAGCCGCCCGCCGTACGACGTGAGGTGATCCCCGATCCCACCGGGCACCCATTTCAAGGTGTCGAGTTTGTCCACCTGAGCCAGACCCGTCTCGTAGATCAGCAAACGGTCCACGTCTTGCAGCACGTTGGATTTGTCGACATGCACCTCCACGCCAAAGTCGCGCAACAAACCGGGTGGTGGGAATAGCGCAGCACGGCTGCTGCGGGCGGCATCGGAGGTGATCAGGTAATGCGCGTTTACTGGCGGCGATCCACGCAAGCCCAGCGTGTGGTCGGAGGCCACGCCGCGGCGGATCATCTCTTGTGCCATCTCGACGCTTTTGCCCGCGAGCAGCATCGCAGGTCGCACTTGCAGATCAGCAAACGGACGCGCCGTGTAGGCGTTGAAGTAACTCGATTTGCGCGATGGAGCGCAACTCTTGACGCACAAAGCTCGATCGAAACCCATGGCGAGTGCACCGGTGATCGAGTTGCAATCCACGGCAAACGGCTGGCTCCAAGCCAAGGCCAAGGCCTGGATATCGGGGCCGAAGAATTCCTTGACGCGTTTGTCCAGAGCTTGAAACTCGTCCACCGAGAGTTCTGCACGCACCGGTAACTCGACACGCAGAACCTGCGAAGGCAGCAGCTTGCGAGCCTCGATGTAGAAATTTCCGACCTGCACCGAGTACGGGTCATTCAGATTGATGACCAGGCCGATGTCCTGTGCCGTGAGCCGCGCCGTGATTCGGGGGACAACGGACTCGCCAGCCGCCGCCAGACCACTCAGCCCCACAAGGCACATGAACAAGAGCGCACCTCGGCAGAGAGCGGCAGACCGCTTGAGCCCAGGCCATGGCTTTTCGCCATGCAAAATGGTCCGCCACAGAAAGAAAACATCACCCATGCAAACCATTCCCCCCCAATCGCCGGCCGTTCAGGTGCTCGAGCGCACCTTTGCCGTTCTGGACGTGCTGGCACAGCACCCGGGGCCGGTGTCGTTGAAGCTCATCAGCGAGCAAACCGGGCTGCACCCGTCGACCGCACATCGCATCTTGAACGATCTGACCTGCGGGCGGCTGGTCGAGCGCCCGGAAGCCGGAAGTTATCGCCTGGGCATGCGCTTGCTCGAGCTTGGCAATCTGGTCAAAGCCAGACTCGACGTGCGCGATGCAGCGCTCAAACCGATGCGCGCCTTGCACAAGTTCACTCAACAACCGGTGAATCTTTCGGTGCGCCAAGGCGATGAAATCGTCTATATCGAACGCGCTTACAGCGAACGCTCCGGCATGCAGGTGGTGCGCGCGATCGGCGGAAGAGCACCGCTTCACCTGACTTCGGTGGGCAAGCTGTTTTTGGCGCACGATGATGTCCAGAGGGTTCGCGCCTACGCCAGTCGCAGTGGTCTGATCGGTGGCACCCGCAACAGCATCTCCGATTTGGCGTCTTTGGAAAGAGAACTGTCCACCGTACTTGCACTCGGTACGGCCCGCGACAACGAAGAACTTGAAGTGGGAGTGCACTGCATGGCAGCGGGCATCTTCGACGATCAGGGCGTGCTGGTCGCTGGACTGTCGATCTCCGCTCCGTCGGGCCGACTGGAAGACGGCTGGCTCCGGCACCTGAGGTCCACCGCCGAGGAGATTTCCGCGCTGCTCGGCTTTCGAGACACGCCTTTTGAAAGCCCCTTGGTCAAACCGCACTCTTTGCGCCGCCCTGCAAGCAGATGAGGCGGCCGCCGCAACGACATCCACCGACCCGCGACCGCGGGTGCCAATCAAGACGCCGGTTTGGGTATCGTTTGGTTGACCCAGCGGCGCACGCGTTCGGCATCGGCCAAACGGGTGTTCAACCCGCTGGAATCCAGAAACACCATGATCAACTTGCGCCCGGCCAGGCTGGCCTGCATGACGAGGCACCGGCCTGCTTCGCTGATGTATCCCGTTTTCTGCAAGCCTATGTCCCAAGTCGGATTGCTGACCAGACGGTTGGTGTTGTGGTACTGCAGCTTGCGGCTTCCGAGGTCCACCTGGTATTCGGGCGAGGTTGAAAGCTCACGAATCAGCGTGTAGGTGTGAGCTGCCTTGACCAAAGCGACCAGATCATGGGCACTTGACTGATTGAGGCTCGAAAGCCCGGTGGGCTCCACATAGCGTGTGTCGGTCATGCCCAGCAACTGCGCCTTGGCATTCATCGCGCTGACAAACGCAGACAAGCCACCCGGATAGTTTCGTCCCAGCGCGTGAGCGGCCCGGTTCTCGGAAGACATCAACGCCAGGTGGAGCATCTCGCCACGGGTCAACTGCGAGCCCACGCTGAGCCGCGAACGGCTGCCTTTTTCTGTGTCGACGTCGTCCTGAGTCACCGTCAGAACATCATCCAGGGACAATTGCGCATCGGTGACGACCACCGCCGTCATCAGCTTGGTGATCGACGCAATCGGAAGCACCGCCTGCGAGTTCTTGCTGAAAAGAACTTCGTTCGTGTCCTGGTCCATGACCAGCGCCACGCTGGACTTGAGGGCGAGCTTGTCTGGTGTGGCGCGAAGGCCCTCGAGCTCACCCATGGAGGGTTTGACTGCGGCAGCCGTCTTGGGCGCGCCACCTGAGGGTCGGCCAGCCAGTTGAGCCGACACGCGAGGCTTCGACTTTGACTTTTTGACGGCGGTCGACTTGGGCTTGGACACCGCGGCTTTTTTCTTGACCGCCGGCTTCACCGACTTCACCGGCTTCGTTGCCTTCGACGTCTTGGCACGTTTGTCTACCGCTTGCGCGGCCGCCGCGGGCACCGCAAGCGACAGCACCGACACGGCCACGAGCCCACACAAGAAAATTCTGGGAAATATCGTCACCAAGCGCCTCATTTCCGTCTGTCGCAGCAGTTTATGGCATCCCAAAAAAACTCGCAATATCAAAAACTTACGTAATCTTTCTCAAGTGTCACATTGGATCGTGCGAGTGCTACGGCTTCAGCCCTGCGCGGCCACCCGATCGCCCTTGCTGTGCAGTTTGTTGAGCGCCGAAAGGTAGGCTTTGGCCGAGGCCACCACGATGTCCGGATCGGCGCCCACACCGTTGACCACTCGACCTCCCAATTGCAGTCGCACCGTGACCTCTCCCTGCGATTCTGTGCTTCCCGAGGTGATGGCATTGACCGAATAGAGCAACAACTCCGCGCCTGATTGAATCCTGGATTCGATCGCCTTCAGGCTCGCGTCCACTGGGCCGTTGCCGTGACTTTCGGCATGGTGCTCCTCGGTACCTGCAGCAAAAGCAACCGATGCGTGCGGACGCTCTCCCATCTCCGAGTGCTGAGACAAGGCAAGCAGCCGGTAGTGCTCCTGCTCCGCGGTGACCGACTCGTCCATCACCAAGGCGGTGATGTCCTCGTCGAATATCTCGCTCTTGCGGTCGGCAAGCTCCTTGAATTTGGCGAATGCCGCGTTCACTTCGGTCTCGGACGCCAGCTCAATGCCGAGGTCATGCAACCGTTGCTTGAAGGCGTTGCGCCCGGAGAGCTTGCCCAAAACGATCTTGTTGGTCGCCCAGCCCACATCCTCGGCACGCATGATTTCGTAGGTATCGCGCGCCTTGAGCACGCCGTCTTGGTGGATGCCGGAAGCATGAGCAAACGCATTGGCACCCACCACCGCCTTGTTGGGCTGGACGACAAAGCCCGTGGTCTGCGACACCAGGCGCGACGCCGGCACGATCTGGGACGTATCGATGTCCAGGTCCAGCCCGAAGTGATCACGGCGAGTTCTCACCGCCATCACGACTTCTTCAAGAGCGCAATTGCCCGCGCGCTCGCCCAAGCCGTTGATCGTGCACTCGATCTGGCGCGCGCCGCCGATCTTGACGCCAGCCAAGGAATTGGCCACTGCCAGCCCCAGATCGTTGTGGCAATGCACCGACCAGATGGCCTTGTCGGAGTTGGGAATGCGCTGCCGCAGGTCCAGGATGAAATTGCCATAGAGCTCGGGAATGGCGTAGCCCACGGTGTCGGGAATGTTGATGGTGGTGGCGCCTGCATCGATCACTGCCTCGAGAACGCGGCAGAGAAAGTCAGGGTCCGAGCGATAGCCGTCTTCCGGGGAAAACTCGACATCGCCCGTCAGGTTGCGCGCAAAACGAATGGAAAGCCTGGCCTGTTCAAACACCTGATCGGGTGTCATGCGGAGCTTTTTTTCCATGTGCAGCGCACTGGTGGCCAAAAAGATGTGGATGCGTGTGGAAGCGCCCCCCTTCAGTGCTTCGGCAGCGAGCGAGATGTCGCGGTCGTTGGCGCGCGCGAGCGAACACACTGTGCTGCTTTTGATCGCCTGCGCAATCGCCTTGATCGATTCGAAGTCTCCATTCGATGCGGCGGCAAAGCCGGCCTCGATCACATCGACCTTCAAGCGCTCGAGCTGGCGCGCGATGCGCAGTTTCTCGTCGCGCGTCATCGAGGCCCCGGGCGACTGCTCGCCGTCGCGCAAGGTGGTGTCGAAGATGATGAGCTTGTCAGCCATGGTGATGCCCCTGAAATTGAACGTTGCAATCAATGAAAACGGCCCGTTGCGTGAGCAAACGGGCCGCCAAGACAGAGTAGAAAAAGAAGTCGGTCAGCTGGCCCGGGAGCACCGTGCACTTAGGGCCAGCAAAAAACAAAGGTATGTCGACATGGCTGGAATCTAGCACGCGCTGATCAACGGTGAAGCCCTTCTTCCTCGGGCGCATCGGTCGACATCGCAATCAAGCTGGCGCGACGGCCCTTCATTTTTTTCCACCCATACACACCGTAACCCGAGGCCGCGTAGATGCAGAAGATCGCGAACAACACGATGGGCGGATGCACCATGACCAGCGCGATGGCCAAGGCGATGGCAACTGTGACCACGAATGGAACGGTGCGTTTGAGGCTGAACTCCTTGAAGCTGTAGAACGGCAGGTTGGTCACCATGGTCAAGCCTGAAAACAGCGTCAACGCCAGCGCCGACCATGCCAGCCAGGACTGCTGCGAGCCGATGTCTTTGTAACCCGCGTCATCAATGACCCAGATAAAACCCATGACCAAGGCAGCGGCTGCCGGACTGGGCAGGCCCTGAAAGAAGCGCTTGTCCACCACGGAAATGTTGGTGTTGAAGCGGGCCAGTCGCAGCGCGCCGCAAGCGCAGTAGATGAACGCAGCCAACCAGCCCAGCTTGCCCATGCCAGTGAGAGCCCACTCGTAGACGATGAGGGCAGGCGCCGCACCAAACGACACCATGTCCGACAGACTGTCCATCTGCTCGCCAAAGGTACTTTGGGTGTTGGTCATGCGCGCCACGCGACCGTCCAGACTGTCGAGCACCATGGCGCAAAAAATACCGATGGCCGATTGCTCGAAACGCCCGTTCATGGCCATCACGATGGCGTAGAAGCCCCCGAAAAGTGCAGCCAGAGTGAACAAGTTGGGCAGCACATAAACACCCTTGCGGCGAGGCCGCGGCAACACCTCGTCCAAGTCGTGTTCAACGGGATCATCGGGGTGGTTCATGCCGCGAGGGTCGCAATCACGGTGGTGGTGGCGCTGACCTTGTCCCCGGGCGCGACATTGGCCGTCGCGGTGACAGGAAGGTACACATCGACCCGAGAGCCAAAACGGATGAATCCGTAACGCTGCCCTCGGGTGAGCTTGTCTCCAACTTTCGTGTAGCAAAGGATGCGTCTGGCAATCAGCCCTGCCACCTGCACCAGCGTGATCGTGTGAGGACCCGAGGCGATCACCACCGCATTGCGCTCGTTTTCGGTTGATGCCTTGTCGAGGTCGGCATTCACGAACTGCCCTGGAAAGTAGGCCACCTTCGTGACCTCGCCATCAACGCTGGAGCGGTTGCTGTGGACGTTGAACACATTCATGAACACGCTGATCAGCAATGCGTCGCGATCCGCATACGGATCGCGGACCTTTTCGATTTTCACGATGCGCCCGTCGGCCGGCGACAGCACCAGATCCTTGCCTTGCGGAATGGCACGCGGGGGATCCCTGAAAAACTGCACCACGAAAACCAGAACGATCAGCAACAGCCAGGTCACCCAACCGAAACCCGTGAGCGCCACAGAGGCGACCACCAGACCGAGGGCGATCGCAATGAAGGGCCAACCTTCTTTGGCAAGGATCGGATGTGGGTAATTCATGCGACGCAGTCTACCTATGGGATGAAAGAAAAAGCCGCGGGAGATGCCCGCGGCTTGGAAATGCGTTGCGGCCGCTCAGGCCACGCACGCACAGATCAGTTCTTGGACTGGTCGACCAGGCGGTTCTTCTTGATCCAAGGCATCATGGCGCGCAAGTTCTCGCCCACGATCTCGATCGGGTGCTCGGCCATCAGACGACGACGCGACAGCAGCGTTGGAGCGCCGGCACGGTTTTCAAGGATGAAGCTCTTGGCGTACTCACCGGTCTGGATGTCCTTGAGCGCCTTGCGCATGGCGTTCTTGGTGTCCTCGGTCACGATCTTCGGGCCGGTCACGTACTCGCCGTACTCGGCGTTGTTCGAGATCGAGTAGTTCATGTTGGCGATGCCGCCTTCATAGATCAGATCGACGATGAGCTTGAGTTCGTGCAGGCACTCGAAGTAGGCCATCTCCGGCGCGTAGCCGGCTTCGGTCAGCGTCTCGAAGCCGGCCTTGATCAGCTCGACGGCCCCGCCGCACAGTACGGCTTGTTCGCCGAACAGGTCGGTTTCGGTCTCTTCACGGAAGCTCGTTTCGATGATGCCGGCCTTGCCGCCACCATTGGCCGAGGCGTAGCTCAGTGCCAGATCACGGGCCTTGCCCGAACGGTCAGCGTACACCGCGATCAGGTGTGGCACGCCACCGCCTTGGGTGTAGGTCGAACGCACGGTGTGACCTGGAGCCTTGGGAGCGACCATCCAGACATCGAGGTCGGCGCGCGGAACGACCTGACCGTAGTGAATGTTGAAGCCGTGAGCGAAGGCCAGCGATGCGCCTTGCTTCATGTGGGCAGCCACGTCGTTGTAGACGGCTGCGATCTGCTCGTCGGGCAGCAGGATCATGACGATGTCGGCGGCCTTGACGGCCTCGACCACTTCAAGCACCTTGAGGCCGGCCTTTTCGGCCTTGGCCCACGATGGGCCGCCCTTGCGCAGACCGACGGTGACATTGACGCCGCTGTCGTTCAGGTTTTGAGCGTGCGCGTGTCCTTGCGAGCCGTAGCCCAGGATGGTGACGGTCTTGCCCTTGACCAGGCTCAGGTCAGCGTCTTTGTCGTAGTAAACATTCATGGGGTTCTCCTTGGTTCAGTTGTTTTGCAGTGGGTGCGGGTTCATACGCGCAAGATGCGCTCTCCACGACCGATCCCGCTCGTACCGGTACGCACAGTTTCCAGAATGGCGGCCCGATCAATCGCTTCGATGAAGGCATCAAGCTTTGACGAGTCGCCGGTCAACTCGATGGTGTAACTCTTCTCGGTCACGTCGATGATCCGACCGCGGAAGATGTCGGCCATGCGGGTCATCTCCTCGCGCTCCTTGCCGACCGCGCGCACTTTGATCAGCATCAGTTCGCGAGCCGTGTAGGAACCCTCGGTCAGATCCACCACCTTGACCACCTCGATCAGTCGATTGAGGTGCTTGGTGATCTGCTCGATGACGTCGTCAGAACCCGTGGTCACGATGGTCATGCGCGACAAAGAAGCGTCTTCCGTCGTCGCGACGGTCAGGCTCTCGATGTTGTAGCCGCGGGCCGAGAACAAGCCGACCACCCGCGAAAGCGCTCCGGGTTCGTTTTCAAGCAGCAACGCAATGATGTGTTTCATGTGTCTTGTCGGCGCCATCAAGGAACGGCAGCGGTGTATGCCGACCCCAACAACAGCCTGAGTTAAGTTGTGTTCAGTTCCGCCACGTGCGCGATGTTCGACACAGGTTTGGCAGCCGCGGTAACGACTGCGCCGCTGTGTCGTTCAGCGCATCACAGGTCTTCGGAACCCAGCAGCATCTCGCTGATGCCCTTGCCCGCCTTGACCATGGGCCAGACGTTTTCTTCCTGGTCGGTGCGAATGTCAAGAAATACGGTGCGATCCTTGAGCCGGATTGCCTCGCGCAAAGCGCCTTCCACATCGGCCGGCCGCTCGATCTTGAAACCGACGTGACCGTAAGCTTCGGCAAGCTTCACGAAATCAGGCAGCGCGTCCATGTAGCTGTGCGAGTAGCGGCCGCCGTAATCCAACTGTTGCCATTGACGAACCATGCCCAAATACCGGTTGTTGAGCGACACCACCTTGACCGCCGTGTTGTATTGAAAGCAGGTGGAGAGCTCCTGGATGCACATCTGGATCGAGCCTTCACCCGTCACGCAAAACACGTCAGCTTCCGGCTTGGCCAGCTTGATGCCCATGGCATACGGCAGGCCCACGCCCATCGTCCCGAGGCCACCCGAGTTGATCCAGCGGCGCGGTTGGTCGAAGCGGTAGTACTGCGCGGCCCACATCTGATGCTGGCCCACGTCAGAGGTGATGTAGGCGTCGCTGTCCTTGGTCAGCTCCCACAGCTTCTGGATCACGTACTGCGGCTTGATCACCTCGTCGCTGGGCGTGTACTTGAGGCAGTCGCGGCCACGCCACTCGGCGATTTGCGACCACCACGACGACAGGGTGGTCGTATCCGGCTTGAGTTGCGACTCCCTGATCTGCACGATGAGTTCCTGGAGCACGTCTTTCACGTCGCCCACGATGGGAATGTCAACCTTGACGCGCTTGGAAATCGATGAAGGGTCGATGTCGATGTGCACGATCTTGCGTTCGACCGAGGCAAAGTGGGCCGGATTGCCGATCACCCGGTCGTCGAAACGCGCTCCCACCGCCAACAGCACGTCGCAGTTTTGCATCGTCATGTTGGCTTCAAAGGTGCCGTGCATGCCCAGCATTCCAAGGAACTTGGGGTCGCTCGCCGGATAGGCGCCCAAACCCATCAGCGTGTTGGTGCACGGATAACCGAGCAGGTCCACCAATTCACGCAATTCGGCCGAAGCCTCGCCCAGGATCACGCCACCGCCGCTGTAGATATAAGGGCGTTTTGCCGCCATCAGCAACTGCACCGCCTTGCGGATTTGCCCGCCATGGCCCTTGCGAACCGGGCTGTAAGAGCGCATCTCGATCGAGGCAGGGTAGGAAAACGCTGTGGTCTTGAGCGAGACATCCTTGGGAATGTCGATCACCACCGGCCCCGGACGTCCGGTGCGGGCGATGTGAAACGCTTTCTTGATGGTCAAGGCCAGGTCGCGAACGTCCTTGACGAGAAAGTTGTGCTTGACGATAGGCCGGGTGATGCCCACCGTGTCGCACTCCTGGAACGCATCCAGCCCGATCGCAGGCGTGGGAACCTGACCGGTGATGATGACCATCGGAATGCTGTCCATGTAGGCCGTGGCGATGCCGGTGATGGCATTGGTGACGCCCGGGCCCGAGGTCACCAGCGCGACGCCCACCTCGCCGGAGGCTCGGGCGTAGCCGTCAGCGGCATGAACGGCCGCCTGCTCATGGCGCACCAGCACGTGCTCGATGGTGTTTTGCTTGTACAGAGCGTCGTAGATGTACAGCACGGCTCCACCGGGATAGCCCCAGAGGAACTTGACGTTTTCGAGCTGCAGGCATCGAACGAGTATTTCGGAGCCGTTGGGCTCGCCGGCGGCGGCGCCGGAAGTGACTTGAGAAGACGCCGTCTCGGCGCCCTTGATCTCGTCGGCAGATATGTCCATGGTGAACCTCTGTGAATTTCTCTGACGAAAAACCATCGGTGGGCCTCTCCGCGCCCTTTTGGGGCGGGTGTGGCACCTGCTGGATCATCTGGAAGACGCCCTCGGGTCGAGTGCGCCGGAAATGATCAAACGTTTGTGAAGCCCGCGATTATGGCATCGCATCAGGCCGCGTTGCCATCCGGCATGCTGCCCGACTGATGCGGTGAGATACTCCGAAATCGCCCGCACCGCCCGTCCAGAGGCTCTTCCTCCTTGGCCTTCGAAAAAGAACTCTCCGACTTTCTGAGAAGCGTCGAAAAGCGTGCGTTCAAGCGCGCGGTGTACTCCGTGCGCGATGAAGACGCCGCGCTGGACATCGTTCAGGACGCCATGATCAAGCTCGCAGAGAACTACGCTGACCGACCCAGCGCCGAATGGCCGCCGTTGTTTCAGCGCATCCTTGCAAACGCCACCATGGACTGGTTCCGACGCCAGAAGGTGCGCGGCAGTCTTTTCAAGAATTTCTCCGATTTCGAGTCAGCGTCCGACGACGCGGATTACGATTTTCTCGAGACACTCGAGGCCCTGGCCGGTAGCACCGCCACGGAGAGCGCCTCGGACGCGCATTCGCGCGAACAGGTGCTCGCGATGATCGAAGCGGCGATCGGCGAATTGCCCGGTCGTCAACGGGAAGCGTTTCTCCTGCGTTACTGGGAGGAACTCGATGTGGCTGAGACGGCTGCGGCCATGGGGTGCTCCGAAGGAAGCGTGAAAACTCACTGCTCCCGTGCGGTGCACGCGCTGGCCAAGGCCCTGAAGGCAAAAGGAATAGTCCCATGACTGAGAACCCCTCCCAAAGGCTGGCCCGCATCGCGGCTCTTGAGTCGCGCCTGGGTCTCAGGCTCGCAGATCGCCTCTCTGAAGGCGCCGAGAAGCTGCCTCACGATGTCACCGAACGGCTTCGCTTCGCCCGTGGCATGGCGCTCTCGCGAGCACCTCGGCCGGCCGCCCAGGTCGAGGTCTATGGTTCAGGCAAGGTTCTCGCGCTCGGAAGTTCTTGGTGGAGACCCTTGGCCTCGGTGCTGCAGGTTCTGGCTTTGGCAGGTGGTTTTTTTCTCATTGGGCACCTGCACTCGCAGGCTCAGATCTCGGCCGCAGCCGAAATTGACGCGGCTTTGCTGTCTGATGATCTGCCTCCCGAGGCCTACAACGACCCGGGATTCGTCGAGTTCCTCAAAACCTTTGCCGATTGAACAGCGCGGGCATGGGATGTAACGCCTTGTCAAGGTCCGCGCCGCTCGCCAAGGTGCTCAGATGTGCGTTTGCGATTGCGATTGCGAACGTGATGCTGGCAGCGGGGGTTGTGGTGCATGCGCAGGCGGCTACTTCGTCAGCGTCTGCGCCAGCCACCACAGCTCGAAGCTCGGAGCAAGGCCCCAAGTGGGGGTCGCTCCCGTCTGCCACGCGTGCGGCTCTTGCGCCACTGCAAGATGACTGGAGCACCTTCGGCGCAGACCAGAAACAAAAGTGGGTTGAGCTGGCAGCGCAGATGCCTTCAATGTCGAGTGACGAGCGACAGCGCGTTCAGGCGCGAATGACCGAGTGGTCCAAGCTCACACCAGAGCAGCGCGGCACGACGCGCTTTCAGTTCAAGCAGGCCAAGGAGCTGGCTCCGACCAACCGCCAAGCCCGGTGGGATGCGTATCAGGCGCTGCCAGACGACGAGAAAAAAGAACTCGCCTCGCGTGCACCTGCGCCCCAAGCCAAGGCCGAGTCGAAAAGCCGCGCGCGAGCTTTGCGCGCCGAGAGCGCGAGCCAGCCTGGTGCACAGTCCAAATCGAACATGGTGGTCAAGGCCGACCCTAACCGAAAGGCCCGAGCCGTTGCGCCAGCTGTGGTCCAGGCGCCTGCAGGTGCCACGACCACCTTGATGTCGAAGGCCCCAGCGCCTCCGGTGCACCAGCAAGCCGGCTTGCCCAAGATCACTGCGTCGCCGACCTTCGTCAACCCGTCAACGCTCTTGCCACAGCGCGGACCGCAAGGCGCAGCGGCGATCACACCGGGTGCGTCTGCTCCTGCTCCTGCTCCTGCTCCTGCTCCTGCTCCTGCTCCTGCTCCTGCTCCTGCTCCTGCTCCTGCTCCTGCTCCTGATCCTGCCCCTGCCCCTGCCTCCAGCCCATGAACGCCGACCCAGCCATCGGTTTGGCGCCTGCCGGTCACGTGCCCAGCCTCAAGCGGCGCATGGCCTGCTTTGTCTACGAAGGCATGATCCTGTTCGGCATCGGCTTGGTTCCTGGTGCGATCGGAGCGTTGTTCACCGCGCTCACCGGCCAGACCCACCCTCTGCAAAGCGACACCGCACTGCGGGTGATCGCCTACGTGATCTATGGGGTGTACTTCACCTGGTTCTGGTCCTCGCGAGGCCAGACGCTGCCGATGCAGACATGGAACATCCGGCTCGTGATGCTGTCAGGGCAGCCACTGTCGCAAGGAAAAGCGCTGATGCGCTACGTGGCCAGCAGTGCGTGGTTCGTCCCGGCGGTGGTGATTGCCCAGATCAATCATTGGTCGCGCTGGGAGGCGTTGCTTGCGATGACGGTCGGCGTCATCGCCTACGCCTTGCTGGCGTTGCTTCACCCTCAGCGTCAGTTCTGGCACGACGCGTTGTGCGGCACGCAAATCATCGATGCGCCACCACTGAAAAAGCGCCGCTGAGGGCGCTCGTGGTCGGATCGACTCGATCAGCGGGTCAGACGGCGTCTTCGTCGGTCTCGCCGGTGCGAATGCGAACCACCTGAGACACCGAAGTCACGAAGATCTTGCCGTCGCCGATCTTGCCGGTTCTGGCGGCCTTGACGATCGCCTCGATGCAGCGGTCCACGTCGCCGTCCTTGACCACCACCTCGACTTTCACCTTGGGCAAGAAGTCGACCACGTACTCAGCGCCGCGGTACAGCTCGGTGTGGCCTTTTTGCCGTCCGAAGCCCTTGACCTCGGTCACCGTGAGGCCGGTCACGCCCACCTCGGCCAGTGCTTCGCGCACTTCTTCGAGCTTGAATGGTTTGATGATGGCGGTGATTTGCTTCATGGCGATCTCCTGATGACGGCTTCGTGAAAAGAGTTTAAGCGCGGAATTTCGAGGTGATCGGATAGCGCCAGTCACGCCCAAAGGCTCTGTGCGTGATGCGAATTCCCACCGGCGCCTGACGCCGTTTGTACTCGTTGATCTTGATCAGCCGTGCGACGCGCTCGACGTCGGCGCGCTCGAACCCGGCGGCCACGATGTCGTCGATGCTCTGGTCGTTTTCCATGTAGCGCTCGACCACCTCGTCGAGCACGGCGTACTCGGGCAGGCTGTCCTGATCCTTCTGGTCGGGCCTGAGCTCAGCCGAAGGCGCGCGCGTGAGGATGCGCGTCGGGATCACCTCGCCAAGACCGCCGTTGGGCTGCGCGTTCTTCCAGTGGCAAAGGCGATAGACCAGCGTCTTGGCCACGTCCTTGATGACGGCAAAGCCGCCGGCCATGTCGCCATACAGCGTGCAGTAGCCGGTGGCCATCTCGCTCTTGTTGCCCGTGGTCAGCACGATCGATCCGAACTTGTTCGACAGCGCCATCAGCAAGGTGCCGCGGATGCGCGCCTGGATGTTTTCTTCGGTCGTGTCCTCGGGCAGCCCGGCGAACTCGATGGCCAAGCTCTGGCGAAACGACGCGAACATGGGCGCTATGGAAATCTCGTCGTAGCGCACGCCCAGGCGCTCGGCCATGTCGCGTGCGTCGATCCACGAGATGTCGGCGGTGTAGGGCGAGGGCATCATCACCGTGCGCACCTTGTCGGCCCCCAACGCATCCACGGCAACCGCAAGCACCAAGGCCGAATCGACACCACCGCTCAAGCCGATCAGCACGCCCGGAAAGCCGTTCTTGCCGATGTAGTCGCGCACACCGGCAACCAGCGCGCCCCAGGCCTGAGCCTCGAGGCATGGCACTTCGGTGATATCGCCGGCGACTCCATCGGCCGACACCTCAAGCATCAGCAGCGCTTCTTCGAACATCGCAGCGCGCGCGGCGACGCGGCCTGTGGCATCGAGCGCAAACGAGGCGCCGTCGAACACCACCTCGTCCTGAGCGCCGCACAGGTGCGCATACAAAAGCGGCATGCCGACATCGCGGGCGCGTTCGCCCATGCGGGCCTCGCGCTCTTCGACCTTGCCCAGGTGGTACGGCGAGGCGTTCAGCACGCACAGCACCTGCGCGCCGGCAGCCTTCGCGGCGCGCGCCGGCTCGTCGAACCAGGCGTCTTCGCAAATCGCCAACCCGAAGCGCACGCCACCCACGCTGAACACCACCGCACCCAGCCCCGCATCACGGCCCGAAGCAAAGTAGCGCCGCTCGTCAAACACCTGGTAGTTGGGCAGTTCGCGCTTGCAGTAAGTGGCGATCACGCGCCCCTCGCTGAGCACACTGGCCGCGTTGTGCCGGACGGCCACGGCCAGCGACTTGGTCCTAACATCAGCCTGATCACCCCATTGATGCGGATGCCCCACCACCACATGCAAACCAGGCAAGTCCGCGAGCGCTTTGGCGCAGTCGGCCAGCGCGGCCTGACAGCCCTGCATGAAAGCCGGGCGCAAGAGCAGATCTTCCGGCGGGTAGCCGCACAAACTCAACTCGGGCGTGATCACCAGTTGCGCACCCTGCGCGTGGGCACGACGGGCAAACTCGACGATCTTCGCGGCGTTGCCGGCGAGGTCGCCCACGGTCGGATTGATCTGCGCCAGAGCGACTTTGACCGCGGGTTGAAAAGGCATTTTTCGGGTGGTGACGCAGGGTGAAACAGCGTTGAAGAATTATGTCATCCGGGTTCATGACCACCCCGCAGGCATCGACGCCGAACAGTGGAACGCGCTGCTCGCGCAGCAGCCCAACGCCAACCCCTTCATGCGCCACGAATACCTGCTCGCGTTGCATGAATCGGGCAGCGCTTGCGCCGATACCGGCTGGCGTGCGCAGTTCCTGTCGCTGCATGACGGCGACGAACTGGTGGCTGCCTGTGCGCTGTACGTCAAAGACCACTCGTACGGCGAATACGTGTTCGACTGGGCCTGGGCCGATGCCTATCAGCGCCACGGTCTCGACTACTACCCCAAGCTGCTGAACGCGGTGCCGTTCACGCCGGTGCCCGGACCGCGCCTGCTCGCGCGCGATCAGCCATCACGCGTGGCGCTGTTGCGCGCCATGGAGCAGTACGCGACGCAAGGCGGGCTGTCCTCGGCGCACCTGCTGTTTCTGGACAACAACGATGCCGACGCCGCGCGCACCGCCGGCTGGATGATGCGCAGCACGGTGCAGTTCCACTGGACGCAACGCGAGCCAACGCCCTATGTCGATTTCGCCGACTTCCTGGCCAGCCTGCAACGCGAAAAGCGCAAGAAGATCCAGCAGGAGCGCCGACGCGTGGTCGAGGCCGGCGTCGAGTTCGAGACCCTGCGCGCGCACGAAATTTCAGAGGCAGACTGGGACTTCTTTCATCGCTGCTACTCCCTGACCTACCAGGCGCATCGCTCCACGCCTTACCTGACGCGCGACTTCTTTGCTCGCATGGCGGTGACCATGCCGCAGCACTGGCTGCTGTTCATCGCGCGCCGCGACGGGGTTCGCATCGCGGCCTCGCTGATCGGCATCGATGCCGACCAGGGCACGGCGTTCGGCCGCTACTGGGGTGCGACCGAGCCGGTGAGCTGCCTTCACTTCGAGGCCTGCTACTACCAGCCGCTGGCATGGTGCATCGCACACGGCTTCAGGCGATTTGAAGGCGGCGCGCAGGGCGAGCACAAGATGGCCCGCGGCTTGTTGCCGGTGCAAACGCAATCAGCGCACTGGCTGGCCCACCCGCAGTTCGCACAGGCCGTGGCCGAGTTCCTGCTGCGCGAGGGCGCAGGCATCGACCACTACATGGACGAGCTCAACGAGCGCATCCCGTTCAAGGCTTCTTGAAGTCGCCAGCGAACCCGTAGACGAAGTTCTCCGGTTTCAGATGCCGGCGCAAGGCGGCGTTCACCTGCTCGAGCGTGAGCGCCTGCAGTTGCGCATCGACCTCGGCGGCCCGCGCAAACGTGCGGCCGATGTAGAGGTTGCCAGCCAGCGCTCCAGCCACCGTCGCGTCCTGGGCCCGCGACAACCGCCTGAAGCTCAGCAAGCCGCGCTGGCCTTCGGCGAGTTCCTGCGCCGTGAAACCATCTTTCAACGCCCGGGCCAGTTCCTCACGGAACGCGGCTTCCACCTTGGGCTGGTTCTGCGGCGCAAAGATGGCGCTGGCCGTCCACTGCGAGTTGGGCTCAAAGTTGCTCCAGCCGATCGAGCTGCGAACGTCGTACGACAGACCTTCGACTTCGCGGATGCGTTTCCACAGCCGTGAGCTGCCGCCCGATCCGAGCAGGTAGTTGGCCATCGTGAGCGCGGCGTAGTCGGCGTCCTTGTCAGACAGCGGCAGCGGCAGCTCCACACGCATGGTCGCGTTTTGCTTGTCCGGCGTGGACAGCATCAACCGCTCGGGTGGCACCACCACCAGCGGGTCGGGCACGCGGGTGAAAGGCTCGCCGCTTTTCCAGTCGGCCAAGGCGGCTTGCAACGCCTTCTTGAGCGCGGGGACGTCGATGTCACCGACCGCCGCAAATTCGCCAGTCGATGCGCCATAGAAGCGGCGGTGGTGCTCACGCACCTGTTCCAGCGTCACGCTGGCCACGTCCTGAACGATCTCGTCGAAGGTGCGGGCGTAGCGCAAGTCGCCTCGCGGATACGGATTGCCCAGCCGAGCCAGCGCATTGCTCACCACCGCCCGGGGCTCCTTGCGTTGCTGCTCGATGGCCGACAAGGACTGGCGGCGCACTTCTTCCAGCGC
>CAMCNE010000026.1 GCA_945875935.1 Bordetella parapertussis
ACGTGGCCGCGCTCCATCACGCGCTTGAGCGTGCGGATCTCGCCGGCCTCGTTGCCGAAGTCCATCGTGCGGTAGGGGTGCGCCCAGTCGCCCAGCACGCCCAGGCGCTTGAAGTCGGCCATCTGCTGCGCGATCTGTTCGGTGGCGTAGGCGCGGGCCTTGGCCTGCACCTCGGCACGCGGCAGGTTGCGTCCAAAGGTCTTTTCGATCTGGTTTTCGATCGGCAGTCCGTGACAGTCCCAGCCCGGCACGTAGATCGCGTCCATGCCCTTCAACTGGCGCGACTTGACGATCATGTCCTTGAGCACCTTGTTGACGGCGTGACCGATGTGGATCTGGCCATTGGCATAGGGCGGGCCGTCGTGCAGCACGAACCGAGGCGCGCCACAGCGTGCTTCGCGCAGCCGCTGGTAGGTGCCGGCTTCTTCCCACTGCTGGACCCAGCCCGGCTCGCGCTTGGGCAGGTCGCCGCGCATCGGGAACGGCGTGTCGGGCAGGTTCAGCGTGGCACGCAGTCCGGCAGTGGCGTCGGCGCTTGGGGAAGTGGGTTCGGAGGACATGCTTCGATCTCGAAAGGTGACGCCGTGGGGATGCGCCTGGGTCAGACACCGCGATGCGCAACAGCGCTCGCGTGCGTCGCGGGCGGTCAAAGCGGGTCGATGGGTGGTTCAGGTCGCGAAGGACAGCCTCGAATCTTACCGACCACCCTGCGAGGCAAGCCACGCCCGCGCATCGATCTCGTCGCGCCGGATGCCCTCGCGCAGCGCGTCGAGCGAGTCGTAGCTCAACTCATCGTGCAACTTGTGCAGAAGGTCGACCTGAATGCAACGCCCGTAGCCGCCTTCGCTGCCGAGCGAGTCGGGCCAGTCGAGACAGTGGGTTTCGAGCAGCACCCGACCCGCATGCTCCACCGTGGGCCGCACGCCGAGGCTGGCCACACCCAGCACCGGTGTGGCATCGGCCGTGAGTCCGTGCACCTGCACGACGAAGATGCCCATGGCCGCCGGGCGTTGGTGGGCAAAGCGCACATTGAGCGTTCGAAAGCCGAGTTCGCGGCCGAGCTTGCGCCCGTGCACCACATGGCCGCTGATGCTGTACGGCCGTCCGAGCAAGGCCGCCGCACTCGTCATGTCGCCAGCGGCCAGCGCATAGCGCACGGCCGAGCTCGACACGCGCGAGCCGTGCACCTCGTAGCTCAGCATGCGCGCCACGTCGAAACGCTTGCCCGGCGGCTGCGACTGGCCGGCCGCATCGAGCATGGCGTAGTCGCCCGCACGCTTGGCGCCAAAGCAGAAGTCGTCGCCCACCAGCACATAGCGCGCATGCAGCCCTCGAACGAGCACGTCGTCGATGAAGGCCTGCGGGGTGAGCGCGGCAAAGCCGTCGTTGAAGGGCATCACGATGGCCTGGTCGATGCCGCATCGAGCCAGCTCGCCAAGCTTGTCGCGCAGCGTCGAGATGCGTGCCGGGGCGCCGTCGTCTCGACCGCTGCGGCGGGCGAAGTGATCACGCGGATGCGGCTCGAAAGTCAGCACGCAACTGGGCAGGCCACGGTGCCTGGCCTCGTTGCGCAGCAAGGCCAGCATGGCCTGATGGCCGCGGTGCACGCCGTCGAAGTTGCCTATCGTCAGCGCGCACTCGGGCGCAACGCCAACGTGGTTGAACCCCCTAAAAAGACGCATGCGGCTCAGGCGTCGGCCTGCGCAGGTGGCGTCACGTCGTGCGGCCCGCTGAGCCAGCGCCACTGGCCGGGTGCCAGATCGTCGGGCAGCACCAGCGCGCCGTAGCGGCTGCGGTGCAGGGCCTCGACCCGGTTGCCCACTGCGGCCACCATGCGCTTGACCTGGTGGTACTTGCCTTCGGTGAGCGTCATGCGCAAGCCGTGCAGCTCGCCAAGCCCGGCGGCTTGCGGTCCGTTGAAGACGCCAGTGGCTTCAGCCGCTGCGGCGCGCACCGGCACCGGGTCATCGATGAGCGTCACGCCGCGCAGCAACTGCTGCACCTGATCGTCGGTGACTGGGTGCTTGCAGCCGATCTCGTAGACCTTGGGAACGTGGTGCTTGGGCGAGGTCCAGCGGTGGATCAGCGAGCCGTCGTCGGTGAGCAGCAGCAAGCCGGTGGTGTCTTCGTCGAGGCGGCCCACGGCCTGTACATCGCGTCGGCGCAGCGGCGCACCCAGCAGGCTGTAGACGCTGGGGTGGTGCTTGGGTTTTTGCGAGCACTCGTGGCCGGCCGGCTTGTTCAGCACGATCAGCGCCTTGGTGCGAAACGGCCATGTCTCGCCGCGCACGCTGAACTGCAGGCCGTCGGGGTCGAGTTCGTCGAACGGGTCGTCCATGACCGTGCCCGCCACGCTCACGAAGCCGCCGACGATCAAGCCCTCGCACTCGCGGCGTGAACCAAATCCCTGAGAAAACAGCACCTGCGCAAGCTTCACGGGCGCTTTTCCAGCGTCATGCGTTCGTTGTCGCGCTTCATCTGGAAACGGTTGAGAAAGCTGTTGCCCAGCAGCACCTGAGGCATGGCCATCGGCAGGATCGCGGCCTCGACGTTGTAGACCTGCACATCGCCCACCCGCACCACGCCGAGCATGGCCTGATAGCCGGTCACCGTGCCATTGGCGGTGTTGCCAGTGAGCTTGGCGTTGTCCTTGTACTTGAGGCCGATGCGGTCGGCCTCGGCGATGCTCAGCGCGATGGTGGTCGCGCCGGTGTCGACCATGAACTCGACCGCCTTGCCGTTGATGCTGCCCGCAGTGACGAAGTGCCCGCCGGAGCCAGCCGGGATCACGATCTGGGTGCCGCCTTCGCGCTGGACGCCCAACACGCTGACCGGCGAGCCGCCCAGCTCCAGCGTTTGCTGCTTGCCATTGATCTCCACCACAGCGGTGCTGGGGTTGACGCTGACCAGCCGCACGCCTGCCACGCTGTTGCCCACGCTCAGCGAGCGCGGCACGCCATCAATCACCAGCAAGGCGCGGTAGCCCATGTGTCCGCTGAACGAGACGCTCTGCCCGAAGGCGCCCCCACAGGCGAGCAGCAGCACGGCCGCCGCGATGCGCGTCATCGTGCTCAATCGCGAAAGTTGTTGAACGACAGCGGGGCGTCAGCCAGATCCTTACGGATCATCGCCATCGCAGCTTGCAGGTCATCGCGCTTGGCGCCAGTGACGCGCACGCTGTCGCCCTGGATGGCGGCTTGCACCTTGAGCTTGCTTTGCTTGACCAGCGTTTGCAGCTTTTTGGCGGTTTCGGTGTCGATGCCGGTCTTGATCACGATGAGCTGCTTGACCTTGTCGCCGCCGATCTTTTCGATCTTGGCGCTGCGATCAAGGTAGCGCACGTCCACCGCACGCTTGGCCAGCTTGGCCAGCACGATGTCCATCACCTGGTCGATCTGGAAGTCACTGTCGGCCCACACCGTGAGCTCCTTGTCTTTGAGCTCGACCTTGGACGACGAGCCCTTGAAATCGAAGCGGGTGCCGATTTCCTTGGAGGCCTGGTCGATGGCGTTGCGCACCTCGACGAGATCGGGTTCGAGAACGGTGTCAAAACTGGGCATGGTGTGCGCCTTGAGAGTGTGCCGATGAGGCCCGGCAATCAACGAAAATTCTGCCATGCACATCGAGTCTGGCGTGAGCCTTCGCCCCTACAACAGCTTTGGCTTGCCGGCGGTGGCGCACACGCTGGTGCGCATTGGCAGCGACGCCGATGTGCGGCTCGCGGTGGATCATCCCACGCTCGGCCGCGCACCGAAGTTCGTGCTGGGCGGCGGCAGCAACATCGTGCTCACGCGCGACATGCCCCAAGTGGTGCTCAAGGTCGAGGTGAAGGGCCTGCGCCTGGTCGAGCAGCACGATGACGCCTGGATCATCGAAGCCGGCGCCGGCGAGTCCTGGCATGAGCTGGTGATGTGGTCGCTGGCGCAGGGTTTCCCGGGGCTCGAGAACCTGGCGCTGATACCCGGCACCGTGGGCGCTTCGCCGGTGCAAAACATCGGCGCCTACGGCATCGAGCTGAGGGACCGCTTCGAGTCGCTCGACGCCGTCGATCTGCGCACCGGGCTGACGGTGACGCTCGGGCGCGAGATGTGCGAATTCGGCTATCGCGACAGCGTGTTCAAGCGCTCGCTCGCTGGCTTGATGGTGATCACGCGGGTGCGCTTTCGGCTGCCGCGGCCCTGGCAGCCAGTGCTGGGCTATCTGGAGCTCGATCGCAAGCTGGCCGAACTGCGGCTGAGCGACCCTGCGGCCGAGCCGACGGCGCTGCAGGTGGCGCACTGGGTGATCGATGTCCGTCAGGCCAAGCTGCCCGACCCGGCGCTCATCGGTAACGCCGGAAGCTTCTTCAAGAACCCGGTCGTCACATCTGAGCAGTGCCGCGACATCATCGGTCGCGACCCGGAAATCGTGCATTACCCCATGCCCGACGGCAGCGTGAAACTGGCTGCCGGCTGGATGATCGATGCCTGTGGCTGGAAGGGTAAGAGCGTGGGTGAGGCTGCGGTGTACGAAAAGCATTCGCTGGTGCTGGTCAACCGTGGCAGCGCCATCGGCTCAGAGGTGATGACGCTGGCCCGGGCGATACAGGAGAGCGTCTACGGACGCTTTGGCATCAAGCTGGAGACCGAGCCTGTGGTGGTGTGAGCGCCGAGGCGGCGTCGGCAGCCGCCGGATCAAGGCTGGCCTGGTACCTCGAGCGCACCAGCGCGATGTGGCCGCGCAGCCGGTACAGGTCGTCGGCGTAGGCCAGCGGCACCGAAACCTGCGAGACCCGCGACTCGAGCTGGTCGAGGTCGTCGTTGGGGTCTTTCGGCGGCTGCACACCGATGCTGGCCTCGATGGTTCGAAGCTGTTCGTACCAGCGGAACACGCGGCGACGAATGCGCATCTGGTAGATCGGCGGCAACACCCGCATGAGCGGCAGCAGGATCGCCAGTATTGACAGCACCACTGGCCACATGCGGTCGATCAGGTTGGCCACGCCGAAGGGCAGGTGCCGTTGCAGCACGGGCACGCCACTTTGGTAGAAGCGTTTTGCCTCCGCGGCCAGCGGCCGGTCGGTATTGAGCGGGCTGGGGAAGTCGCCCTTGCGCTGGAACCAGCCGGCCCCGCCGTGTATCTTTTGAGCCGCCTGAACGAACAGCTGGATCAGCGCCGGATGCATGTCCTTGCGCGCGACCAGCGTGGCCAATGGCGCCACAAGATGAATGTCTTGCGCCGGCAGATCGGCACCCAGATCGACCAAGCCGCGGGGCAGCACCAGCGGACGCATGAATGCAAATCGCCGCGAATAGGCCTCGGACTGCGCCAAGTCGAGCAGCCGAATGCCGGGTGTGCGCAGCAGCGTTTGCACGACGGCTGACTCAGGCGCCGAAGCCAGCGCGATCGCATCCGACTCACCGGCGAGCAAGGCGGCGACGGCGGCGGCGGCCGGCTGTTCGAGCAAGGTCACCGTGGGCGCAGCCAGATGGTTGGCGTCCAGCATGAGACTCATCAGGCCGTGGATGCCGCTGCCCGGCGCGCCGATGTTGAGCTTCCAGCCTCTGAGCTGGCTCAGTGCCGAGACGCTGTCGGCGTTCAGCAGGCGGCGTGCCGACTCCTCGCGGTAGAACACCCACACCGGCTCGTAGAACAGACTGCCCAGGGAGACCAGCGCATCGCTGTCGCCCACGGCCACCGGCGTCTCATCAACGCCGCCTTGCACGAAGGCCAGATCAACGCCCGATTCGGGGTCATGCAGCAGAGCCAGGTTTTCGGCGGTGCCTTGCGTCGTGCGCAGCTCGACATCGATGCCATAGCCCTTGAGCAATTCGGCGTAGCGCTTTCCGAAGGCGGCGTAGGCGCCTTGATCGACACCGGTGGCGAGCACCACCTTCTTGGGCGGCGTCGGGTCGAGCACGCGATAGGCCGTGAACAGCAGCACCACCGCCAGCAGCACGAACGGCCCGATCGTCAGCAGGAGGTCACGCCAGGAAGAACCGCGTGCAAATGAGGCCACCGAACGCATGGCGGTGGATCAGCCGATGCGGCCCAGCAGCAGGAATTCCATCAGCGCTTTTTGCACGTGCATGCGGTTCTCGGCTTCTTCCCACACCACGCTGTGAGGGCCGTCGATCACGTCAGCATCGACTTCTTCGCCACGGTGAGCCGGCAGGCAATGCATGAAAAGCACGTCGCTCTGAGCGACTGCGAGCATTTCGTTGTCCACGCGCCAGTCGGCGAAGGCCTTTTGGCGCGCTTCGTTCTCGGCTTCGTAGCCCATGCTGGTCCACACGTCGGTGGTGACCAGATGCGCGCCTCGGCAGGCGTCCATCGGATTCTTGAACACCTTCACGCAGGCCTGATTGCTGACACCGGCCACCTGGGCGTCGATTTCATAACCACTGGGCGTGCTCACGTGCAGCGTGAAGCCCAGCACATCGGCTGCCTGCAGCCACGTGTTGGCCATGTTGTTGCCATCGCCCACCCAGGCCACGACCTTGCCGCGAATGCTGCCGCGGTACTCGATGAAGGTGAACACGTCGGCCAGGATCTGGCAGGGGTGGTATTCGTTGGTCAGCCCGTTGATCACCGGCACACGCGAGTGGGCTGCGAAGGCCTCGATCTTGGTGTGCTCGTAGGTGCGGATCATCACCATGTCGACCATGCGGCTGATGACGCGGGCGCTGTCTTCGATCGGCTCGGCGCGACCGAGCTGGCTGTCGCCCGTGGTCAGGTTCACCACCGAACCACCCATTTGGTACATGCCCGCTTCGAAACTCACGCGGGTTCGGGTGCTGGCCTTTTCGAAAATCATCGCCAGCGTGCGGTCGAACAGCGGCGTGTACTTCTCGTAGTTCTTGAAGCGCTTCTTGATGACCGTGGTTCGGCCCAGAAGGTACTCGTACTCCTCGGCGCTCAGGTCCTTGAACTGCAGGTAGTGCCGAATTGGCGCCCTGCCTGGTTTGCTGGGCGTGTTCATGGTTGTTTTGCGGTTTGAAGAAATTGCCTGATCAGGCGGCCGAGGATCGTCGCGATCTGTTCGGCCTCGGCCAGACTCAGGATGAGCGGTGGCACCAGCCGCACCACGCGATCGGCCGTGACGCTGATCAACAGGCCGGCCTCAGCGGCCTGGCCCAGCAGTTCGCCACATGGCCGGTCCAGTTCGATGCCCAGCATCAGGCCCTGGCCGCGAATCTCGAGCACACCCGACAATCCAGCGAACTCGCGCGTCAGGCTGGCGCGCAAGGCGCTGCCGACGGTGACGGCATTGTCGAGCAGGTGGTCTTCTTCCATGATGCGCAGGGTTTCGATGCCTGCGCGCATGGCCAGCGCGTTGCCGCCAAAGGTGGTGCCATGGTTGCCCGGCTGCAGTACCTCGGCGGCGCGTGGGCCGCACACCACCGCGCCGACTGGCACGCCCGAGCCCAGGCCCTTGGCCAGCGGCATCACATCGGGCACGATGCCAGCCCACTGGTGGGCAAACCACTTTCCGGTGCGACCGATGCCGCACTGAACTTCGTCGAGCATCAGCAGCCAGCCGCGCTCGTCGCAAATGCGGCGGATTGCGCGCAGGTAGTCGGGTGTGGCCGGGTTGACGCCGCCTTCACCCTGAATGACCTCGAGAAACACGGCCACGATCTTCGGGTGCTCGCTGGCCGCGCTTTCGATCGCGCTCACGTCGTTGAGTGGAACCCGAACGAAGCCCTCGACCAGCGGACCAAAGCCTGCCTGAATCTTCGGGTTGGCCGTGGCCGACAGCGTGGCGATCGAGCGGCCATGGAACGCTTTTTCGTAGACGATGACCTCGGGGCGATCGATGCCCTTGTCGTGGCCGAACTTGCGAGCGATCTTCAGCGCCGCCTCGTTGGCCTCAAGGCCGCTGTTGCAAAAGAAGACCCGGCTCATGCCAGACAACTCGCACAGCTTGGCCGCAAGTTTTTCCTGCAGCGGCGCACCGTAGTAGTTCGAAGTGTGAATCAGCCGGCCGATCTGTTCCTGCAGCGCCGGCACCAGTTTCGGGTGCGCATGGCCCAGGGTGTTGACCGCAATGCCGCCCAGACCGTCGAGGTACTTCTTGCCGTCGGTGTCCCACACCCAGCAACCCTGGCCATGCGACATCGCCATGGGCAGCCTGCCGTAGGTGTGCATGACATGGGGTTCGGGGTCGACGCGGACGTGCTCAGGAGTGTTCATGTGGGAAGTTCCGGCGTGCTGCGCGCGGGAAGTGGGAGGCGCTTTCAAGCACCGGAGAATCGGGTGAAATTCTAAGGCGGCGCCTCTGACGAGCCCTTGCCGCCCGATGATGACGTCGCCATGTGAACGTTGATCGTTGGGTGGAAATTTTTGTAAATGGCAGGCGGCACAATGCGAGCCGGTGTCGCGAAGTTGTATCGGCGTGCTCCCTCGCCGTCTGCGACAAGCATCCCCCGAACCCGAAGCATGAGTTCAACGCCAAAACAAGAATTTTTCATCCAGGGCGTCACGCTCAGTGGCCAGACATTTCGCCCCAGCGACTGGGCCGAACGTCTCGCGGGGGCCATGTCATGCTTCCGTCCCGAAGGAAGCGCTGGAGGCATCAGCGCTTTCATTGGCTACTCGCCTTACTGCGTGCCGCGGGTGATCAACGGGGTGAAATGTGTCATCGTCGATGAACGATTGCGCGAATCGGCGCCCATGGCGTGGGACTTCGTCATGAACTTCGCCCGCGATAACCAGTTGCAGGTTGCGCAAGCCTGTCTTTTGCCATCACCGACGGAGCGCTGATCGGTCTCAAGCGTCAAGCCGACACGCTTGAGTTGACCATCATCGGCCCATGAAAAAGGCCCGCGATTGCGGGCCTTTGGACTGTTCGTTGAGCGCTGATCAGGCGGCTGCTGCGGCTAGCGACTTGACCTTGGCCGACAGACGGCTCTTGTGGCGAGCGGCCTTGTTCTTGTGGAACAGTCCCTTGTCGGCCACCGAGTCGATCACCTTCTCGGCGGTCTTGAAAAGATCAGCGGCCTTGGCCTTGTCACCTGCCAGAACGGCTTTTTGCACGTTCTTGATGACGGTGCGGAACTTCGAGCGCAACGCGGTGTTCGCGGCATTGAGCTTGACGTCCTGACGCACGCGCTTCAAGCCGGATGCAATGCGGACGGTTTTCTTTTTCGCTTTGGAAGATGTGGCCATGCTTTAATTTGTTCAGAAGGGACCGAGTCGGCGAGTGTAGCATCCTGTCGCCCGTCTCAAAGATGTTGTTTTGGCCAACTCCTGGCCAGCGGCATTGCCTGCTGCGTCGATGCCTTCCCACCCTATGACCCGGGGCGCTTGCTCATGAATCTGCTGCGGGCCGCTTCTACGGTTTCTTTGCTGACGCTGGTCTCGCGTGTGACCGGGCTCGGTCGTGAATTGATCGTGGCTTCGAGTTTTGGCGTCAGCGCACAGACCGACGCATTCAACGTCGCGTTTCGCATCCCGAACCTGCTTCGGCGGCTGTTTGCCGAGGGCGCCTTCTCACAGGCGTTCGTGCCCATCTTGGCTGCCAGCCGGTCGGCCGATGGCGATGCGGCCACCCGCGGCCTGATTGATGCCGTGGCCACGGTGCTGTTTTGGGCGCTGATCGTCACCACGCTGGTCGGGATCGCTGCGGCGCCGGTGCTCGTGTGGATGATGGCATCGGGGCTGCAGGATTTCGACTCCGCGGTGCTGATGACGCGCGTGATGTTCCCGTACATCGGCTTCATGTCTCTGGTGGCACTGGCCGCCGGCGTGCTCAACACCTGGAAGCGATTTGCTGTGCCGGCGGTCACGCCTGTCTTGCTGAATCTGGCTGTGATGAGTGCCGCGTGGTGGCTCGCTCCTTGGTTCAAGTCCCACGGCATCGAGCCCATTTTTGCGCTGGCCGTGGGCGTGCTCCTGGGCGGCGTCTTGCAGCTGTCGGTTCAGGCGGCGGCGCTTCGATCGCTGGCAGCTTTGCCAGAGATCAGGTTGGGCTGGAGTGGCGTGACATCAGCTTGGCAGCACCCTGGCGTGCGTCGGGTGCTGCGTCAGATGGCTCCGGCCATGCTTGGCGTGTCGGTGGCGCAGCTGTCGCTGCTGATCAACACCCAGATCGCCTCTCACCTGGCGACCGGGTCGGTCTCGTGGCTGACGTATGCCGATCGGCTGATGGAATTTCCCACTGCCTTGCTTGGCGTGGCGCTGGGCGTCGTGCTGTTGCCGCAGTTGTCGGCTACGCAAGGTGCGAAAGATGACGCCACCTACTCGAGCTTGCTGGATTGGGGTTTGCGCCTGGTGCTGTTGCTGGCGCTGCCGTGTGCGGTGGCTCTTTTGCTTTTCCCGACGGCGCTGGTGTCGGTGCTTTATCACTACGGGCGTTTCATGCCCGTGGATGTGGAGCAGACGGTCTGGGCCCTCAGGGGTTACGGCGTTGGCCTGCTGGGCTTGACCGCGATCAAGGTTCTGGCGCCGGGCTTTTACGCCAGGCAAGACGTCCGCACGCCGGTTCGCATTGCGGTGGTGGTGCTGGCCCTGACCCAGCTCATGAACGTGGCGCTGGTTCCCGTTCTGGGGCACGCTGGGTTGGCGCTGTCCATTGGTCTGGCCGCATTGATCAATGCGGCGTGGCTGTTTGTTGGCTTGCGTCGCCAGGGCGCCTACGTCGCAGCGGCTGGATGGCGAGGCTTTTCGCTGCGGGTGGTGTGCGCCAATGTGCTCATGTCGGTGGTGTTGGCTGCCGCTGCCTGGGGCATCGACTGGGTGGCGCTGGGCTCGCAGCAACTGCTTCGGGTGGGCTTGCTGGCCGGATGTCTGGCCGCTGCGGCGTTGACTTACTTTGCCGCGCTCAGGCTGATGGGCATTCGGCTGGGCGACTTCGCCCGCCGCGGCTGAGCCGGCTCGCTGCGCGCCTTACACTGGGACGCATGCCCGGTTCACCGCACTTCGAGGCGCCGACAGCGCTGCAGTATTTTTCGTCGCTGGTCGCCGAAGATGCCAGCCTCTCGGTGCTGGAAGCGGCCGTGTCGATTGCGCAAGACGAGTATCCCGGTCTCGACACCCAGTCGGTGCTTTCTGACATCGATGCGCTGGCCGAGCAGTTGAAGCGGCGCATCGCGGCTGATGCAGCTCCGTTGCAGCGTGTGCGTCAGCTGAACCACTACTTTTTCAATGAGCTCGGTTTTGGCGGCAACGTCAACAACTACTACGACCCGCGCAACAGCTACGTACATGAGGTGTTGCTCAGGCGCAGGGGCATTCCAATCACCTTGGCCATCGTCTATGTCGAGTTGGCCACCCAGATCGGGCTGAAAGCGCAAGGCGTCTCCTTTCCCGGGCACTTCCTGGTCAAGCTCAGCGTGACTCAGGCAGCGCAAGTTGGTGACGTGGTGATCGATCCGTTCACGGGTCAGTCGCTGTCCGGCGAAGAGCTTGAGGACCGCCTTGTGCCTTACCGGCGTAGCCAGGCTTTGATGGGAGAAGCCGAAGCCCCGCTGTCGTATTTCCTGAGGGCGGCCTCGGCGCGCGAGACGCTCGCGCGGATGCTGCGCAACCTGAAGGAAATTCATCGCACAGACGAAGACTGGGGACGCCTGTTGCCGGTGATGGACCGGCTGGTGGTGTTATTGCCTGAGGCCGTGGAGGAGCGACGCGACCGGGGGCTGGCATGGGCCGAGTCTGGGCATCCGATCGAGGCCATCACCGATCTGGATGCGTATCTGCGGCAGCGCCCACACGCCGACGACCGTTTCGTGCTGGTCGAGCGGCTCGCCCACCTGCGCCGGGAATTGCCGCCGCGATTTCATTGAAGCTGCCGATGGCGAACTGTGTGCCGGGTATGGCGGTATACGGGCGTGTGTGATGCGATGAAACAGATCCCTTTGCCCATTTCAGCAGCCTCGGATCAGAGTTTTGATTCCTTCGTGCCCTCCGGCAACGAGATGGTCCTGCAGCAACTTCGCGATGCCGGGACTGCCTCGACACCGGTCTACCTTTGGGGTGTTCAGGGCAGTGGCAAGACGCACCTGCTCAAGGGTCTGGCCAGGGGTGTTCAGGAGCAAGGTGGCCGGCTGGGTTGGTTCGGGCCAGAAGACCCTGCACCCTGGGCCTTTGACGAATCGTGGAGCTTGCTGGTGCTCGACGCCTGCGATGGGTTCGACGCTGCCCAGCAGCAATGCGCGTTTGCCTTGTTCGTGGTGGCCAGCAGCCGATCCTTGCTGGTAGCGGCCTCCGGAAGGCTGCCGCCTGTCGACCTGCCGTTGCGAGACGATCTGCGCTCGCGATTGGGCTGGGGGCATGTGCTGGCCGTTCGGCCCCTGTCCGAGGCCTTGTCGCGCGCAGCCCTGCGTCAGGAGGCGGATCGTCGAGGCCTGTTCCTGTCCGATGAGGTGATCGATCATTTGCTGCATCGATACGCTCGCGACTTGAAGCACCTGATGGACCAACTGGACCGCCTCGACGAGTTTGCCTTGGTCCACAAGCGTGCGATCACGGTGCCTTTGCTCAGGCAGATGTTGACGCAATCACCCGAATCCAACCCAAGCGGGGAACCCACTTGAACCTGTGCCTGTTTGACCTTGATGACACCTTGTTGCCGATCGATTCGGATCACGCCTGGGGCGAATTCGTCATTTCACTCGGATGGGTGGATGAGTCCAGTTTCCGTTCGGGCAATGACCTGTTTTTTGCCCAGTACAAGGCGGGGCAGCTGGATGTTCACGCCTATATCGAGTTCGCCACGCGTCCGCTTCGGGAGCGTTCGCACGACGAGCTGGAAGCCAGCCGTCGGCTGTTCATGCAGCAGATGATCGAGCCGCATTTGCATGCGAGCGCGCGCGCTCTGGTGAGCCGGCATCAGGCAGACGGCGACCGCGTGGCGCTGGTGACGGCCACCAACGAGTTCATCACCACGCCGATCGCGCAGGCCTTCGGAATTCAAGACCTGATCGCCACGCGTCTCGAACGCGACGCGCGCGGTAGCATCACCGGACGCATTCAGGGCATTCCGAGCTACCGCGAAGGCAAGGTCCAGCGGGTAGCGGAGTGGCTGGCGGCGCAGGGTGCATCGTGGGATGACTTTGCGCGGGTCACGGTCTACAGCGACTCGCTCAATGATCTTCCCTTGCTCGACAAGGCCACCGATCCCGTGGCCACCAATCCATCTCCCGCGCTTGCTTGCCTGGCCGATCAGCGCGGTTGGCGCACTCTGAAATTGTTTGCATGATCAAGAAATTCCTCGACAAGCTGATGGGCAAGCCCGCCAAGTCGGCAGGCGCCAAGGACTCGCATGGCAAGCGTGTCGAGGTGCCCAAGGCCGAACACCAGATTGACGCGACTCTGGTCGATCAACGGGCCGTCAAGGTCGTGCAAACGCTCGTCGATGCCGGTCACGAGGCCTACATCGTCGGCGGTGCGGTGCGCGATCTGCTGCTGGGACTGCGACCCAAGGACTTCGACGTGGCCACCGACGCCACACCGGAGCAGGTGAAGTCGCTGTTCAGGCGCGCCTTCATCATCGGGCGACGTTTTCGCATCGTGCATGTGGTGTTCGGCCGCGGTCGACAGGACCGAGGTCTGAGTGAGGTCATCGAGGTGTCGACGTTTCGAGCACTGATGGATGCGGCCGCGGCCGACCAGGTGGCCGGCAACGAAAAAACCTCCAAAGGTGAGCTGGCAGGCAAGAGCCATGTGGTGGACGCCGAGGGCCGCGTCCTGCGCGACAACGTCTGGGGACCGCAAATCGAGGACGCTGCCAGACGCGACTTCACTGTCAACGCGATGTACTACGACCCGGTGCGCGAGATCGTGGTGGACTACCACGGCGGCATCAAGGACGCGCGAAAAAAGCTCTTGCGCATGATCGGCGATCCTGAGACTCGCTACCGCGAAGACCCGGTGCGCATCGTGCGAGCCGTGCGTTTCGCGGCCAAGTTGAGCTTCGAGATCGAACCCAAGACCCGCGCGCCGATTCAGGCCATGTCGGCCTTGCTCGAAAACGTTCCGCAGTCGCGGCTGTTCGACGAGATGATCAAACTGCTGCAGACCGGCCACTCACTGGCCAGTCTGGATGAATTGCGCAAGCAGGGCCTGCACCGCGGCACCTTCCCTATCCTCGATACCTTGCTCGATGAGACCCGTGACACCGAGTCGCATCGCGCATTTGTTCGTCTGGCACTGGCCGACACGGATCGCCGGGTGTCCGAGGGCAAGCCGGTCGCGCCCAGTTTCATGCTCGCGTGCATGTTGTGGCATGAGGTGCAGCGGCGCTGGAATCAACTCAAAGCTGGCGGAGAGCCCGCCTTTGCAGCGCTGCAGCAGGCGGTCGAGGCGGTTTTCGATGCCCGCATCGGCGACATCTCCGGGCGCGGCAAACTCGCTGGTGACATGCGTGAGATCTGGCTGATGCAGCCGCGCTTCGAGCGCCGTGTTGGCAATGCGCCTTTCACGTTGGTCGAGCAGCCGCGCTTTCGTGCGGGCTTTGACTTTTTGAGGTTGCGTGCGGATGCGGGCGAAGCTCCTGACGAACTGGCGCGCTGGTGGGAAGAATTCTCTTTGGCCGATGAGACCGAGAGAGCCCGCCTGATGGGCGAGGCACGCGAGCAGGATGCGTTGCGCCGACACAGCGCTCCTGCGGGTGAGTTGCCAGCCGCCCAATCGGATCCCGCCAAAAAGCGCCGTCGCCGGCGACGCAAACCCGCTGGCGATGGGGCTCCTGCTGCCGAGGGGGCTGCCGAGACGGACGCTGGGTGACCCCCTCGATCGTCTACGTGGGTCTGGGCGCCAACCTCGGCGACACCCGAAAGGCCTTGGCTTGCGCCTGGGCCGAACTGCAGCAACTGCCCAGCACCAGCGACCATCGTTGTTCTTCGTGGTTTCGCAGCGCGCCTGTTGATGCGACGGGCCCCGACTACCTCAATGCTGTGGCTTGTTTCAGCACGTCGATGTTGCCCCACGCGCTCCTGAGCGAGTTACAGCGCATCGAACTCATCTACGGACGCGAGCGTGGCTGGCGCAACGCGCCGCGCACATTGGATCTCGATTTGCTGCTGCATGGACAGATGACCTTGAGCAGTCCTGCGCTGACCATTCCTCACCCCCGCTTGCATGAGCGGGCGTTCGTTCTGTTGCCGCTGGCTGAGTTGGACTCGAAACTTTTCATTCCCGGCCGAGGAGCCGTCAGCGCATTGATGGCGTCGGTGTCGTCTCAGGTGATCGAACGGGTGCTGTGACGTCGCTTTCGGCCTGGTACTCGAAATAACGCTGAGCCACGAAGGCAATCGTGCTCATCAGCACAGCGGCGCCGACCAACAGCGCGAGCATGGCGCCAACCACGGCACCCCAGCTGCTTCGGGACTCGGGAGCATCGGCGTTGAAGCGGGCATTCCATTTGTCGTCGGGCATCAGGCCATAGACGATCGCTGCCAGCATTGCTGCTGAGATCGAGCAGCCCAGCCACGGCATCAGCAGCCAGGCGATTTGGTCGTCCTGACCCAGCGAGCGCACGCGCAACACGCCAAAAAAACCGATCACCGTGGGCAGCGGGTGCAGCCAGCCAGGCAAGTCCCGAAAGCCATGCAGGTAGAAGCGATGGATCCCAAGGCTGCCTGCGATGATGGCCAGCCAGGTGGCAAAGGTTTTCGAACGCGTCGGTGACGTCTTGCTGTCTCTCATCTGCATGGCAGCCTTTTCGTGAGCGCAAAACATGGCTTGCTGGCGGGACGCGTCGATATTGGGGTCGCGTTGCTGGCTGTTTGAGCCATGGCGAGTTTACAATCGAGGGTTCTCATGACGGCACGGTAGATTCTCCGGCCATCTTCCTGTTCTGCTCGACCGGAGTGTCTCCCGGATGCGGCGGGCAACCCATCATTCAAGGAAACATCGTGGTTGTGATTCGACTTGCTCGCGGCGGCGCCAAGAAGCGCCCTTTCTACAACATCGTCGTGGCCGATGCCCGAGTGCGCCGTGATGGCCGGTTCATCGAGCGAGTCGGTTTCTATAACCCGGTCGCTTCGGGTGCGGAGCAACCGCTGCGCGTGGCCTTCGATCGTGTCGAGTTCTGGAAGGGCAATGGAGCCCAACTGTCTCCCACGGTGGCCCGCCTCGTCGAGCAGGCCAAAGCCACTGCGGTCTGATACCCGTCATGAATGACGCCAGCACGGATGCGCTGGCTTGGCCCGAAGACGCCATCGAAGTCGGTTGCATCACCGACGCCTGGGGCGTCAAGGGCTGGTTCAAGGTCAAGCCGTTTTCTTCGGATCCTCAGGCGCTGTTTTCTTCGCGGCGCTGGTTTCTGAAACCTCCGGATTCAACAGGGCCTCGGGGCGCCGTCAAGTTCCCTGACTTGCCGCCCGTCATCAAGGTCATGGCTGTCAAGGATCATGGTGACAGCGTCGTCGCTCAGGCTCACGACGTGGTCGACCGGGCCGGTGCTGAGGCACTGCGCGGGGCTCGGTTGTTCGTGTCTCGCAGCAGCTTCCCCACAGCGGGTCAGGACGAGTTTTACTGGGTTGATTTGCTGGGCTTGGCCGTTTTCAACCGAGATGGTGAACATCTTGGCGATGTGGTCGGGCTGATCGACACCGGTCCGCACAGCGTGCTTCGTGTCTTGCACCCCGATGCCGGCACTTCCGAGGCAGATGAGCGGCTGATTCCCTTTGTTGCGGCGTTCGTTGACTCGGTGAGCCTGCAGCAGCGGCGTATCAGCGTCGATTGGGGTCTCGATTACTGATGCTGCGAGGTGATTGCCCCCATGCGGTTTGACGTCATCACCCTGTTTCCCGAGTTGTTCGCACCGCACCTCACGCACGGCATCACCCGCCGGGCCTTCGAGTCAGGGCAGGTTGATGTGCGCCTGTGGCCGTTGCGTGACTTTGCGGACGGCCAATATCGCCGAGTCGATGACCGACCGTATGGTGGCGGTCCGGGGATGGTGCTGCTCGCGCAGCCGCTCGAGCGTGCGCTGGTCGCGGTTCGTTCGGGCCGGCACAGCGACTCGGCCAGTGCTGGTCCGGTTGTCCATTTCACGCCCACGGGTCGACGCATCGATCAGCAAGTGGTCAGCGAGTTCGCCTGCGGCTCGGGTGCCGTGCTGCTTTGCGGGCGCTACGAGGGCATCGACCAGCGCTTTCTTGACCGGCACGTGGACATGGAGCTCAGCCTCGGCGATTTCGTGCTGTCCGGTGGGGAACTGCCCGCGCTGGCATTGCTCGACGCCATCGCGCGGCTGCAGGACGGCGTGCTGGGCGAAGCGCAGTCGCATCAGCAAGACAGTTTTTCTGACGGGTTGCTCGAAGGCCCGCACTACAGCCGGCCCGAATTGCTCGACACCGAAGCCGGTGGCTTGCCGATCCCGCCAGTGCTGCTGTCCGGCAACCATGCCCACATCGCACGCTGGCGACGGGAGCGATCGCTGGAACTGACGGCCAGGCGCAGGCCTGACCTCATCGACATCGCGCGACGGGCAGGCCGTTTGAGTGACAAAGATGAGCTTTTCTTGAGCTCGCTGCGGTTATACTGATTGGCTTTTCGATCCTCTGCCCCGCCCGGGCTGGGCCGCTCAGCATTGAGTGCTCTTCGTCCGGACCCAATACCGCCAACACGCGCAGGCAAGATCGCACGGAGAAACCATGAACCTGATCCAAACCCTCGAGCAAGAGGAAATGACCCGTCTGAACAAGACGATTCCCGACTTTTCCCCTGGCGACACCGTCATCGTCAACGTCAACGTGGTTGAAGGCACGCGCAAGCGGGTCCAGGCCTACGAAGGCGTGGTCATTGCCAAGCGCAATCGCGGACTCAACTCGAGCTTCATCGCCCGCAAGATCTCCAGCGGCGAAGGCGTCGAGCGTACCTTTCAGCTTTACAGCCCGCTGATCGCATCGATCGAAGTCAAGCGCCGTGGTGATGTTCGCCGCGCCAAGCTGTACTACTTGCGCCAGCGCTCGGGCAAGTCGGCTCGCATCAAGGAAAAGCTGGGCTGATCGTCGGGCGCTTGTCCTGCAGTCTTTCCATGAAAGCCGCCCTCGAGGCGGCTTTTTCAATGCTCCGTCCATGCCGTTGAAGTTCGATCCGCAACAACTGCCGGTGATGGCCGTCGACGATCACTTGCCGGCCGTGCCTCTCGACAGGTTGTCTGCGGGCGCCTTGCGGGCGCAGTTTTCCAGGCACTTGATCTGGGTTCCTGAACTGGTGGCCGAACGCCCCATGGGTTCGAGATCGCTCGTGCACGCGTCTGTGCTGGTGCCTCTGCTCGAGCGTGAAGGGGGGGTGACGGTCTTGCTGACTCAGCGAGCCGATCACCTCACAGACCATCCCGGCCAGATCAGTTTTCCCGGCGGTCGTGCCGAGCCACACGACAGCTCGGCGGTTGAAACGGCCTTGCGTGAAGCCGAGGAAGAAATCGGTTTGTCACCGGCAAGCGTTCAGGTGCTCGGGATGCTGCCGACTTACACCACCGTCACAAGCTACATCGTCACGCCCGTCATCGGCATCGTCCAGCCCGGCCGGCCGCTTCGACCCGACCCGCTGGAGGTGTCCGAGATCTTCGAAGTCCCATTGGCTTTCCTGATGTCGCCAGCCCATCACCGGCGTCACGTGGTGGGCGAGGGGAGCGAGGCTCGCGAGGTCCTCTCGATGCCTTGGGTGACGCATGCAGCCGATGGCTCGCCACACACCCGCTTCATCTGGGGTGCTACGGCGGCCATGCTGCGCAATCTTTATCGCTTCCTTTCGGCCTGAGTCCGGTTTGAGGCTCACCGCTATCATCAAAAACGATGAGCCTCTTCTCGGTACTTCTTGCGCTGCTGCTCGAGCAGGTCAAGCCGCTGCAGCGCGGAACGGCTGTTCATGCCGCGCTGACGTCCTGGCTGCGCTGGGCCGCACACACCTTTGACGCGGGCCGTGAACGACACGCCTGGGTGGTCTGGGTGATCACGGTGGTACTGCCTGCCGCACTCGTGTGGGCCGTCTATCTGGCCTTGGTGGAATACAGCTTGCTGCTGGGCTTGGCCTGGAATGTCGCGGTGCTGTACCTGACTTTGGGGTTTCGCCAATTCAGCCACTACTTCACCGACATCCGTGATGCGCTCGAGCGCGACGATGAGTTCACCGTGCGAAACCTGCTGACCGAGTGGCGTCACCTTGACGTGAGCGAACTGCCACGCACCGAACTGCTGCGCCACGTCATCGAGCACTCGCTTTTGGCTGCCCATCGCCATGTGTTCGGTGTGTTTTTCTGGTTTGTGGTGATGTCCGCCATCGGCTTCGGCCCTGCCGGTGCGGTTGTCTACCGCACCGCAGAGTTCGCCAGCCGGTACTGGGGCTATCGCAACGAGACGGTCGGAGAGCCGACCAATGAGCGCTTGCTTGCCCTGTCGCAAAGGCTGTTCGGGATGATGGATCACTTTCCTGCCCGCCTGACCGCATTCGGATTTGCGGTAGTGGGCAACTTCGAAGAAGCCATCAACAGCTGGCGGCGCGATGCCGAGCTTTGGCGACATGACAACGAAGGCGTCATCCTGGCCGCGGCAGCGGGTGCTGTGGGCGTTCAGTTGGGCGGCCAAGCCCCGCCCGGCGTGACACCGGATCGCGCCAAGACCTTCACGCGGGGCGCCGGAGTCGATGACCTGGCCGCTGACGGATCGACCGCTGGTGCACCGCCTGCAGCTTCTCACTTGCGCAGCATCGTGGGGTTGGTGTGGCGCTCGGTCGTGTTGTGGATGCTGCTGCTGACCTTGCTGACGCTGGCCAATCTGATTGGCTGATCCTCGGGCGACGAACCGACCGATCTGCCCTTGCGGCAGTTACCAGCGAGTGCCTTCGAGTTCGTGCCGAATCTCACCATAGATGCGGTAGCGTGACTCGCTGATCGCGCCTTGCGCCAGCGCCTCCCGAACGCCACATCCGGGTTCCTGACGGTGCGTGCAGTTGTAGAAGCGGCACTGCTTCGAGGCGTCTCGAAAGTCTGGCATCAACGCGGGCAGCGCCTGGGCATCGATTTGCTTCAAGCCGAACTCCTGGAATCCCGGAGAGTCAATCAGTCCACTGCGCCGCGCTTCGTCCAGCCAGTACCACTGCGTCGAGGTGGTCGTGTGGCGCCCCGAATTCAAGGCCTGCGAAATTTCACCGACCTGGGCACGCGCATCGGGAGCCAGCAGGTTGATGAGCGTGCTCTTGCCCGTGCCGCTGGGCCCGAGCACGAGCGAGGCACGCTGGGCCAGCAGCGGCTCCAGCGCAGCGCGCGAGGCCTGCGGATTCGTCTTCAGCGCCACCTCCAGCACGCTGTAGCCCATGTCCGCATAGGGCTGCAAACGGGCTCGGGCCGCGGCGATCTGCGGCAGGTCGGTTTTGTTGAGCACGATGCTCGCGGCGATGCCGGCGCTCTCGGCGGCGATCAGCGCGCGGGCCAGTTGTGACTCGCTGAACACGGGCTCAGCCGCCACCATCACCAGCACCTGATCCAGGTTGGCGGCGAATGCCTTGGTCTTCCACTCGTCCTGCCGGAACAGCAGGTTGCGCCGCGGCTCCAATGCCTCGATCACCCCTTCATCGCCGCTGACTTGCCAGCGCACGCGATCGCCCACCACGCACAGGCTCTTCTTGCCGCGCGGATGACAAATGACACGCTGACCCGAGTCGTCCTCGACGATGTAATGGCGTCCAAACCCTGAAACCACCAGCCCCGAGAGGCAGGCCGTCTTGCCATCATCAGCCCTGCTCAAGGCAGCGACCCGCTCATGTGGGGCGGGCCAGCAAGGTCATTGCCGCCAGCCGCTCGGCAGCCGGCGGGTGCGAGTAATAAAAGCGCGCGTACACAGGGTCAGGCGTCAAGGTCGATGCGTTGTCCTCATAGAGCTTGAGCAAGGCCGACGCCAGATCGCTGCCATCGCAGTGCGAGCAGGCATAGGCATCGGCTTCGAATTCATGGCTGCGCGACATGCCCGCAAGGACCGGGGACACGAAAAAGCCGAACACCGGCACGATGAGCATGAACAGCAGCAGTGACACCGCATCGTTGGATGCCGCCATCGATGGTTGCACCCCAAAGGCGCTGTAGAACCAAGTCTGTCCTGACAGCCAGCCGAGTGTCGCGAACGCTGCGAAGCTGATCGCGAACATCGACACCAGACGCTTGGGGATGTGCTTGAGCTTGAAATGCCCGAGCTCATGCGCGAGCACCGCCTCGACTTCGCCTGGCGACAACTTGGACAGCAGCGTGTCAAAGAACACCACGCGCTTGGAGGCGCCGAAGCCCGTGAAATAGGCGTTGGCATGCGCCGATCGCCGGCTGCCGTCCATCACGTAAAGGCCTTTTGCCGTGAAGCCGCATTTCGCCATGAGCGCCTTGACTCGTGACTCCAGCACATCGTCTGAAAGCGGCTTGAAGGTGTTGAAAAGCGGCGCGATCAGCGTTGGATACACCACCATGGCGAGCAGGTTGAAACCCACCCACGCCGCCCAGGCCCACAGCCACCACAAAGCGCCGGTGCTGCCCATGATCCACAGCATTCCGGCTGCCAGCGGCAAGCCGATCAGCGCGCCGAGCAGCAGACCCTTGGCAGCATCGGCCAGGTACAGCTTCCATGTCATGCGGTTAAAGCCGAAGGCCTGCTCGATGCGAAACGTGCTGTACAGATCGAATGGCAACTCCAGCAGCGAGCCAATGAGCATGAAGGCCGACAGCAGCACCAACTGGTAGGTCATGTCGCCGAAGCGGGGGCGAATGGTGTCGAGCAGCGTCTCGTTGAGCCATCCCAGTCCGCCAAGCAACGTCCAGCCGACGAGAACTACCGCGCTGAAGGTCATCGACCACAGACCGAAGCTGCCATTCGTCAAGGCATAGCGCGCCGCCTTGCGGTGGGACTCGAGCGACACCGTGCCGGCAAAAGCCGCTGGCACCGCATGGCTGTGCTGCGCCACATGTCGCATCTGCCGGGTCGCCAGCCAGAACCTCACCATCAGCGACAAGACCAAGGCACCGGCAAAGACCAAGGCAAGCACAACAGCGGGGTTCAAAGAGGGATCGGTTGGCGACATCGACCCGCAGTGTAGGGCTGAGACAATCTTTGCAAGGAGCAACAGCGATGACCACCACTTTGACCAAGAGCGAGCAGAACCTGATCTGGATCGACCTCGAGATGACAGGGCTGTACCCGGACAAGGACCGCATCATCGAAATCGCCGTGGTCGTCACCGATGCGCAACTCAACGTGCGCGTCGAAGGCCCCACACTGGCGGTCCACCAGAGCAACGCGGCGCTCGACGCCATGGACGCGTGGAACAAGGGCACTCACGGGCGCAGCGGGCTGATCGATCGGGTCAAGGCATCGACTCTGGACGAGGCCAAAGCCGAAGCTCAGGTCATCGCCTTCCTGAGGGACTACGTGCCAGCGGGCAAGTCACCGATGTGCGGCAACAGCATCTGCCAAGACCGCCGCTTTCTGGCCAACCACATGCCGGCGCTCGAGACCTTCTTCCACTATCGCAATCTCGATGTCAGCACGCTGAAGGAGCTGGCCAAGCGATGGAAGCCCGGGATCATGGCTGGATTCAAGAAGGCTCAGGCCCACACCGCCATGGCCGACATCCGCGAGTCGATCGAAGAACTGTCCTACTACCGCGAGCACTTCCTGTCGCTGTGAACGCAGCCCGACGCACCAAGCGCGGCTTCAGTAGTTGATCCCCATCGCCTCGCGCACATCGCCCATGGTCTGCCGGGCCACCGTGCGAGCTCGCTCTGTGCCCACGTCGACGATCCACTGCACCTGCTTGGGGTTGCTCAGGTAAGTCTCGGCACGTTCGCGCCAGGGCTGCTGCTCTCGCAAGATGGCGTCGATCACGGGCTGTTTGCATTCGAGGCAACCGATGCCGGCGGACTTGCAGCCGCTGACAACCCAATCCTTGGTCTGGGCGTCAGAATAGACCTGGTGGAACTGCCACACCGGGCAACGGTCGGGGTCGCCCGCATCGGTGCGGCGCACGCGTTGCGGATCGGTCGGCATGCGCTTGATCTTGCGCTCGACTTCTGCGGGCTCCTCGCGCATGGCGATCGCATTGCCGTAGCTCTTGCTCATCTTGGCGCCGTCAAGGCCGGGCAGCTTGCTGACCTCGGTCAGCAACACGGCGGGCTCGTGCAGGATGGTCTTGCCGGTGCCTCGCAAGAAGGCGTCGAGCCGCTCGCGATCGGCCGCGCTCAGCGCGCCTCCTTCGGCGATCAGTGCGCGAGCCTGCTCAAGAGCCGCTTCGCTGCCGGTCTCCTGAAACGCCTTGCGCGCGGCGCTGAAGGCCTTGCCGTCGGCCTTGCTCATTTTCTTGACCACCGCTTCGGCCAGCGCTTCCGAATTGGCCTCGCGCCCGTACAGGTGATTGAAGCGGCGAGCCACTTCGCGGGTGATCTCCACATGTGGCGCCTGGTCTTCGCCCACCGGAACGAACGCGGCCTTGTAAATCAGGATGTCAGCCGCCTGCAGCAGCGGATAGCCCAGAAAGCCGTAGGTCGCGAGATCGCGGTCCTTGAGCTTTTCCATCTGGTCCTTGTAGGTCGGCATGCGTTCCAGCCAGGCGAGCGGCGTGCCCATGGCCAGCAGCGTGAACAGCTCGGCGTGTTCCGGCAGACGGCTCTGGATGAACAGCGTGGCGCGCTCCGGGTCGACGCCGGCGGCCAGCCAATCGATCACCATGTCATAGACATTGCGCTCGATGATTTCGCGGTTCTCGTAGTGGGTCGTCAGGGCATGCCAGTCCGCGACGAAATAGAAGCACTCGTACTCCGCCTGCAGGCGCACCCAGTTTTTCAAGGCACCGTGGTAGTGGCCGAGGTGCAGGGCACCTGTGGGGCGCATGCCAGACAAGACTCTTTGTTTCATGGGAGCGCTCTCAAGTCAGGGTCGCGATTGTAGGTTTGGCCCTGGCGGCCAGGCCATACACTGCGGCGCGCCTGTGGCTTGCAGCGCGGATCCCGACCTCATGAAAAACATCGTCATCCTGATATCCGGTCGCGGCTCGAACATGATGGCGATTGCCCAAGCCTGCGCCTGCGAGGGCTGGAACGCGCGCATCGCCGCCGTGATCAGCAACAAGCCCGACGCGGCGGGGCTGGCCGATGCAGCACGGCGGGGCATCGCCACGGCTGTCGTCGATCACCGTGCGCACGCGGACCGCTCAGCCTTTGATGCGGCGCTGGCCGAGGCCATCGATGCGTTCGCTCCGGATCTCGTGGTGCTGGCAGGTTTCATGCGCATCTTGAGCGTCGAGTTTGTGAACCGCTTCGCCGCACGCATGATCAACATCCATCCCTCGCTGCTGCCGGCGTTCACCGGGCTGCACACGCATCGTCGGGCGATAGCCGCTGGCTGCAAACTGGCGGGGGCCACGGTTCATGTGGTCACGCCCGAGCTGGATCACGGCCCGATCGTGGCGCAGGCGGCGGTGCCCGTTCTCGAGGGTGATACCGAAGAAACACTGGCGGCGCGCGTGACGGCCGCAGAACACATCCTGTACCCACGGGTGGTGCGCTGGTGGGTTGACGGCGAACTGGACTTCACCGGGGCCGGGCGCATCGCCCATCGCAGCGGTGCCGCGCAGTGGCTGGTCTAGCGCGGGAACCCGCCCTGCGCAAGGGTCGTCACCGATAATCGATCTGATGCATCCCAACGCCCTGGTCGAACTTTCCACCGAACTCCTCCACCGAGTCCTTCAATTCGACTCCCCCGCTGACCGGGTGGTCTCAGACTTCTTCCGGCAGCACCGCACCTTGGGCATGCGCGAGCGCCATACGCTGGCCGAGACCACCTACACGGTGCTGCGCCAGCGATTGCTTCATCAGCACCTGGCGCAGTCAGGCCGCGGCGAGATGGAGCGTCGTCTGGTGCTGCTGGGCTGGCAGGGCAATGCGGCCTTTCTTCGCGCGGCGCTGGTCGAAGGCGAGGCGCAGTGGCTCGAGAAGATCGAAGCTGTCGACCGCGCGGCCTTGCCCGAACGCTTGCGCCACAACCTGCCCGAATGGCTGGCTGAGCGGTTGAAGACCGAGGTCGTCGACGACTTCTGGCCGCTTGTCAACGCGCTGAATGAAAACGCGCCGCTCGATTTGCGCGTGAACACCTTCAAGGCCAAGCGCGAGCAGGTCCTGGCCGAATTCGCAGCAGCCGGTATCGAGGTCAAGCCCACGCCATTTTCGACATGGGGCTTGCGCGCCGAAGGCAAGCCGGCCTTGCACAAGCTCGACGTGTTCATGCGTGGCGATGTCGAGGTTCAGGACGAGGGCAGCCAGTTGCTCGCCCTGTTGACCGATGCCAAGCGCGGCGAGATGGTGGTCGATTTCTGTGCCGGGGCAGGCGGCAAGACGCTGGCGCTGGGTGCGTCGATGCGCAACACCGGGCGTCTGTATGCCTTCGACACCTCGGGCCATCGTCTCGCTGCGCTCAAGCCGCGCCTGGCACGCAGCGGCTTGTCCAACGTGCATCCGGTGCAGATCGCCCACGAGCGTGACGACCGCATCAAGCGACT
>CAMCNE010000027.1 GCA_945875935.1 Bordetella parapertussis
GTCACGTTGACACCGTGATCGACGCCCAGGTACTTCACGGGTATCAGACCTTGGTCGTGAGTCATCGCGATCACGATGTCGAATTCACCGGGATGTGTCTGCGTGTGACGCGCCCGCATGAAAACCGTGTCAGGGGCGTGGGGGCCGCTCGCATCAATGCCTTCAGCGCGAGCCGCTGCAATGGCCGGCGCGATGACGCGCTGCTCCTCGTCGCCAAACAGTCCGCCCTCACCTGCGTGCGGGTTCAAGCCGGCCACCGCCATACGCGGTGAGCCGACTCCCCAACCAGCGCTGGCTCGATGCGCAATGCGAAGGGTTTCGAGCACCGCATCGAACGTCACCGCATCGATGGCACTGCGCAACGACTGGTGAATGGTCACCAGCACGACGCGCAACTCCTCATTGGCGAGCATCATGCGTACCGCAGGCGGCGACTGCCCCGCGGGAGCCGCCAGCGCCTGCAGCATCTCGGTGTGGCCGGGATAAGGCACTCCTGCAGCAGCAAGCGCTTCCTTGTGGATGGGCGCAGTGACGATCGCACACACCTCGCCGCGTAAAGCCAGGGCCGCAGCGTGTTCAATGGACCTGGCAGCAGCCAGTCCCGCTCGCGCATCGATACGCCCGAAAGGCATTCGAGACAGCCCCTCCGGCAAGCCATCGACCTGCAGCACCGGGATGCAATTCGGAGGCACATCAAACACCGATTCGGCGGTGTCGATGCGGGCTACTGGCATCAGCCCTCCCGTGCAGCCCGCCGCGCGGCGCATCACGCCCACATCACCGACCACGAAACATCCCGCGGCGGCGGCGCCTCGATAAAGCCGGGTGATGATCTCCGGCCCGACGCCACAAGCGTCCCCCATGGTGATCGCAATCGGAGCGGGTCGAAAAGCCACGGGGCTGCTCATGAAAGGTGCCGGGCAAACCGCATCAGGCGGGGCTGTCGATTTCAATGTATCGATGTTCGATGCCGAAGTGTTCGGCCATGTGCGAGCCCAGCGCCTGCACGCCGTAGCGTTCACTGGCATGGTGCCCACAGGCGATGAAGGCCACCCCCGTCTCGCGTGCCAGATGCACCTGCGGCTCGGACATCTCGCCGGTGATGAATACATCAGCCCCAGCGGCAATGGCGCCCTCAAAGTAGGACTGCGCTGCGCCGGTGCACCAAGCCACTCGGCGCAACGCGCGTCCGTCACCCTCGACATGCGCCGGCGTGCGACTCGAAATCTGCTGCAGCCGAGCCAGCAAATCCTGCGACGTCGTCGGCAGTTCGAGCGATCCGATGAAACCCAGAGACTGATCGCCAAAGCGCGCGTCGGCATTCACGCCGATGCGCCACCCGAATTGCGCGTTGTTGCCGAATTCAGCATGCGCATCCAGAGGCAGGTGATACGCAAAAAGACTGATGTCATGCGCCATCAGGCGCTGCACTCGCTGCTTGAGCCAGCCCGTGAGGCGACCGTCTTGACCGCGCCAGAAAAGACCGTGATGCACCAGCACCGCATCGGCCTGCGCGGCTATCGCGGCCTCGATCAACGCCAAGCTTGCGGTCACGCCAGACACCACCCGAGTGACCCCTGCGCGGCCCTCGATCTGCAAACCGTTCGGCCCATAATCCTTGAAGGTCGCGGCTTGCAGCACGGCTGACAAATACACATCGATGTCCGATCGGTGGGCCACAGACTCAACCTCATGCGAAAAACCTGGCTCATTTTCTCCCAGGCCGTCACCGTCGCGGTGGCCGTTGTTTTCGTGATCGCCACGCTCAAGCCCGATTGGCTGCCAAGCCGCTCAGGCTACCGGGTGCCCGGCCTGTTGCCCATCGCCGAGGCACCCGCAGCGGCAACGGTTGCGGCCTCAGGTTCAAACGGCGGCTACAGCCTCGCAGCAAAGCGTGCGTCACCCGCAGTGGTGAGCATCACCGCCAGCAGGCCGCCGGTGCACGACCCCCATGAGGGCGATCCGTGGTTCGAGTTCTTTTTCGGCAACCAAAGCCGTGGAACCGAAACACAAGTCGGGCTGGGCTCAGGTGTCATCGTCTCTAGTGCGGGCTTCCTGCTGACCAACAACCATGTGATCGAGGGTGCCAGCGACATTGATGTGCAACTGCTCGACGGGCGCATGGCACCGGCCACGATCGTGGGGACCGATCCGGAAAGCGATGTGGCGGTGCTCAAGATCGAGCTCGACCGGCTGCCCGTGATCGCATTTGCCAACACCGACAGCCTGCAGGTGGGCGATGTGGTGCTGGCCATCGGCAATCCGTTCGGGGTGGGGCAGACAGTCACCGCCGGAATCGTCAGCGCTCTGGGCAGAGACCGCCTGGGCATCAACACCTTCGAGAACTTCATTCAGACCGACGCGGCCATCAACCCTGGCAATTCAGGCGGTGCGCTGATCGATACACAAGGCAACTTGCTTGGCATCAATACAGCGATCTACTCCCGTTCAGGAGGCAGCATGGGGATAGGTTTCGCGATTCCAGCCAACACCGCACAGCACGTCATGGAGGGGCTCATTCAGGATGGGCAGGTGACGCGCGGCTGGATCGGCATAGAGCCACGAGACCTCACTGCGGAGATCGCTCAGTCGCTCAACCTGCCCGTCAGTCAGGGCGTGCTGATCACCGGGGTTCTGCAAGACGGGCCGGCCGGTTTGGCCGGCATGCGCCCCGGCGATGTGGTGCTGAAGATCGCAGGCAAGACAGTCATCAATACGTCTCAACTGCTCAATGCCGTGGCCTCGCTCAAGCCGCAGTCCGAGGCCGCCATCGGCATCCAGCGCGGCACTGAAAGCCTGTCACTGACCGTCACCGTGGTTCAACGTCCAAAGGGTTTGGCCAACGGCAGGCGTTGAGAAGCCGCGGCGGTCGTCAGCGCGAGATGACTTACCTCAAACAGCGGTCCCGTCATCCGACGGGGCTTGGGTGTGCTTGATGAAGATGCGCGCCGCCCAAATCCCCACCTCGTAAAGCACGCACATCGGAATGGCGAGCGCCAGCTGAGACACCACGTCTGGCGGCGTGATGATGGCCGCGACGATGAAGGCGATCACGATGAAGTAGCTGCGGAACTCCTTCAACTTCTCGATGCTGACGAGGCCCATGCGCGCCAGAACCACCACCACGACCGGCACTTCAAAAGACGCGCCGAACGCCACGAACATCGTCAGCACGAAGCTGAGATAGGCCTCGATGTCAGGCGCAGCCGTGATGCTCTTGGGCGCGAAGCTTTGAATGAATTTGAAGACCTGACCAAACACGAAGAAATAGCAAAAGGCCACGCCGATTAAAAACAGCAAGGTGCTCGACACGACCAGCGGCAACACCAGCTTCTTTTCGTGTGTGTACAGACCCGGCGCCACAAAGGCCCACATCTGGTACAGCACCACCGGCAGGGCCACCAAGAAGGCGGCCATCAGCGTGATCTTCAGCGGCACCACAAACGGCGAGATCACATTGGTGGCGATCAGGGTCGCACCGGCGGGCAACGAGGCGATCATCGGCGCGGCGATGATGTCGTAGAGCCCGGCAGGCCCGGGCCACAGGCACAGCGCTGCAAACACGACGCCCACAGCGATCGCAGCGCGAACCAGTCGATCGCGCAACTCGATCAGGTGCGCGACAAAGGGCTGCTCGGTGCCGCTGAGCTCGTCAGGGCCGGGTGAGTTGGTGGCCATCGATCAGGCCGAGGCGCGAGGCGGACGGAAACGCGCGACCCGGGCAGCTCCGGATTGAGCCTTGACCCGTATGCCGTGACGCTGCTTGTACCAGTGAGGCATCACCGAGCGCTTGAGCCTCCATTGTTTTTTCGGATTTCGATACGACGGGATCGGCCGCAACAGCGTGTCGTAGCGATTGAATTCGTTGATCTCGACCTCGCCTGCGGCCTGTTCGAAATCAGAGCGAGCCTGCTCGACGTTTTGCGCCACCGTCTGCTCGACATTGCGAGCCGCGTCCTCAAACTGGCCCTTCATCTTTTTGAGCTCTTCGAGCTCGATAGAACGGTTGACCTCGGCCTTGACATCGGAGACATAACGTTGCGCCTTGCCAAGCAAATGGCCCACGGTGCGAGCGACCTTGGGAAGTCGCTCGGGCCCGATGACGATGAGCGCCACGACACCGATCAGCGCCAGCTTGTCGAAGCCAAAATCAATCACGACTTGGTTTTGGCTTCCACATCGACCGTGTTCGCGTCGGACGATTTCTCGGCAGTGACCTGCTGGGTTGGAGCGGCCGCGTCAGGCGACGTGCCGCCATCTTTCACGCCGTCCTTGAATCCCTTGACTGCACCGCCGAGGTCAGCGCCGATGTTCTTCAGCTTCTTGGTGCCGAAGACCAGCACCACGATGACCAGCACGATCAGCCAGTGCCAAATGCTAAATGAGCCCATATCGAGTCTCCTTGGAAAGAGCCGCAGATTCTAGGTCAGCCCTGTTTCCAGGGACGAGGTCCGCCGATCAGGTGCATGTGAAGGTGATAGACCTCCTGTCCACCGTCTCGGCCCGTGTTGATGATGGTGCGAAAGCCATTGGTAGCACCGGCCTCGCGCGCCAGCGTGGGTACCAGCGTCATCATCCTGCCGAGCATCGCAGCGTGCTCAGGTTTGACATCGGCCAGGGTGGCGATGTGCTCCTTGGGGATGATGAGCAGGTGCACCGGAGCCCACGGGTTGATGTCGTGGAAGGCCAGCAGTTCATCGTCCTCGTACGCCTTGCGGCTGGGAATCTGGCCAGCAATGATCTTGCAGAAAACGCAGTTCGGATCGTGAGTCATCTGGGGTCCAGCGGGTCGGTTGTCGAAGATTGAGGTCAGGTCTGCGGCATGGCCTGGTTGCGGCTGAGGTTCATCCAGCCACGCACCACACGGTACAAAAACCAGATCGACACCAGCCCCCAAGCGATCCAGCCGGGTGCCAGCAAGAGCAGCCACAGCGGCGCCGTCACCAGGTACAGGCCGGCAGCCCACAGCACACTGCGGATGCGCCAGCGAAAGTGCGACTCCTGCCAAGTACCTTGGGCATCACCTTTTTTGACCAGATCCAGGACAAAGGCCACGATGAGCAAGCCGACGCTGGCCTGCACGCCCGGCATCACGGCGCCCACGGCCACGATGGTGTGCAGAAGGTAGCTGACGTTGCCGACGGTCTTGAGCGACTCGTCGGGTTCGCGCAGGTCGGCGGCATCGTTCATGTGCCGTTCGCTTCGCGATCTTTCAACTTGCGCGCGGCAAATTCCTCGAGGCCCGACAGCCCCTCGCGGCGCTGCAACTCGGCCAGCACGTCGGCCGGCCTGAGCCCGAATGCGCTCAGCGCCAGCATCGAGTGAAACCACAAGTCGGCTACCTCATAGACCAACTTTTGTGCATCGCCATCCTTGGCGGCCATCACGGTCTCGGTGGCCTCCTCGCCAATCTTTTTCAAGATCGCGTCGGTGCCCTTGCTGAACAGGCGAGCCACGTAACTCTTGTCGGGATCACCGACCTTGCGGGCCTCGATGACGTCGGCCAGTCGGGCGAGCACATCTTGCGAAGTCATTTCAGTGGGTTCGGGTTGGCTCATCGGTAGATCTGTGCGGGGTCTTTGATGACCGGGTCCACCGCCTGCCAGCCGCCGTCCTGGTGGCGCTGGAAGAAGCACGAGTGGCGTCCGGTATGGCATGCGATGCCGGGTTGATGGCCAAGTTGCTCGACCTTCAAAAGCACCACATCGTTGTCGCAATCGATGCGCATCTCATGCACCTTCTGGATGTGGCCTGACTCCTCGCCCTTGTGCCACAGCCGGCCGCGCGATCGGCTCCAGTAGACGGCCTCGCCGATCTGCGCGGTGCGCTGCAGAGCCTCGCGGTTCATGTACGCAAACATCAGCACGTCGTTGCTGCCCAGCTCCTGAGCGATCACCGGCACCAGGCCTTGCGCGTCCCACTTCACGTCGTCGATCCAGTTCATCGGGCCAGTTTAGCAACGGGCCACCCAAAAGCCGCGGTGTGATCAATCGCTGTGCGTCGGCCCTTCATGCTGCCGCTCCTCGGCGAACCAGCGCAGCACGGGAATCGTGCCGGGCAGCACAGGGCGCACCTGCACCGGCAACTGCTCCCAGGCCATGGCCTGGCCCTCACGCATTTCGAATTCGCCCGCCCACTCGTAGACCTTGCAAAAGTGCAGCCTCACCAGCGCGTGCGGGTAGTCCACCATCTCGACCTGCCAGGGATGGGCCTCGCCAATATCGATGCCGAGTTCTTCGTTGAGCTCGCGGCGCAATGCCTGCGTCACGGTCTCGCCCACTTCGAGCTTGCCGCCCGGAAACTCCCAGTGATCGGCGTAAACCTTGCCCGTGGGCCGCGATGTCATCAGAAAGCGTCCCTCGCCGTCGATGAGCACGCCCACCGCCACGTCGACCGGCGTGCGCTGCGGTGCGCTCAAGCCGAGTGCCTGCCGCTGTAGTCCTTGGCGAACTGGAACGCCACGCGCCCCGAGCGCGAACCGCGCTCGAGCGCCCACACCAGACTCTCCTGACGCGCCGCTGCAATCGCGGCCTCGCCAAACCCGAAGCCGGTCAGCCACTGGGCCACGATGGCCAGATATTCATCCTGAGTGAACGGATAGAAGCTCACCCACAGGCCGAAGCGCTCGCTGAGCGAAATCTTCTCCTCGACCACCTCACCCGGATGCACCTCGCCGTCTTCCTTGTGCTGATAGGTCAGGTTTTCGGCCATGTACTCGGGCAGCAGGTGACGGCGGTTGCTGGTGGCGTAGATCAGCACGTTGTCCGTCGACTGCGACACCGAGCCATCGAGCACCGACTTCAGCGCCTTGTAGCCTGGCTCTCCTTCATCAAAGCTCAGGTCATCGCAGAACACCACGAAACGCTCGGGCCGCTCGGCCACCAGATCGACCAGATCGGCCAGATCGACCAGATCGGCCTTGTCGACTTCGATCAGGCGCAGGCCCTGGGCCGCAAATTCATTCAAGCACGCCTTGATGAGCGAGCTCTTGCCGGTGCCGCGTGCGCCCGTCAGCAGCACATTGTTGGCCGGCCGGCCCGCCACGAACTGCTCGGTGTTGCGCAGCAGGCGTTCCTTTTGCGCGTCGACCTCGACCAGATCGTCCAGCCGGATCGGCGCCATGTGGCGCACCGGCTCCAGCGCGGCGCCGCTGGCGCGCCGGCGATAGCGAAACGCGGTGGACGCGGCCCAGTCGGGCGCGACGAGCGAGTGCGGCAATACCGCCTCGATGCGAGCCATCAGCGCTTCGGCGCGCACCACGAGGTGCATCAGGGAGTCTGGAGAAAAAGACATGCGGGTGGGACGCGAAAGCGCAAGGGTCGGGAATGGCCGGCAGTGTAGCCAGACGACCTCGGCGCAAGGTGCTCGAGCGCGCCGAGCCGCCTGGCTTACAGCTCGATCAGTCGCAGCGCGGACTCGAGCTGCTCGGTCGGCAAGCGCTTGAAGCCCGAGCGGGCATAGCGATGCAGCCTGCCAACCGCAAACGAGGTGAGCAGCGACGCGCGCACCTGAGCGTCCGTCGAAGCAGTCACTGAGCCGGCCGCATCACCCGCCTGACGCAAACCGATGCGCAACTGCGACTCGATGCGATCGAAGAACTGCGCCATGCGCGCGGCCAACCGGTCATGCTCGAACACCAGCGCATCGCCGACCATGACTCGCGCCATGCCCGGGTTCTTCTCGGCGAACTGCAGCAGCGCGCTGACCATGCGGCGGGCCTGCTGCGCGCCCGCGGGCTCGCGCTCGGCGATCTGGTTGGTGATGGTGAAAACGCTGGTTTCGATGAAATCGAGCAGACCTTCGAACATCTGCGCCTTGCTGGCGAAGTGGCGGTAAAGCGCCGCTTCGCTGACTTGGAGGCGGGCAGCCAGAGCTGCGGTGGTGACCCGCTCGGCGCCCGGTTGCTCCAGCATGGTGGCCAGCGCTTGCAGGATCTGCACCCGGCGCTCACCTGGCTTGGGGCGCTTGCGGCCTTCGCCGACCGCTGCAGATTCGGGAACGGGGACCGCCTCGGCGGCATCGCTGTCAGCTTCGTCGTCGGGGCGCTCGGTCATCTTGTGGGCACCATGGGGTTCGACTCAAAGGTCACCGCCGATGGAAGCCCATCGGAGGGCGCTCACAGCGACAACAAACGCTGTACCGAATTGATTCTGGCACACACATATGCGGGCTTTTTACTGGGACGAACACCCGCCTGGACCGGCCAGTAGCGCTGCATCCACACGGTGTGCATGCCAACGCTGCGGGCAGACTTCTGGTGCTCGAGCGTGTCTTCGACCAAGGTGCAGCGATGCGGCAGCGCCTTGAGACGCGCTGCCATGTAGCGAAACATGCGTGCGTCTGGCTTGGGTCGATGGTGCCCGAACATGCGCATGTCTTCGATGCAGATCACGCCGTCAAAGCAGCCGGTCAGCCGCAAGGTGTCGAGCACCCGCAGCGCATAGGAGCGCGGGGCATTGGTCAGGATGTACTTGCGACCCGGCAGCCGGCGCAGCGCGGCTCGGTCGTGCGCGCTGGTGCGCAGGCGCGACTCCAGACCCGGCAGCCGGTGTGTCGTCTCCAGGAAGTGCGACGCCCGCACGCCATGGTGCTTGATCAGCCCCAGCATCGTGGCCCCGTAGTGCTGCCAGTAGTGCTGTCGCAGCGCGCCGGCCGCCTCGTGCGTCATGCCGAGGTGGTCGACGATGTACTGCGTCATCGCCACATTGGTCGGCGCAAACGACGCCGCGCTGGCGTCGTGCAGGGTGTTGTCGAGATCGAACAGCCAGACCCGATCGCGGCCAGCCGCTTTCACTTTCAATGCGAGCGGATCATGGTGCCGTAGGCCTGCTCGGTCAGCACCTCGAGCAGCATGGCGTGGGGCACTCGGCCATCGATGATGTGCACGGTGTTGACGCCGTTCTTGGCCGCATCGAGCGCGCTGGCAATCTTGGGCAACATGCCACCGCTGATGGTGCCGTCGGCGAACAGCTCGTCGATCTCGCGCGCGGTCAGGTTGGTCAGCAGCTTGCCGTCCTTGTCGAGCACGCCGGGGATGTTGGTCAGCATCATCAGCTTTTCGGCCTTGAGCACCTCGGCGAGCTTGCCGGCCACGACGTCGGCATTGATGTTGTAGTTCTCGTTGTTGGCGCCAAAGCCCAATGGAGAGATGACAGGAATGAACTGATCGTCCTGCAGCGCCTTGACCACGCTGGGGTCGATGGACTCGATCTCTCCGACCTGGCCCACGTCGTACTCCTTGGTGGGATCTTTCAGATCATGCATGCGCAGCTTGCGCGCACGAATCAGCCCGCCATCGCGGCCCGTCAGACCCACCGCCTTGCCACCGGCCACATTGATCAGCCCGACGATGTCTTGCTGCACCTGGCCCGCGAGCACCCATTCGACGACTTCCATGGTCTCGTCATCGGTCACCCGCATGCCCTGGATGAAGGTGCCCTTCTTGCCGATCTTGGCCAGCGCGTCCTCGATCTGCGGGCCACCGCCGTGCACCACCACCGGGTTCATGCCCACCAGCTTGAGCAGCACCACGTCCTCGGCAAAGTCCTGCTGCAGCGCGGGATCGGTCATCGCGTTGCCGCCGTACTTGATGACGATGGTCTTGCCGTGGAACTTGCGGATGTAGGGCAGTGCCTGCGCCAGGATTTCGGCCTTGTCGCGCGGCGACACATGACTCAAATCGACATTCGATGCCGAGGCATCGTTGACTGCGGGGGGCGACTCAGGGTTCATCGGTTCGTCTTTCGTGGCGCTGTGACAAAAATTGTAGGCGGGGGTGCCGTCCGCACGAGAACGTGACGCGCACTGACTCAATAGGTGCGACCGCCCTTGAACTGCCCATGCGAGCGGCGCACCAGCGTGCCGCCCTTGGCCATGGCGGCAAACGAGGCACCCGCGTGCGCGTGGCAGATCGCCAAGCCCAGCGCATCGGCCGCATCCTTGCTGGGCAGACCGGGCAGCTGCAGCAGGCGCATCACCATCTCTTGCACCTGCTCCTTGCGGGCGTGTCCGTGGCCGACGATGGCTTTTTTCATCTGCAAGGCGGTGTATTCCGACACCTCGAGCCCCGCGCTCACGAGCCCGGTGATGGCCGCGCCGCGCGCCTGACCGAGCAGCAGCGTCGACTGCGGGTTGACGTTCACGAAGACGATCTCGACCGCCGCGCAGTCGGGCTGGTAGCGCGTGGTGATCTCGCGCACGCCGTCGAAGATGATCTTCAGCCGCGCAGGCAGCTGGCCGATGTCGACCGTGTCGGTCTTGATGGTGCCGCTGGCCACGTAGCCCAGAGACGAGCCCTCGGACTCGATGACGCCAAAGCCGGTGGTTCGCAGGCCGGGATCGATGCCCAGGATGCGCATGGGTCGGTGATCAGGCCCCGGCTCAGTGCCGGAAATGCCTCACCCCGGTGAGCACCATCGCGATGCCGCGCTCGTCGGCCGCGGCGATCACCTCGGCATCACGCACCGAGCCGCCGGGATGAATGACCGAAGTCGCTCCGGCATCGCACACCACATCCAGGCCATCACGAAACGGAAAGAACGCATCGCTGGCCACCGCCGAGCCGGCCAGCGTCAGCCCGGCATTGGCCGCCTTGATGCTGGCGATGCGCGCCGAGTCGATGCGGCTCATCTGCCCTGCCCCGACGCCCAGCGTCATGGCACCACCGCAAAACACGATGGCGTTGCTCTTGACGTACTTGGCGACCTTCCACGCGAACATCAGATCGGTCCATTGCGCCTCGGTGGGCTGCAAGCGGGTCACCACCTTGAGTTCGCTGCGCAGCACCTCGTGGTCGTCGGCCCCCTGGATCAAAAGCCCTGAGCCCACGCGCTTGATGTCTTGCAGGTTGCGTCCGCGCGACCAGGCGGTGGCACCGGCGCGGTCCACGCCGTCGAGCGGGATGCGCAGCACGCGCGTGGCGGTCTTGGCCGACAGCACGGCCAGCGCCTCGGCGGTGTAAGAAGGGGCGATCAGCACTTCAAGGAACTGGGCAGCCACGCGTCGGGCGGCCTCGGCATCGACTTCCACGTTGAAGGCGATGATGCCGCCGAAGGCCGAAGTCGGGTCGGTCTTGAACGCCTGCGAGTACGCCTCGGCGGCACTGGCTGCCAGTGCCACGCCGCAAGGATTGGCGTGCTTGACGATCACGCACGCCGCTGCCGCATCTTCAGGCCCGAACGACTTGACGCATTCCCAGGCGGCATCGGCATCGGCGATGTTGTTGTACGACAGCTCCTTGCCCTGCAGCTGAACCGCGGTAACCAGCGAACCGGGAGCCGGGTTCAGGTCGCGGTAGAACGCGGCGCTTTGGTGGGGGTTCTCGCCGTAGCGCAGGTCTTGCAACTTGACGAATCGACCGTTGCTCTGCGCCGGATATTCGCTGCGCGTGGGCTCGCCTTCGACGGCCAGCGTCAACGACGACAGGTGATCGCTGATCGCCGCGTCGTAGTTGGAGATGCGGTTGAAAGCCGCAACCGCCAGCGCAAAGCGCGTGCAGCGCTGGACGGCTCCATGCGATTGCAACTCGGCCAGCACGCCGGCGTACTGCGAGGCGTCGGTCAGCACAGCCACGTGCTCCCAGTTCTTGGCCGCCGAGCGCACCATGGCCGGCCCGCCGATGTCGATGTTCTCGATCGCGTCTTCAAGCGTGCAACCGGGCTTGGCCACCGTGGCCTCGAACGGGTACAGGTTGACCACCAGCAAATCGATGGTGTCGATGCGGTGTTCGACGAGCGCCGCGCGGTGCTCGTGCAGATCGCGCCGCGCAAGCAGGCCGCCGTGGATCTTCGGGTGCAGCGTCTTCACGCGGCCATCGAGCATCTCGGGGAATCCGGTGTGATCGGCCACCTCGGTGACCGGCAAACCGCTGTCGGCCAGCAGCTTGGCCGTGCCTCCGGTGGACAGCAACTGGATGCCCTGGGCAACCAGACCTCGGGCGAGTTCAACGATGCCGGTCTTGTCGGATACGGAGAGGAGCGCGTGCATGGGGGGTCCCGTCAATAGGTCTTTTGGGCTGAGAAAAAATGACCCGCAGCGGTCGGCGTCCGCGGGGTTCTGACTACAGAAGTTTGTGTTCAACGAGCTTGCGGCGCAGCGTGTTGCGGTTGATGCCCAGCCATTCGGCGGCCCGGCTCTGGTTATCGCTGGCGCGCTTCATGACGACATCAAGCAGCGGGCGCTCGACCACCTTCATCATCATGTCGTACATCGCCTCGGGCTCGACGCCGTCGAGGTCCTTGAAATACGCTTCCAGGCCTTCGCGGATGCAGTCTTCTATCTGTCGCTTGTTGCTCATGCTGTCAGTCGAATTGAAGCGTGATTGGCGGCGTCGAGAGTCTTGCCGCGAGGGGTTGATCGAGGTGCCGTATCGCGCGGCTCGAGCGCCGGCCACAGGGGTTGGCTGTCCGCCAGGCCGTCGAGAAATTCGCTCACCGCTTGCATCTGCTCTTCGCAGGATTCAAGACGGTTCATGACGTTGCGAAACGCCTCGCCGCCTGGCAGGGGCTTGACCGCCCAGCCGATGTGCTTGCGCGCGGTGCGCATGCCGGCGAGCTCACCGTACAGGCTGTAGTGATCGAGCAGATGCTCGAGCAGCCACTGCTTGACCTGCGCCACCGACGCGGCCGGCAGGTGCTCGCCGGTGGCCAGAAAGTGCGCGATCTCACGAAAGATCCACGGCCGGCCCTGCGCCGCGCGGCCGATCATCAGCGCGTCGACACCGGTGTAGCGCAGCACCTCAAGCGCCTTCTCGCAGCTGTCGATGTCGCCATTGGCCACCACCGGAATGCGCAAGACCGACTTCACCGCTGCAATGGTGTCGTATTCAGCGTGGCCGGTGTAGGCCTGCTCGCGGGTGCGGCCGTGCACCGTGAGCATCGCAATGCCGGCGCTTTCCGCAGCGCGCGCGAGCTGCAATGCATTGCGCTCGGCGTGGCACCAGCCGGTGCGCATCTTCAGGGTGACCGGCACGCGGTGCGGAGCGCACGCGGCCACCACCGCGCTGATGATGGACAGCGCCAGCAGCTCGTTTTGCATCAGCGCCGAGCCGGCCCACACGTTGCACACCTTCTTGGCCGGGCAGCCCATGTTGATGTCGATGATCTGCGCGCCGCGGTCGATGTTGTAGGCGGCGGCCTCGGCCATCATGGCTGGATCGGTGCCTGCGATCTGCACCGCGATGGGCTCGACCTCGCCGTCGTGATTGGCGCGGCGACTGGTCTTCAGGCTGGTCCACAACTCGCGGCGCGAGGTGACCATTTCACTGACCGCATAACCCGCCCCCAGACGCTTGCACCACTGCCGAAACGGCCGGTCGGTGACCCCTGCCATCGGCGCGACAAACAGGTTGTTTGTCAGCGGAATGTGGCCGATGTGCATGGATGGAGGGGCCGCGTCTGCTTAAAAAGGAGGCAGAGTATAGCGTCGGGTTTCACGCCAATGGGGGGTCTGAATGCATCCCGATAATCCCTGACATGGAAGCTTGGATGCAGTCCTTGCTGGCGTGGTTGATGAGCACGCTGGCCTTGCCGGAAATCGGGCTGAGCACCTTGTTCGTGGTCTCGTTCATCTCGGCCACGCTGCTGCCCATGGGATCCGAGCCGGCGGTGTTTGGCCTGGTCAAGCTGAACCCAGATCTCTTCTGGCCGGCCATCGCCGTGGCCACCGTGGGCAACACGCTGGGCGGCATGGTCAGCTGGTGGATGGGGCTGGGCGCGGGCGAGGCCTGGCACCGGTTGCAGGCCAAGCGCGGGGCGCATGCCGGTGGTGCGCCAGCCGCGCCCCCAAACCCCGCGTCGTCGCACCGCAAGGCCGCTCTCTGGCTGGAGCGCTACGGCCCGAAAGCCTGTCTGCTCGCGTGGCTGCCTGTCGTGGGCGATCCGCTGTGTTCGGTGGCGGGATGGCTCAAGCTGCCCTTCTGGCCCTGCGTGGTCTACATGGCGATCGGCAAGTTCGCCCGCTATGTGACGATGACCGCCGCGCTGCTGTGGTTCTTCCCGGGACTCGCTTCGCCCTGAGCCACAAGCCCCCGCCGGCTGGCCGCGACATGACCATGGACGACAATTCCACCGCATGTACGCCCTCTATGAAGAAGCAGGAAAGTTCCAAGCCGGGCGAGTGATGTCCGAGGCCGACAGTTCGATGCAAGTCGAGCTCGACTCGGGCAAGCGCGTGAAGGTCAAGTCGGCCAATGTCATGCTCAAGTTCGACAAGCCGCTGCCCGTTGAGCTGCTCACACAGGCGCAGGCCCGGGCCCATGAAATCGACCTTGATCTGGCCTGGGAATTCGCGCCCGAGGGTGAATTCGGCTTTGCCGATTTGGCGCGCGACTACTTCGACGCCAAGGCCGGCGTCGTCGAGCAAAGCGCCGCGCTGTTTCGCCTGTTCGATGCGCCGCACTACTTTCGCCGGCTCGGCAAGGGCAACTTCAAGAAAGCACCTGAAGAAACCGTCAAGGCCGCGCTGCAGGGCATCGAGCGCAAGAAGCAGCAAGTCGCACAGATCGAGGCCTGGGCGCTCGAACTGGCTGCTGGCGTGTGTCCGGCCCCGGTGCGAGAGCAGCTCTACAAGATCCTCTTCAAGCCCGACAAGAACGGCCCCGAGTACAAGGCCGTGGTCGAAGCCGCACGGCGGTCGCAGAAAGCACCGCTCGACTTGCTGACCAGTGCCGGCGCCATCGACTCACCGTACCAGTTTCACTGGAAGCGTTTCCTGTTTGAGCACTTCCCCAAGGGCACTGGCTTCCCGCCGCTCGAAGCACCCGCCATCAAGGAGTCGCTGGATCTGGCCACCGTGCGGGCGTTCTCGATCGATGACTCGCAGACCACCGAGATCGACGACGCGTTGTCGGTTCAGGGTCTGGGCAGCGGCACCGTGGTGTTTGGCGTGCACATCGCTGCACCGGCGCTGGCCATCTCGCCCGACAGTGCGGTCGACAAGCTGGCGCGCGACCGTTTTTCCACCGTCTACATGCCGGGCCACAAGCTGACCATGCTGCCTGACGACGTGGTGCAGGTCTACACGCTGATGGCCGGGCGCGAGTGCCCGGCTGTGTCGCTGTACGTGACGATGGACGAAGCCACACTCGAAGTCACCGGCCACGAAACCCGCCTCGACCGCGTGCCGATCGCCGCCAACTTGCGGCACGACCAACTCGACGGCGTGATCACCGAAGCCACGCTGACCGGCGAGCAGCCGGCCGATTACGACTTCGCCCCCGAACTGGCCTTTGCCTACCGGCTCGCGCGCCACCTCAAGTCCGGCCGCGAGGTGTTGCGCGGCAAGCCTGAAAACTTCAACCGGCCCGACTACAACTTTCGCCTCGAAGCCGTCGAAGGCGGGGAGCCTGCCGATGCGCCATGCGGCGACGAGCGCGTGCTCATCAGCACACGCACCCGCGGCTCGTCGCTCGACCTCATCGTGGCCGAGGCCATGATCCTGGCCAACAGCACCTGGGGTGGCTGGATCGCGACCCACGGCGTGCCCGGCATCTATCGCAGCCAGGCCAGCATGGCGCCCGGCGTCAAGGTGCGCATGGGCACGCGGCCGGCGCCGCACGCCGGCATGGGCGTCGCGCAATACACCTGGGCCACCTCGCCGCTGCGGCGCTACGTCGATCTGGTCAACCAGTGGCAGATCATTGCCTGTGTGCGGCATGGCCGCACCGCTGCGCTGGCCGCGCCGTTCAAGCCCAAGGACACCGCGATGTTCGCGATCATCTCGGGCTTCGAGGCCGCCTACAGCGCCTACAACGCGTTTCAGTCGGCGATCGAGCGCTACTGGACGCTCAAGCACCTGGCGCAAGAAGGCATCGCCGAGCTCGACGCCGCGGTGATGAAAGACGGCCTGGTGCGCGCCGACACGCTGCCGCTGGTGTTTCGCGCGATCGGTGCCGAGGCCTTGCCGCGCGGTGCGCGGGTGCGGGTGCGCCTGACGGGCACCGACTTGCTCACGCTCGACCTGCACGCCAGCGTGCTGTCGCGCATCGACGATCCCGCCACCGAAGCCGATGACGCGGTCGAACCCGATGAAAACGCCGACGAGGGCGCCGACAGCGCCGGCCCGCTGACGTTGGCCATCGACTTGCAAGACGCCCCGGCCGAAGGCGTTGCAGATGCCGCAGAGCCCGCCGCCTGAGCGCGCGGCCTAGCCAGCCCGCACGAGCTGAAAGCATGTTCGGCAAGCTGTCGACGCTGTGGGTGGCGCTGATCTTCTCGGTGGCGGTGCACGCAGCGCTGCTGACCAAACGCTTCGTCGACCCCGAGCGGTTCAACCGCATCTTCGAGGACACGCCGCTCGAAGTCATTCTGGTCAACTCGCGCTCGAGCACCCCGCCTGAGCGCGCGCAGGCGATCGCCCAGGTGGCGCTGGCCGGCGGTGGCCAGGCGGACAGCGGCCGCGCCACGTCACCGCTGTTGCCGTCTTCGCGCAACGAGGCCGGCGATGCCGAGGAAACCTCGCGCCGGCAAATCGAACAGCTGCAGCAGGCACAGCAGCAATTGCTCACCCAGGTGCGCCGCGAATTGGCGCAGATGCCCTTGCCGGTCACCAGCCAGGATCAGGGCTCGCCCGACCAGCGCGCCAAGGAAGAACGTCGGCGTCAGCTGATCCAGCTGCTTGCCGAGATCGAAAAACGGGTGAATGAGGAAAACGCTCGCCCCAAGAAGCGCTACATCAGCCCGGCCACGCGCGAGGCGGTCTACGCGCAGTACTACGACCAACTGCGCCGGCGCATCGAGGAGCGCGGCACCTCGCACTTTCCAGAGCAAGGCGGCCAAAAGCTGTATGGCGAGCTGACGATGAACGTGACGGTGGATGCCGCAGGCCGGGTCATCGATACCGATGTGGTGCGGCCCTCAAACTCCAGAGCACTCGACTTGCAGGCGATCGCCATCGTTCGCGCAGCTGCACCCTTCGGGCCGTTCACCGCCAAGATGCGGGCGCAGGCCGATCAACTGGTGATCACCTCGCGCTTTCGATTCACCCGGGAAGACGGTCTAGAAACCACGATGCAAGGTCCCTCCCGCTGAAAGCACCTTTGATGAACAACGTCGACCATTACGCCGTGGCCGGTCACCCGGTGGCGCACAGCCAATCACCGTTCATCCATGCGATGTTCGCCGCGCAGACCGGGCAGTCGCTGCGCTACGGGCGGCTGCTGTGTCCGCTCGATGAAGGCGGCTTTGCATCCACCGTGCGCGACTTTGCCGCCTCGCGCGGCGGCAGCGTGGGCGAATTCGATGCCTGCGGCAGCTCGGCCGATGCGGGGAACGTGAGCCGCGGCTGCAACGTTACCGTGCCATTCAAGCTCGAGGCATTTGCGCTCGGCCATCGGCACAGCGAACGCGCCTTGCTGGCGCAGGCGGCCAACCTGCTGCGCTTCGATGCCGACGGCTGGCTGGCCGACAACACCGACGGCGCCGGGCTGGTCCGCGACATCGAACACAACGCCGGCGTGTCGTTGGCGGGTGCGCGCGTGCTGCTGGTCGGCGCCGGTGGCGCGGCGGCTGGAGCGCTGGGTGCGCTGATCGCCGCGCGCCCCGCCGAGGTGGTGCTGTGCAATCGCACCGTCGACAAGGCCGAAGCGCTGGCCGCACGGCACGCTGCCTGGGCAGGCGCCCACGGCGTGCGGCTGCAAAGCGCCAGCTTGCAGCAGCCTGGCAGCGACTTCGATGTGCTGATCAACGCCAGCGCCAGCAGCCTGAATGCGGGCGAGGTGCCGGTGCCCGCGAGCGCGCTGCGCGAAGGCACGCTGGCGCTCGACATGATGTACGGCGCTGCGGCGCGGCCTTTCGTCGAGTGGGCCGGAGCCCATGGCGCGCGCGGGCGCGATGGCCTGGGCATGCTCGTCGAGCAGGCGGGCGAATCGTTTTTCATCTGGCGTGGTGTGCGCCCCGACACAGCGCCCGTGCTCGCAGCACTGCAGCACAAGCTGGCCGCGGCCGCCAAGCCAGCGTGAAGCTCAAAGCGGGTTCGTCGCTGCTGCGTTTTGCCGCGCTGCTGGCCGTGGCGTTTGTCGCGCTGCAGCTTTACTTTGCGCTGCGCATTGCGCTGATGGCGGTGGTCGATCCGACGTCCACCTCTTTTCAGCGCTCCGAGATCTGGCGTCTGCTGAGCGAGCGCGGTTCATTCAGCTGGAGCCAGCGCTGGGTGGATGAGCGCCGAATCTCCGACCACCTCAAGCGTGCGGTGATCGCCTCTGAAGACTCGGGCTTCGCCGAACATACTGGCGTCGACTGGGACGCGCTGGAAAAAGCCTGGGAACGCAACCAGAAGGCGCAAACCCGTGCCGAAGCGGCGAGCGCCCGTGTCGATGCCAAAGCCGCACGCAAGGCCCCGCCCAAGATCATCGGCGGCTCGACCATCACCCAGCAGCTGGCGAAAAACCTGTTCCTGAGCGGCGAGCGCAACCTGCCGCGCAAGGCCCAGGAGTTCATCCTCACCTTCATGCTCGAGGCGATGCTCGACAAGCGCCGCATCCTCGAGATCTACCTCAACAGCGTCGAGTGGGGCGAAGGCATCTTTGGCGCCGAGGCGGCGGCGCAGCACTACTTTCACACCAGTGCAGCGCAGCTCACGCCGATGGCTGCGGCCCGGCTGGCCGTGATGCTGCCTGCGCCCAAGCGCTTCGAAAAGCGCCCCGACTCGCCTTATCTGATGTCGCGCGCGGCAACCGTGAATGCGCGCATGGGCGCGGTCGAGCTGCCATGACGGTGGCGAACACAATCACAACATGTCTTCTGCCTTGACCGCCGAGATCGCCGCTGCGGCCGCCCGACTGGTGGTCGAAGAAGGGCTCGAGTACGGCCCGGCCAAAAGGCGCGCTGCGCGAACCTTGGGCAAGCACAGCACACGACAGGCGGACCTTCCAGACAACGCGATGGTTGAAGACGAAGTGCGCGCCTACATTGATCTGTTTTGCGCGGACACCCAACCCGCCGAGCTGGCCGCCTTGCGAGAAGTGGCCGCCGGCTGGATGCAGCGGCTGGCCGAATTTCGGCCCCACCTCACCGGCGCGGTCTGGCGCGGCACCGCCACGCGATTGAACAGCGTGCACATCGAGCTGTATTGCGACGACTCAAAGTCCGCCGAGATTGGCCTGCTGGACCGTGGCATCGATTTCGACATCGGCAGCATCGACGGCCCGCGCAACCACCCGGTCGACGTGCTGCGCACCAGCAGCATGAGCCGCGCGCTCGGCGAAGAAGTGAGCGTCTTTCTCACCGTGCTCGACCACGACGACCTGCGTGGCAGCCTGAAACCCGACGCCGGCGGTCAGACCCCGCGCGGCGACCTGAACGCGCTGCGACAGCGCATGGAGAACCTCTGATGAATCGACGCACCCTGGTTTTCGGCGCCGTCGCCGGTGCGGCCTTGGCCGCTGGCGCGACCGTCGCCTGGCTGCGGCACTCGGTCAGCGACTCGAGTGACACGCTCGGTGCTGACTTCTGGGGCAGGCGCTTCGAACAGCCAGGTGGTGGCGAGCTGGCGCTCGACAGCCTGCGCGGCGCGCCGCTGCTGCTGAACTTCTGGGCCACCTGGTGTCCGCCTTGCGTTCGGGAAATGCCGCTGCTCGACGATTTTTCACGCAAGCACGCAGCGCAGGGCTGGCGGGTGGTCGGGCTGGCCATCGACAGCCCCACGCCGGTGCGCGAATTTCTCGCCAAACGGCCGGTGGGTTTTCCGATCGGCCTGGCCGGGCTGGAAGGCAGCGAGTTGGCGACCACGCTGGGCAACCCCAGCGGATCGCTGCCATTCACCGTGGTGATCGCACGCGACGCTCGCGTCATTGACCGCAAACTCGGGGCGATCAAGCCTGAGGATTTGGAGCGCTGGGCCCAATCGGCCGGCGGCTGAGACAGGCGCCGGCCGATTGCGGTCGCGGCAAACGGCTGATTCGTTAATTTGCCTTCAAAAAACGCCAACGCACCGCAAACAGCGTAAAGTCCGCCCCCTGCAGACCAGCGACCCGGCGCCTGCCGATTCATTCAAATGCAAATTCTCGTGCTCCACGGTCCCAACCTGAACCTGCTGGGTACCCGTGAACCCGGTGTCTATGGCACGCAAACGCTTGAGCAGATCAACGCAGATCTTGTTGATTTGGCGGCAGTTGGCGGCGCAAGCTTGAACACCTTTCAAAGCAACCATGAGGGTGCTCTGATCGACCGCGTGCAAGCCGCGCGCACCGATGGAAGCGACTTCATCATCATCAATCCAGCCGCCCTGACGCACACCAGCGTCGGTCTTCGTGACGCCCTGGCGGCGGTCAACCTGCCTTTCATCGAAGTTCACCTGTCCAACATTCACCAACGCGAAGCTTTTCGCCATCACTCGTATTTTTCTGAGTTGGCCGTGGGTGTGATCTGCGGGCTCGGTGCCGACGGCTACCGGCTGGCACTGGACCACGCGCTGCGTCGCACCAAGCGCTGAACCCGGTTCGTATGCGCTGCCAGTGCGGATGACCTTCATCGCGCAGCGCAAATTCCCGCCACACGTCTGACCAGACATCCTTTTGGAGATCTCGCATGGACTTACGCAAACTCAAGACACTGATCGACCTGGTGTCGGAATCGAACATCTCCGAGCTTGAAATCACCGAAGCCGAGGGCAAGGTGCGCATCGTCAAGGCCGACCCTCGCGCTGTGCCACAGACCTATGCGCCCGCCCAGGCTATGCCTGAACCAGTCGCAGCACCGGCTGCACCGCTGGCCGTGGTTGCCGTGTCAGACGAACCGGAATTCACCGGTCACGTCATCAAGTCGCCCATGGTCGGCACTTTCTACCGGGCATCGAGCCCGGGCGGAAAGCCGCTGGTCGACATCGGCTCCGAGGTCAAGGAAGGTGAGGCCGTGTGCATCATCGAGGCGATGAAGATCATGAACGAGATCGAAGCCGACAAGGCCGGCAAGGTCACGCGTGTGCTGTGCGAGAACGGCCAGGCCGTTGAGTTCGGCCAGCCGCTGTTCATCGTCGAGTGACGCGGATCCCTTGATGTTCAAGAAAATACTGATCGCGAACCGCGGGGAAATCGCCCTGCGCATCCAGCGCGCTTGCCGCGAGCTCGGCATCAAGTCGGTGGTGGTCTACTCCGAGGCTGACCGCGACGCCAAATACGTGAAGCTCGCCGACGAGGCGGTGTGCATCGGCCCGGCGGCATCGTCGCTGAGCTACCTCAACATGCCAGCGATCATCTCGACGGCCGAGGTCACCGACGCCGAGGCCATACACCCGGGCTATGGCTTTCTGTCCGAGAACGCCGACTTTGCCGAGCGCGTCGAGCGCAGCGGCTTCACCTTCATCGGACCCACCCCCGAATGCATCCGCATGATGGGTGACAAGGTGTCGGCCAAGCAGGCCATGATCAAGTCGGGTGTGCCCTGCGTGCCGGGCAGCGAGGGTGCGCTGGGCGATGACCCGCGCGAGATCGTCAAAGCCGCGCGCGCCATCGGATATCCGGTGATCATCAAGGCGGCCGGCGGCGGCGGTGGCCGGGGCATGCGGGTGGTGCACACCGAAGCGGCTTTGCTGCACGCGGTGCAGACCACACGCACCGAGGCCGGTGCGGCGTTTGGCAACCCGTCGGTCTACATGGAAAAGTTCCTGCAAAAGCCGCGGCACATCGAAATCCAGGTGCTGGCTGACCAGATGCGCAACGCGCTGTGGCTGGGGGATCGCGACTGCTCGATGCAGCGGCGCCACCAGAAGATCCTTGAGGAGGCACCCGCACCGGGCATCCCGCGCCGATTGATCGAGCGCCTGGGCGAGCGCTGTGCTGCCGCCTGCAAGAAGATCGGCTACCGCGGCGCCGGCACGTTCGAGTTTTTGTACGAGAACGGCGAGTTCTTCTTCATCGAGATGAACACGCGCATCCAAGTCGAGCACCCGGTGACCGAGTTGGTGACGGGCATTGACATCGTTCAGATGCAGATCCGCATCGCCGCGATGGAAAAGCTGCCGTTCACGCAGCGACAGATCGAAACCCGCGGGCACTCGATCGAGTGCCGCATCAACGCTGAAGACCCCTACAAATTCACCCCGTCACCGGGGCGCATCACCACCTGGCATGCGCCGGGCGGTCCGGGTGTGCGGGTTGATTCGCACATCTACGCGAACTATTTCGTGCCGCCGCACTACGACTCGATGATCGGCAAGATCATCGTGCACGGAGACACCCGTGAGCAGGCACTCGCGCGCATGCGCATCGCGCTGTCCGAGACCGTCATCGAGGGCATACAGACCAACATTCCGCTGCACCGCGAACTGATGGTCGATGCGAAGTTTGTCGAAGGTGGCACCAGCATCCATTACCTTGAGGAGTGGATGAGCGGGCGCAAGCGCTGAGATGGTCGAGCTGCTGTTGCTGTGTCCCGAGGACGAAGCCGAGTCGGTGAGCGACGCGTTGATGGATGAACTCGGCGCGCTGTCGGTGTCCGTCGAGGATGCGGATGCCAACACCGACGCCGAGCGCGCCTTGTTCGGCGAACCCGGCATGCCAGCACCGCGCGGTGGCTGGGATCGCTCGATCGTCAAGGCGCTTTTCAACGACGCCGATGGCGCCCAGGAAGCCGCAGATCTGCTGCTCGCCCAGGACTGGGCCAGTGCAGTGCAACTGCAGTCGATCACGGCGCTGGCCGATCAGGACTGGGTGCGCCTGACGCAGTCGCAGTTCACGCCGGTGCCGGTGACGCCGCATTTCTGGGTGGTGCCGAGCTGGCACGACACGCCGGCAGCGGCCACTCACGTGATTCGCCTCGACCCCGGCATGGCGTTCGGCACCGGCACGCACCCGACCACGCGAATGTGCCTGCGCTGGATTGCCCAGCAGCCGGCCGAGCGCAGCGAACGCTGGTCGCGGGTGCTCGACTACGGGTGCGGCTCAGGCATTCTCGCCATCGGTGCAGCCCTTCATGGCGCCCGCGGCATCGATGCGGTGGACATTGACCCCGACGCCGTTCAATCCACGCTGGCCAACGCACAGGCCAACGGCGTGCTGGTGCGCTCGGGCTTGCCTGACATGACCCGCGGCGAGTACCCGCTGGTGCTGGCCAACATCCTGGCCACGCCACTCAAGTTGATGGCGCCGCTGCTCGCTGCCCATGTGCAAGCCGGCGGAGACCTGGTGCTCGCGGGCATCCTTCAGCGACAAGCTGACGAGTTGATCGAGGCCTACGCGCCTTGGCTGGCGCTGCAAACAGTCGACGCCGAAGACGGCTGGATCCTGATGAGTGCCCGTCGCGCCGATTAAGGCTGCATGGCATGATTGCCAGATGAGTTTCGCCACCCGTTGCACCTCGTGCGGAACGATCTTCCGGGTCGTTGTCGACCAGCTCAAGGTGTCCGACGGGTGGGTGCGGTGCGGCCGCTGTCACGCGGTGTTCAACGCCGAGCAAGGCCTGTTCGATCTGGAACACGACGAGCCGCCAGCCTGGGACGAGCCCGCAGCCGCCGATGACACCCCGGCGACCGAGGCCACCGAAGAGAGCTTCTCCTCCCACGAGCCGGTATTGCCTGAGCCACCCGATGAGTCGCAGCCGCCCCTCGGCGTTGGCATGGCGGCCCGCGCCTCGTTGGAATCGATGCCGGCTTTCGATGACGACAGAACGCCGTCTCCTACTGCCCACCAGGATGCGGCCTTTGACATGGCCGCCACGCGGTTCGAAGGTGCGTTCACGGCCCGGCAGGAGCCTGACGATGGCCCCGAGTTGCTCGAACCCATGACCGACTCGGCCAGCGCGCCGGGTTTCGTTCTTCAGGCTCAACGCAACGAGCGCTGGCAAAGCACTTCGGTGCGTCTGATGCTCGGCCTGCTGTCGCTGCTGCTGGTGCTGGGTCTGGCGACACAGGCCACACAACACTTTCGCAATCTCATCGCGGCGCAGTGGCCGATGGCCCAGCCCGCGCTGACGCAGTATTGCGAGTGGGCTGGCTGCAGCATCGAGCCTTTGCGGCATCTCGCATCCGTGAGGATCGACAGCTCGGCGCTCAACGCCATCGAACGAACCGATGCTCCTGAGGCCTTGACCTTGACCGTCACCCTGAAAAACCAGAGTTCACTGCCGCTGGCCATGCCTGCGGTGGATCTCACGCTGAGCGGCGCCGACGGCGAGGTGATTTCGCGGCGCGCCCTGTTACCGACTGATTTCAATGCCGCGCCGCTGCAACTCGCACCCGAGGTCGACATCCCGCTGCAGGTGCATCTGGCGGTCGATGGCCCAAAGGTCAGCGGTTACACCGTCGAAGTTTTTTATCCCTGATATGTACCCTTGCCCGGAGCTTCAATGCCTGCCCTGATTTGCGGATCTCTCGCGTTCGACACCATCACCACCTTCGGCGGCCGCTTTGCCGAACAGATCCTGCCCGAGCAGGTGCACATCCTGAACGTGTCGTTTCTGGTGCCAACACTGCGCCGCGAGTTTGGCGGATGCGCCGGCAACATCGCCTACACGCTCAGCCAACTCGGTGGCGAGCCGCTGGTGCTGGCTGCGTTGGGCAGCGACGGCGATCAGTACCTGCAAAGGCTGTCGAGCTGGGGCGTGTGCACAGACCATGTGCGTGTCGATGAACACAGCTTCACGGCGCAGGCCATCATCATCACCGACATCAACAACAACCAGATCACCGCGTTTCACCCGGGCGCCATGCAATCTGCCCAGTTGACGGTGGTGCCTGCGCGGTCGGACATCCGCATCGCCATCATCGCGCCCGATGGACGCGACGCCATGATCGAGCACGCCCAGCAACTCGCTGCGGCCAAGATCCCGTTCGTGTTCGATCCCGGCCAGGGGCTGCCGATGTTTGACGGCACCGAACTCAAGCGCTTCGTGGAACAAGCCACCTGGGTCGCGCTCAATGACTACGAAGCTCGCATGCTGTGCGAGCGTACGGGGCAAACCCTGGAGTCGCTGTCGAGCTCCCATCTGGCGGGCGTCATCGTGACGCTGGGCGCCGAAGGCTGCGATGTGTGGGAACAAGGTCAATGCACCCATGTGCCGGGCGTGCCGGCCGTCGAGGTGCTGGACCCCACTGGCTGCGGAGACGCCTTCCGAGGCGCCTTGCTCTATGGCCTGGAGCGCGGCTGGCCGCTGCTGCGCTGCGTCGAACTCGGCAACCGCATCGGCGCACTGAAGATCGCTTCTCGCGGCGGCCAGAACCACCGCATCGACCGATCAGCGTTCGATCTTTGAGCGTAAAAAAACCCGGACAAGCCGGGTTTGATGACTGCCGAAGCCCGCTTGAGCGGGCCCCGCCGAATCAGGGCTTGGTTCCCGTTGGGAATGGCCAGGCTGCCTGAGGGCTGAGCGCAGTCTTTGCAGCCGGAGCGGCAGGCTTGGCTGCAGCCTTCTTGGCGGCAGGCTTGGTGACGGCCTTTTTCGCAGGAGCAGCTGCCTTCTTCGCAGG
>CAMCNE010000028.1 GCA_945875935.1 Bordetella parapertussis
AAAACCCAGCGCGGCCAGTGAATCGCCGGTGTCGAGATCCTGCCGCGCCACCGAGGCCTCGAGCCGATCACCCCAGCCGACGGCGATGCCGTAGCCGTCGAGCGTGTAGTCCTGCAGCCGGATGTGCGTGAAGTAGGTGCTCGCGCCAAGGCTGTCGTCGGTGGCGTGGCTGGCCGTCAGCGCCCACGGCGTCAGGCCGCCACCCGCAGCACCGTCGATGCTGCTCACGCCCGAAGTCAGCAGCAGCTTGCCCTGACGCCCCGACACCGTCTCGGGCAGCCGAGGCTGTGCCGCCGCATTGGCAGCGGGCGGGTTGTCTGTGAGGGGTGGGGTCTGGGCGCGGGCCACGCTGGCCACAGCCAGCAGCGACCACAACGCGAGCATCAACTTGCGTATCAGCCTGCGCACCAGTGCGCGAGAGGCCTGCGCCGAGGTGTGGCCGGGATGGGGCATGACAGGAAAACGCCCGCCGCGCCGTCGCGGACGGTGTGCGAGCGCGTCAGGCGCTCAGCGAGCCGCCGCGGCCGAGTCGCTCGGACGCACCGTAGCTGCCGTACATGACGGGTGCTTCGCGCGGCAGCAGCACATCGATCGCCCGGTCGAGGGCGGCCGTGGCGCGTGCCAGGCTTTCGCGCTGGGCAGCCACCGAACCGCCAGCATCGGCCAGACGGCGGCGCAGTGCCGGAGGCAGCGGGCCGTGGCGCGCAGCCCGTGAAAACTGATCGACCGCACTTGAAAGCGCGCGGTGCAGCTCGCTGGCGTGCAGGTCGATCGATGGCAGATCGCGTGCACGCAGGGCTTCGCCCAGAAATGACAGTTGAACTTCCACCGCGCTCAGCGCCGACTCGAGCACCGGATCCGCAGCGTCGGCGGGCAAGATCCCCGTCGTTGGGCGTGATGTCAGCGTGAGGTTCATGGTCTGGGCCGGGGTTGGACGATCAATGAGAAGTCAGGTCGCGGCAAAGCTCAGGGCTTGGCCGTCCCACCGGACAGGAGTTCAGCCGCGTTCGAGATCAGCTTGTCAGCGATCACTTCCGCGTTGACCTTGAATTCACCGCGTTCGATCGACTGCGAAACGCGGTCGACCTTGGCAGCGTTGAAGTCGGCGTCGCCTGCCGACAGCAGCGCGGTGGCCGTGCTGGAAAGCGCGACCTGAGCACTGGCTTCGGCGGGCTGCTGCGTTGCGGCGGCTTGGCCAGCGGCAGCCGACGATGCGGCGTTGGACGACGGCGTGGACGCTGGCGTCACGATGGGCTTGTCAGCCGGATTTCCGATTTTCATGAGGTTCTCCCAACAGGCAGCGAGGACAGCGGCCTTATCAACATGAAAGTTTTTTCGGCCGACGCGAGGCTGACTTTAGGCTTTTTCAAGCCTTCGTCCGGATCGGCGTGTCGCTGGCTGCCGGGGCTCACAAATTGATCTCCAGCTCGCGCGCTGCCACCGGCGTGCCGGTGATGATCTGTCCGCTGTCGGTGCGAACGCGTGCGGACTGCCCGTCCAGACCGGGGCTGAGTGCGGTGCCCGAACCCGAAACACTGAAGCCCTTGCCGCGCGCCATCACCTTCACGGTGTCGCCTGCGGCAAACCACTGTCGTGCTCTGAGGTCAGCCTGTCGAATGCTTTGACCGGCCAGCAGCGAGCGGGTGAGCACCCGTCCGATGGCCAGCGCCTCGTTGACGATGGCCGGGCTGTTGTCCTCGGCCAGGTCCACTTCGGCAAAGGTCAGGTCGCCGCTTTGCACCGTGCTGCCCAGCGTCAGTGGCTGCGATGCCACCAGCGTCTGGCCATACACGTGCACGGTGATGGGCAGATAGACGTTCCAGGGGCGCTCGCCCTGGGTGCAGCGCAATCCGATGCGTGCCTTGCCCCACAAACGGGTGCCGGGCGGCAGATAAGGCTCGATGCGCTGGCAGGCTGCGAGCTTCAGGCGCGAGTCGAGCGCGCCGACGGTGACATCGAAGCGCAGCGGGCTGCCCGTGCCGTTGCTTGAAATACGCGACTGCTGCGAGGCCACCAGCGCCATCTCGCGCACTTGATGGATCAGTGCGGCGTCGATGGATTCGTTGGCCACCTGAGCCCGGGCCGCAGTGGCCGTGAAGGCCGCCGCGATCACCAGCAAAGCGCCCAGGGCCCATGCCTGCAGCGAGACGCGGCGGCGGGTGGTCGAAGTCGAAGTGGCGGTGTTCATGGCATCAACTCTAGGTCGCCACCCGTGCGTTCAAAGCGCGGAAATGAGGGTCATAAGGCCCTTTCTTCTCGCTTATGTATTTGGCGCCGCAAAAACACAATGAACGCAAATCCGGCCCCTATGGGAGCGCCTCATGCTCAACAACCTCACCAACATCCTCGACTTCCAGGCACAGGCCCTGAGCCTGCGCTCGGAGCGCCAGCGGCTGCTCGCCAGCAACATCGCCAACGCCGACACGCCGGGATACAAGTCACGTGACATGGACTTCGCCAAGGCCTTGCGCGAAGCCACCGGCCGGCAAGGCGGCGGCACCAGCCTGAGCATGGCCCGTCCGTCGGGAACTGCTGCAGGTCGCCTGGACACCACCCAGTCGGGCCACATCCGCATCGGCGGCGCCACGTCGGAGGCCAACTTGCTGTATTCAACCGCCGGCCAGCCCAACCTCGACAACAACACCGTCGACATGGACCGCGAGCGGGCCAGCTTTGCCGACAACGCCATCAAGTACGAGGCCACGCTGGGCTTCATCAACGGCAGCGTCAAGACCATGCTTGATTCGATCAAGGGCACATCATGAAAAAACTGCTGATTGATACGCGGGCCGAGCGCCGGGCCGCTCCCAAGCCGGCTCGCTTCCCCGCGGGGGAGTGGGCGATGCCTGCATCGCACGAGGGGCTGTCATGAGTATGTTGAACATCTTCAATGTGTCGGGCAGCGCCATCAGTGCGCAAAGCAAGCGGCTCAACGTGGTGGCCTCCAACCTGGCCAACGCCGACACCGTGGCCGGCCCAGACGGCAGCGCCTACAAGGCCAAGCAGGTGAACTTCCAGACCCAGTACATGGGCGCCGATGGCGGCCCCGGCTCGGCAGGCGTGAGCGTGAGCTCGATCAGCGAAAACCAGGCCGCCGGTCGCCGCGTGCTCGACCCCAAGAACCCTTCGGCCGATGCCGACGGCTACGTGACCTACAGCAACGTCAACGCGATCGAGGAGATGGTCAACATGATCTCTGCATCGCGTTCGTACCAGAACAACGTCGAAGTCATGAACACGGCCAAGTCGCTGCTGCTCAAGACCTTGCAGATGGGCAACTGAGCCCGCCAACCCAGGAAACCGCCATGGATTTCTCGACCCTCAACGTCAATTCGCAAACCGCAGCCAAGACCACCACGGCCGCGGCTTCGGCTGTCGACAAGACCAAGGAGGCCGGCTCCGAAGACCGCTTCTTGAAGCTGCTGGTCACGCAGATGCAGAACCAGGACCCGCTCAACCCGATGGACAACGCGCAGGTCACCTCGCAGATGGCGCAGATCAACACCGTCAGCGGCATCGAAAAGCTCAACACCACTGTCGAGTCGCTGTCGGGCCAGTTCGCGCAGATGCAGGCACTTCAGGGCGCTTCGATGGTCGGCCGCGACGTGGTCGTGCCGGGCAACACGCTCGACATCAACAACGGCGTCGGCCAGGGCGGCTTCGATCTGAGCGGCCCGGCCGACAACGTCAAGGTCGAGGTGCTGGCACCTTCCGGCCAGGTGGTCGACACCATGAATCTCGGCGCGCTGGGCAGCGGCATGCAAAGTTTCGACTGGCCTGCCAAGGGCGCCACGAATGACAGCGGCCTGCGCTTTCGCGTGACCGCCAGCAACGGCAGCGTCAACAGCACACCGGCCACCTTGATGCGTGATCGCGTCAATGCCATCAACACCACCGGCAACAGCTTCAACCTCGAGTTGCAAAACGCCGGCACCGTGCCTTACAGCTCGGTGCGCGCGCTGAACTGATCCCCACCCCACACCCCCAACCGAACACTGCAAGGAAAAAATCATGGGCTTCCAGCAAGGTCTTTCCGGATTGAACGCGTCGAGCAAGAACCTCGAGGTCATCGGCAACAACATCGCCAACGCCAACACCTTTGGCGCCAAGGCCTCGCGTGCTGAATTTGCCGACCTGTACGCTGGTGCGCTCAATGGCGCGTCAGGCGGCGCAGCCGGCATCGGCGTGAGCATCTCGTCGATTGCCCAGCAGTTCAATCAGGGCAACGTCACCACCACCGAAAACCCGCTCGACATTGCGATCAACGGCCGCGGTTTCTTCCAGCTCGAGGCCAACACCGGCGAGACGGTGTACAGCCGCAACGGCCAGTTCAAGCTCGACCGCGACGGCTTCGTGGTCAACGGAGCCGGCCTGAAGTTGCTGGCACAGACCTGGGACGAGGCCGCCGGCGGTGGCGTGGGTGATGCGGTGCCGATCCAGCTGCAAAGCGGCCTGGGCTCACCCGTGAAAACCGGTCAGGGCGGCACGACCGCGTTGCAAGGCGTGCAGATGTCGCTCAACCTCGATGCCCGCAAGGACGTGCCCTTGGTGGCGATGGATTTCTCCAAGCCCGACAGCTACAACTTCTCGACCTCGCAGACCCTGTACGACGGACAGGGCGCCGGGCTCACGATGAACTACTACTTCCGCAAGTCGGCCACCGACAGCTGGGATGTCTACGGCTCCATTGACGGCTCGGACTGGCGGGGCACGGCAGGCGCGGGCACGGCGCCCAACAGGCTGACCTCGCTCTCGTTCGACAGCGACGGCACCATGACCACCACGCCGGCCACCATCACCGAGGACATCATCGATCCGCGCGATGGCACCAGCACGCTGTTCTCGCAGCTGCCGATCAACTTCACCGGCACCAGCCAGTACGCGGCCGGATTCAGCGTGTCGTCGCTCAAGCAGGACGGCTATACCGCGGGCGAGCTGACCGGCATCGGCTTTGACGACACCGGCGTGATCAAGGCGACCTATTCCAACGGCCGCTCAACCAACCTGTCGCAGTTGCAACTGGCCGACTTCTCCAACCTGCAGGGCCTGCAGCCGCTGGGCGGCAACCTGTGGCAAAAGACCTTTGCCTCGGGCGACCCGGCGCGGCTGGGCACTCCGGGCAGCGGCGTGCTGGGTTCGACGACATCGGGCGCGCTGGAAGACTCCAACGTCGACCTCACCGGCGAGCTGGTCAACATGATCACCGCGCAGCGCCTGTACCAGGCCAATGCGCAGACCATCAAGACCGAAGACCAGATCCTGCAAACGCTGGTGAACCTGCGCTAAACGCCGGGACCTCACTGAGCGCTGCCTGAGAGGAGCCATCCATGGACCGCATGATCTACCTGTCGATGTCGGGCGCCACCGCCACGATGCAGCGTCAGGAAACCTTGGCGCACAACCTGGCGAACGTGTCGACCCCGGGCTTTCGCGCCGAGTTGCAGGCGTTTCGTTCGGTCCCGGTGCAAGGCAGTGGCGCCGACACGCGCGCCTATGTGCTCGAATCGACGCCGGGCTACAACCCCTTGCCCGGCGTGGTGGCGGCCACCGGGCGCAACCTCGACGTGGCGATGAAGGGCGATGCCTGGTTGTCCGTGCAGGGCAGCGATGGCACCGAGGCCTACACCCGCGGTGGCGCGCTTGACATCTCTGCCGATGGCACCCTGACCACGCGCAGCGGCATCACGGTGCTGGGCGATGGCGGTCCGATCCAGGTGCCGCAAGACAGCGAAGTCACCATCGGCGCCGACGGCACCATCAGTGCGCGCTCTGGCAACGGCAAGCCCACGCCGGTCGGCCGTCTCAAGCTGGTCACACCCGAGGAGCCGCTCGAACGTGGCACCGATGGACTGTTTCGCGCAGTCAGCGGCGATCTGCCAGCCGACACCAATGCCCGACTGCAGGACGGCGCGCTCGAGGGCTCCAACGTGAGCCCGGTCGAGACCATGGTCGAGATGATCGCCGCGGCCCGACAGTTCGAAGCCCAGATCAAGATGATGCAAACCGCCGAGGCCAACGAGAAAGCGGCCTCGCAACTGCTGTCGCTGAACTGATCGCCAGTCGCGACCCGCACGCCAACCCCCTGAACAAGGAACCTCGCCATGATGCGCTCCCTGTGGATTTCAAAGACCGGCATGGAAGCCCAGCAAACCCAGCTGGACGCCATTTCCAACAACCTGGCCAACGTCTCGACCAACGGCTACAAGAAGTCGCATGCGGTGTTCGAGGACCTGATGTATCAAAACATCCGTCAGGCCGGCGCCAACAGCACCGACCAGACCACCTTGCCCACCGGCTTGCAACTGGGTCTGGGCACGCGTGCGGTGGCCACCTCGCGCAATTTCAGCCAGGGCAACCTGCTGCAAACCGGCAACCCGCTCGATCTGGCACTGCGCGGCAACGGATTTTTTGAAATCCAGATGCCCGACGGCACCAACGGCTACACGCGTGACGGCTCGTTTCAGGTGAGCTCGACCGGTCAGCTGGTCACCAACAACGGCTACGCGCTCAACCCGAGCATCACCATTCCGGCCACCGCCACCAGCGTGACCGTGGGCAGCGACGGCACGGTCAGCGTCACGCTGCCAGGCCAGACCGCGTCGCAGACCGTGGGCACCGTGGGCGTGGCGAGCTTTGCCAACCCGGCCGGCCTGCAGCCGCTGGGACAAAACACCTACGCCGAAACCACGTCGTCGGGCACACCGACCACCGGCACCGCGGGGCAAAACGGCCTGGCGACCATCTCGCAGGGCTTTGTCGAAACATCCAACGTCAATGTGGTGGAAGAGCTGGTCTCGATGATCCAGACGCAGCGCGCCTACGAGCTGAACTCGAAGGCGATCTCCACCTCCGACCAGATGCTGGCCAAGCTGGGGCAGCTGTGATGAGCGCCGCACGTGGATTGCAAATGACAGGCCGCGCTGTGAGCGTGCTCGCCGCGGTGGCACTGTGCGGCTGCGAGGCGCTCGCGCCGCGCCCCAAGGTCGAAGTGGTCACGCCGACCTTCGCCGTGCCCGTGCCGGTGGCGGTTTCGCCGCAGACGATCAACAGCGGCTCGATCTTTCAGCAGGCGCAGTACCGGCCCTTGTTCGAGGACTACCGCGCCCGCATGGTGGGCGACACCATCACGGTCAGCATCGTCGAAGCCGTGGCAGCCAGCCAGGAGAGCACCAGCAAGATCGACAAGACCGGCACGGTGCAGGGCAGCGTGACGGCATTGCCTTTCGTGTCGTCGAGCCAGCTCGACCGCGCCAAGGTCGATGGCACCTCGGCCAACAAATTCGAAGGCAAGGGCAGCACCGAAAACACCAACACCTTCAACGGCACCATCACCGCCACCGTCACCGGCGTGCTGGCCAACGGGCACTTGCTGATCTCGGGCGAAAAGCAGATCGGTGTCAACGACAACGTCGACGTGCTGCGCTTTTCGGGCCAGGTCGACCCACGCACCATCCAGCAAGGCAACGTCGTCCAGTCGGGCCAGATCGCCAACGTGCGGCTGGAGAACCGCGGCCGTGGCGCGCAGGCCGATTCGCAGTTAATTGGCTGGTTAGCACGGTTCTTTTTGAGCGTTCTGCCGATTTAAGTTTCTTCAGAATCGATTGCAACAGGGAGTGCAATCGAGATGAACAGGATCGACAGGCTCAGGCAAGGCGGATGGCTCTTCGGCTGGTGCCTCGCCATCGCCGCCATCGCATGGCCGGCCAGTGCCCACGCCGTGCGCATCAAGGAAGTGGCGTCCATCCAGGGCGTGCGCTCCAACCAGCTGGTCGGCTACGGTCTGGTGGTCGGCCTCGACGGCACGGGCGACTCGACCACGGCAGCTCCCTTCACCGCCCAAAGCCTGACCTCTTTGCTGCAGCAAATGGGCGTCACGCTGCCCGCTGGCACCCAGCTCCAGGTCAAGAACGTCGCCGCGGTGATGGTGACCGCGCAATTGCCCGCCTTCGCCCAGCCGGGACAGAACATCGATGTCAACGTGTCGTCGCTGGCCAATTCCAAGAGCCTGCGCGGCGGCACGCTGATCGCCACGCCGCTCAAGGGCGCCGACGGCCAGATCTATGCCATGGCGCAGGGCAACCTGATCATCGCCGGCGCTGGGGCTTCGGCCGGTGGCTCCAAGGTACAGATCAACCAGCTGAGCTCGGGGCGCATCCCTGAGGGCGCGACGGTGGAGCGCGCGGTGGCCACGCCGCTCAATCAGGGCAGCATCTTGCAGCTCGACCTCAATGCCAGCGACTACAGCACCGCCCGCCAGGTGGCGCGCGTCATCAACAAACGCATGGGCGGTCAGATCGCTCAGGCCGTCGACGGCCGCCGGGTGCAGGTGGTGATGCCCGAATCGCCCGATGAGCGGGTGACCTTTCTGGCCGAGATCGAGAACCTGCCCGTCGAACTGGTCAGTGCGGCCGCCCGGGTGATCATCAACGCACGCACCGGCTCGATCGTGGTCAATGATGCGGTGACGCTGTCGGCGTGTGCGGTGGCCCACGGCAACCTGTCGGTGGTCATCAACTCCACGCCCATGGTCAGCCAGCCCAATGCGTTTGCGCAGGGGCGCACCGTAGAAAGCGAAAAGAGCGACATCACCATCAACCAGGAGCCGGGCTCGCTGATCCAGCTGCCCGCCGGCACCAAGCTGGCCGATGTGGTGAAGGCCCTCAACTCGCTGGGCGCCACACCGCAAGATCTGCTGGCCATCTTGCAGGCCATGAAATCTGCCGGCGCGCTGAACGCCGAGCTGGAGGTGATCTGATGAACCTCGGCTCGCCGGCTGCATCCAATCCGCTGCTCACCCAGGCCAGCGCCTCGAGCTCCGATGCGCGCTCGCTGGCCGCGCTGCGCAGCACGTCGGCGCGCGACCCCAAGGCTGCGATCAAGGAAACCGCCAAGCAGTTCGAGGCCATGTTCATGCAGCAGCTGCTCAAGAGCATGCGCGAGGCGCAGGCCGCGATGTCTGGCGGCATGATGGACAACGCCGGCACCAGCATGGGCAACGAAATGCTCGACGCCGAATACGCCAAGCGCATGAGCGGCAACCCCGGCGGCCTGGCCGACGTGATCGCACGCCAGCTCGAGCGTCAGATGGGCGGTGCGGCGCCGGCCGCCATGACGCTCAAACCTTTTTCGACCAGCAGCCTGGCACCTGCCGGGGCGGCTGGTGCAGCCGGCGCGCCGGTGACGTCCAGCCAGATCCGGCAGGCCGATTTCGTGCAGCGCCACACCGAGGCTGCACGCGCGGCTGAAGCCACAACCGGCATCCCTGCGGGCTTCATGGTGGCTCAGGCCGCGCATGAGTCGGGCTGGGGTCGCCGCGAGATCAAGAACGCCGACGGCTCGACCTCGTTCAACGTGTTCGGCATCAAGGCGGGTGGCAGCTGGAAGGGCCCGGTGGCCGAAGTCACCACCACCGAATACGAAGGCGGCGTGGCGCGCAAGGTGACGGCGAAATTCCGCGCCTACAGCTCCTACGAGGAATCGTTCAAGGACTACGCGCGGCTGATGAAAGACAGCCCGCGCTACAGCCAGGTGATGGCCAGCGCCAGCACCGGCAGCGCCACCCCCGCAGGCTTTGCGCAGGGACTGCAGCGCGCAGGTTACGCGACCGATCCGGCTTATGCCGACAAGCTCACCCGTGTCATCAACACGACGCTGCGTCTGCAGCGCGTGATGACGACCTGAGCGCAGGGAGGCTGACATGGGAACCGGTGCATTGACCTCTTTGGGCATGCGGGCCATGGCGGCCAGCTATGCGCAGCTGCAGACCACCAGCAGCAACATCGCCAACGTCAACACCAAGGGCTACTCGCGGCAGGAAGTTCAGCTGGCGACCGCAGGTGGCCAGTTCACCGGTGCTGGCTTCTTCGGCCGCGGCGTGGACATCGCCTCGGTGACGCGTGCGCACGATGACTTCCTGACCCGCGAGGCGTCGCTGTCGACGGCCCTGGCCGCCGCCGACGGCGCGCGCAGCGAGCAACTGCTGCGGCTCGAGAAGGTGTTCGGCACCGGCGAGGCCGGCCTGGGCTTTGCGGCCAACCAGATGTTCAACGCCTTCGCCGATGTGGCCAGCAAGCCGCAGGACATGTCGTCGCGGCAGGTGGTGCTCGAGCGCGCCGGCGAACTGGCCCAGCGCTTTGCCATCGCCGGTGAGCAGATCGATGAGCTGCAAGGCGGCGTGACGGTGGAGCTCAAGGCCTCGGTGGCGCAGGTCAACGACCTCACCAAGCAGATTGCGCTGCTCAACCAGAAGATCTCCAACTACAGCGGCACCACCAAGCCGCCCAACGACATGCTCGACCAGCGTGATCAGGCCATCCAGGACCTGAGCAAGCTGGTCCAGGTGACCACCATCGGCGCCGAAGACGGTTCGCTGTCGGTGTTCATGGGTGCCGGACAGGCGCTGGTGCTGGGCAGCCAGACCACACCGCTGGTGGCCATGCCCGATCCCTATGACGCTTCGCGCGTGGGGGTCGGTCTGGCCACCGCGGGCGGCAACCAGTCGCTGCCGACCTCGCTGCTCACTGGCGGCAGCATCGCCGGGTTGGTGCGCTTTCAAAGCACCGACATCACCGATGCGCGCAACCTGCTGGGGCAGATGGCGCTGGCGGTGGGCTTGCAAACCAACGAACAGCAGTCACTGGGCGTCGACCTGTACGGCCAGACCGGCGCGGGGATGTTCCGCTTCGGCTCGGCCTCGGGGCTGCCGGTGGTGGCGGCCAGCGGCTCGAGCTTCAACAGTGGCAGCGCCAGCGTCGCGCTGACCATGCAGGCGCCGTCCACGCTGTCAGGGCTGGGCGTGAGCAGCGTGCAGCCCAGCGACTACCGCCTCACCGCCGACGGCGCGGGCGGCTTCGAGCTGGCGCGGCTCAAGGACGGCGAGCTCGACACCAGCTACACCCCGGTGAGCGTGGTCAACGGCGATGTGGTCGACGGCTTCAAGATCGCCATCAGTGGCTTGGCGTCGGCGGGTGACACCTTCTTGCTGCGACCCAGCGGCACGGCCGCGCTGAACATGCGGCTTGACATGAGCAACCCCAAACTGATCGCTGCGGCCTCGCCGCTCAGCGGTACGCTCGGAGTTGCGAATGCCGGCACCGGTGCGATCGGCGCGATGACCTTTGGCAGCACCGATGTGGCGGCGAACGCCAATTTGCCGGTGACGCTGAAGTTCCAGACCACCATCGTCCCCGGCCAGTACACCTACACCTGGACCAACGCCGGCGGCACGACCACGGTGCCCAATGTGTGGTCGCCCGGCCAGCCGATTGCCTATTCAGGCGCGGCCGCGACGGATTCTTTTTCCGTGCTCATCACCGGCGTGCCGGTGGCTGCCGACGCGAGTGCATCGCCCGCGGTCACCAGCGACACCTTCGTGTTCGGCGCCAACAGCTACACCAGCTCTGACAACACCAACGCCAAGGCATTGCTGAGCCTGCGCGACACCGCCTTCGTCGGCGCCATCTGGAATGCCGGCACGCTGGAGCCCGGAGCCAGCGTCACCGACGCCTTTGCCAGCATCATCGCCAACATCGGTGTGCGCGTGCAAAGCGCGACGAACTCGGCGCAGCTGTCAGCCGATGTGGCTGCCGAGGCCGAACAGGCCCGCTCTTCGAAGGCCGGCGTCAACCTCGACGAGGAAGCCGCACGGCTGATCCAGTACCAGCAAAGCTATCAGGCCGCAGCCAAGATGCTGCAAGTGGCGCAGTCGGTTTTCGAGACCTTGCTGCAGACCGCAGGCCGCTGATCGCGCTGACCCCATGTGCCTTCGTTGAACTGATCGAGCACCGCCATGCGAATTTCCTCTGCCAACGCCTACGACAACACCATCGACACACTGCAGCGTCGGCAGTCCGACCTGAGCGATCTGCAGACCCGCCTGACCAGCGGCAAGCGCGTGCTCAAGGCCAGCGACGATCCGGCGGCTGCCGCGCGCGCCGAGCGTGCGCTGGCTGCCGAAATGCGCAGCGAGACCTCGCAGCGCAGCGTCGATGCCAGCCAGGTCATCGTCAGCCAGACCGAAAGCGCCCTCGGCGATGCTGGCGAACTGCTGCAGCAAATACGCGAGACGCTGGTGGCCTCGGGCAATGCGTCGTACTCCGACCGCGAACGCAGCCAGCTCGCCGCCAGCTTGAAAGGCATGCGCCAGCAATTGCTGGCCGTGGCCAACCGATCCGATGGCGCGGGCAGCTACCTGTTTGGCGGCCAGGGCTCGTCGCAGCCGCCTTTCATCGACAAGCCTGCGGGCGTGCAGTTCAGTGGCACCAGCGGCCGGCTGCAAACCGACACCGACACCGAACTGCCGCTGAGCACCGACGGAGCCGCCACCTGGCTGAATGCGAGCACCGGCAACGGCGTGTTCGTGACCTCGTCGGCGCTCAACAGCGTGAGCGGCAACGAAATCACCGGCGCCACGGTCGACGTGGGCAGCGTGAGCGACCCCTCGGCGCTGTTTCCGGTGCCCGACACCGGCTACCGCATCCACTTCAGCGGCAGCACCACCTACGACATCGAGAGCTATTCGCTGTCCACGGGGCTGACCAGCTACGAGTCCACGGGCACCTACCAGCCTGGCGTGGCCATCGATCTGCACGGCATGAGCGTGACCGTCTCGGGCGCGCCGACCACGGGTGACCAGTTCAACATCGAGCCGTCGACGCCGACGCTCAGCGTGTTCGACAGCATCGATCAGGCCATCGCCGACCTGCAAACGCCCAACCGCACGCCGGCGCAGCGTGTGCAGTCGACCGCCGACAGCCTGCGCGACATCGATTCTTCGATGGCCACTTTGAATCTGGTACGCACTGCGGCCGGCGGCACGCTCAACCGCATCGACAACGAAACCAGCCGCCTGGCCACGCAAAAGCTCAACGCGCAAACCACACGCTCGAACGCCGAGGATCTGGACATGGTCGAGGCGATTGCCGACTTCCAGAACCAGCAAACCGGCTACGAGGCGGCGCTGAAGTCGTATTCGATGGTGCAAAAAATGTCGCTGTTCCAGTATCTCGGCGGCTGATGCGCCGATCGGCTGAGCGTTGAAGATCAACGCGAAAGGACTTGTGGTGAACGACGACATCCTGGGCCAGGTGGCTCTTGGCTATTGCGCTTTCATCGAGCGCAACCGCGCGGTCACGGCGACCCGGCTGACGGTGTTCGCGCTGCAGCCCGATGCGCCGCTCGACGCTGCGCAACTGCTCGAGGTGCTCGCGCCGGTGTGGCCTGCCAATGGCTCGCGGCTGGTGCTTGGCGTGACCAGCGAAAGCCTGTTGCAGCAACTGCTGCTGGCAGCCCCGCCTGCCCACATGACGATCGAGGTGCCGGCTTTCATGGCCGGCGACGAGGCGAACACCCGCGCGCTGCTGGCGCTGCACGCGCACGGCAATGGATTGCTGCTCAAGGGCGCGCCGCTCAAGGCACTGTCTGCCGAGGTGCGCTCTTGCTTCAGCCATTCGCTGCTCGATCTGGCCGATGAGCCGCCGGCCCGCGGCGGCTTGCCGCAAATCTTGTCGGGCATCGGCACGCTCGAGCACATGGAAGGCGCATTCGAGCGCGGCGCCACCGCGGTGCTGGGCTGGCCGATCGGCGACGAGGTGACGCGCAGCGCGCCGGCAGGTGCGGCAGCGACCGGCGCACCGATCGATCTGCAGGCGGTGGTCGAGCTGATGCGCCAGGTGGATCAGGCCGAGCCGGTCGACAAGATCGAGCGCACCCTCAAGCGCGACCCGTCGTTGAGCTTCAAGATCCTGCGCTACATCAACTCGCCCGCCTTCGGCCTGTCGGTGGTGGTGAGTTCATTCAGCCACGCGGTGATGCTGCTGGGCTACCAGCGGCTCAAGCGCTGGCTCGCGCTGATGCTGGCCACCGCCAGCACCCAGCCCAGCCTGCGCGCCACGATGTTCGCCTCGGTGCGTCGCGGGCTGCTGATGGAAGAGCTGGCGCGTGACAGCAGCGACGCGGAAATGCGCAACGAGCTGTTCATCTGCGGCGTGTTTTCGCTGCTCGATCGGCTGTTCGATCAGCCGTTGCCGCAGCTGCTGCGCACCATCCCCGTGCCGCAAGGCGTCTACGAAACGTTGGCCGAGGGTCGCGGGCCGTATGTGCCGTGCTTCAATCTGGCCCGCGCCATCGAGTCGCAGTCGCTGTACGAGATTCGCGACTGCGCCGATGCACTGATGATGGACATGCGGCAAGTCAACCGCGCACTGCTGCGCGCGCTGACCACGGCATCTCAGCTCGACTGAAAAAGCGCCGCCGTCACAACGCGATAGATTCGCGTGCATGAATCCTCCAGCCGCCCGGCGGTGACGCGCATGGCCACCACCGCCAACTTGCCGCCGCTCGAACAATTCTTCGATCACCTGTGCGAAGGCGTGCTGCTGTTCGACCGCCGTGCGCAGGTCAGCTTTGCCAACACCGCCGCCTTGCGACGGTTGCCTGCGGCAGTCGACACCTCGGTGCGCGAGTGGCACCCGGTGCTGGGCACGCCGTTGGTGGAGTGGATCGCCCAGACCATCCAGGGTGTTTCCGGGGGTTCGCGCATTCCGGGCTATTCGGCGGTGCGTGCGGTGTGGCCGGCGCGTCGCAGCGTCGAGGCGCAACCGCCGCCGGCGCTGCTGGCCGACGGCCGCTCGGCGAGCACCGCCTGGCAGGTGTTGGCGCCGGGGCTGTTCGCGCTGCGCTTGCACTGGAGCGAGTTGCAATCGGTCAGCGCACAAGCGCCACCCAGTGCCGCGCCCCTGCTGCCGCCGACCATCGCCGGCCCGGTCATCGCCGAGCTCATGCATGTGCTGTGGGACTCGCCCTTCCCGGCGCTGATGCAAGACACGCGCGGGCGCATCGTCGAGGTCAATGCCGCCTTCGAGTCGTTCAGCGGCTACCCGCGAGAGCGCCTGATCGGCATCGACGCGAGCCAGCTCGAGCCTGAGGCTGATCGGCAAAGCCGCCTCGATGGCTTCGAGCGCCCGAGCGCACTCGGCAAGGAGCGCGCCTTGACGAACCGACGGCTGCAAAGCGCCGACGGCCGCGAGCGCTGGTACCGCGAGGCACGCAGCGAACTCACCGACGAGCACGGCCGCGTGTTCACGATGGCGGTGCTGCAAGACACCACCGCCGAGCACGTGGCGCGCGAGCGTGCCGACCGCTCGGCGCGCGAGATCGACGACTGGTTCGACATCAGCCCGATCGGCATGGTGCTGTACGACGATGCCGGCCTGCTGGTGCACAGCAACCCGGCCTTCGAGGCCATGGTGGGCGCGGCACCGGCGCTGCTCAGCGGCGCACCGCCCGCGCTGCGCGAGCTGCTCGGCTGGGGCCAAGACGGTCCGGGCAGCGCCATGCAGCCCGATGCGACCGCGCGGGTCAACGAGGGCTGGTTGCCCCAACCGCAAGGCGGTGCGCGACGCCTGCGCGCGATGGTTCGCGGCTACATCACTTCCAGCGGCCAGCGTCGCCACATGGCCATCCTTGAAGACCGCAGCGCCGAGGAAGAACGCGATCTGGCGCAAATGCAGATCGGCGCGCTGATGGACACCGCCGGCGTGGGTCTGGCCACCTTTCAGGAGGCGTCGGGCTGGGTCAGCCGCGGTCGTGCCTCGCCGGTGGGCGAGTCCTTGCTCGAAGCTCCTGCCACGGCCGACTTGCAGTCGATCAGTCGCGACATCGTGGTCGAGCAATCGAAGGCCGATTACGACCAGCTCCAGCACGCCTTGCGCACCGGGCAGCGCGCCGAGGTGCGCTACGCCATCGAGCACCCCGAGCTGGGGTTGCGCTGGCTGCTCACGCGCGTCGAGCCGGCCGTCCTGGCCTCGGGCCAGCGCACCACCTCGGTCGTCACGCTCGACATCACCGAGCAGCACCAGACGCAGCTGCGCAGCGAGCAGCTGCTGCGCGATCGCGAGCTGATGTTCAGCCTGTCCGAAGTCGGCGTGGCCTTCTTGCGCGACGGCGTGCTGCAGCGAGCCAACGACGCGCTGGCGCAACTGGCGGGCTATTCGGCGCAGGAGTTGCAAGGGCTGCCGCTGGCCGCGTTGTTCGGCGACAGCCAAGAGCACGCGCGGCTGGTGGCCCAGGAGCAAGCCGCGCTGCGCGAAGGCGGCCGCTGGCTCGGCGAGCGTCAGCTGCTGCAGCGCGATGGCAACCAGGTGTGGGTGCAGATCAGCACGCGGCTGGTGGGCGAAGACATCTCGGGTGGCGTCATCACCTCGTTCGTCAACGTCGACGCGCGGCACCGTGCTGAAGAGGCGGTGGTCTTGCAGGCGCAGGGCACGCGCGCCATCCTTGACTCGGTGCTGGTGGGCATCGTCACGGTGGGGCCGCGCGGCATCGAGTGGATGAACCGCTCGGCGCGCCGCATGTTCGGCGCCGACCTCGACGACTTTCTCGGCCAGCCCATCAGCACCGTGGCCACGCCCGAGCCCGACCACCCCTTCAGCCGCACCCGCTACCTCGACGACCTGGTCGAAGGCGAGGCCGAGACCTTCGAGTGCCGCGTCAAGGCGCGCGACGGGCGCGAGTTCTGGGTGGTGGGCAATGCGGTGGTCACCGGACACGAGTCGCACGGCCGCCAGCTGACCTACGCGCTGCTCGACATCGAACGCCGCCGCCAGGCCGAAGCGCGCATCGCCGAGGCCCAGGCCTCGCTGCAGCGCGTCATCGAAGCCGCGCCGATGGCCATCACCGTGTGCGATGCGCGCACGCTGCGCATCCTGCAGGCCAATGTGGTGGCCGCGCGCAGCGTGCAGCTGACGACGCAGCAGATCATCGGACGCAGCCCGGAAGAAATCTTCAGCGCCGATATCGCCGCGCAGCGCCGGGCCGACATGGAAGAGGCCTTGGGCGCCAGCGCCGTCACCCAGCGCGAATACCGCCTCGCGCTGCACGATGAGGAGCGGGTGTGGGACGCGCGCTACCTGCCGCTGGCCGCGCCCGGTGCGCCGCCCGATCAGTTGCTGCTGGTGGCCACCGACGTGTCTGAGCAGCGCGCTGCCGAACGCGCGAAGTTCGACGCTGCCATCGCGCAGCGCGAGATGCTGGTCAAGGAAGTGCACCACCGCATCAAGAACAACCTGCAAGGTGTGGCCGGTCTGATGCAGCAGATCGCCAAGCGCAAGCCCGAGATGGCCGAGACGATGGCCGAGGTGGTCGGCCAGGTGCATGCCATCGCGCAGGTCTACGGGCTGCAGGTGGGCGCCGGCGGGCCCTTGCACGTCAACAGCGTGGTCGAGGCCATCGCCGCTTCGGTGCAGCGCACCTTTGGCCATGCGATCGGTTTCTCGGCGCTCGGCGACGATCCGGCGCAATGGGTGCTGCCCGAGGCCGAATCCATCCCCATCGCGCTGACCATCAACGAGCTGCTGACCAACGCCGTCAAGCACAGCGCCATGCAGCACCGGGCCGCCGACCCGGCAGGTGACGCCCCGGTGCCGGCCGTCGACTGCCAGCTGCAGTGCGGCTCGGACGGCGTGCGCATCGTGATTCGCAACCGCGCGCGGCTGCCTGAGGGCTTCAACCTCACGCGCGTGCCGGGGGGTGTGTCAGGGCTGGGCCTGGTGCGCGCGCTGCTGCCGCGCCGATGCGCGCAGTTCAGCATCGAGCAGGACCAAGACGACGTGCTGGTCACCGTGGCGATCGGCGCGCCTGCGGTGGTGTCTGCGGCCAGGTCGGCTGCGCCGGCCGTTGCCTTGACATGAATATGCGCCGGGCGATCGTGGTCGCCTGTTCGGCCCACGGGCTTTCAGCCAGAATCGACAGGGTTTCAGGCGATCAGAACGGCAGGTTGATCAAGTGACGGTGGCGCAAAAAGCAGGCATACGCAGGTGCAAGATCCTGGTGGTTGATGACGACCGCCTGGTGCTGGCCACGCTGGCCCACGGCCTGAGCGAAGCCGGCTTCGAGGTGATCGACACCGACAACGGCGACGACGCCATCTTGCTGGCACGCGAGCACCGCCCCGATCTGGCGCTGCTCGACATTCGCATGGAAGGCCTGAGCGGCTTCGATGTGGCGGCCTATCTGCGCGAGCACGGCAAGACGCCTTTCATGTTCCTGTCGGCTTTCACCGACGCCGAAACCGTGCGCAAGGTGCAAGAACTCGGCGCGGTCGATTACCTGGTCAAGCCGCTCGACATCGGCCACATCGTGCCGGCAGTCAACGCGGTGTTCGATCGCATCCTGGCTCAGTCCGAAAAGTCCGATCTGCAGCCTGCCGCGCCGCTGGCGCCGATGGAGCGAGCGCAGACCCTGTCGCTGCTGTCGGCCATGGCTGTGGGTGTTTTGATGCACCGCTTTTCACTGACGCGCCAAGCGGCCGTCGACCGCCTTCATCGCATGGCCACCAGTGCCGGGCGGTCGCTCGACGACGAAGCCGAAGGCCTGCTCGACGCCGTCGAGCGGCTGGCCGCACCGGGCGCGCACTGACAGCGTGCGGCCCGCCACGGGCTGCTCAAGCTGACGGCGAGCCGATCGAGAAGTAGAAGTTCGCGCCGCGGCCCACTTCGGCCTCGGCCCACACATCACCGCCGTGCCTTTGCACGATGCGGCGCACCGAGGCCAGGCCGACGCCGGTGCCCTGGAAATCGCTGGCGCTGTGCAGGCGCTGGAACACGCCAAACAGCCGCTCGGCGTATCGCATGTCAAAGCCCGCGCCGTTGTCGCGCACGCTGAAGCTCGGTGCGGCCGAGTCGGGGCAGCGTTCGAACCAGACCTGCGGCGTCGGGCACTTGGTGGTGTATTTCCAGGCGTTGCCCAGCAGGTTTTCCAGCATCACCCGCAGCAGCGTCGGGTCGCCTTGCACGTGCATGGCCGGCTCGATGTGCACGGTGACCGCGTGATGCGGCCACTGCCGGCGCAGGTCATCGACCACGAAGCCGGCCAGCTGCGACAGGTTGACGGGTTGTCTGGACACCGGCTTTGAAGACAGCTGCGACAGCGCCAGCAGCGCATCGATCATGCTGTTCATGCGCGCGGCCGCCCCGAGCACCCGGTCGAGGTGGTCGTTGCCCACGCGGTCGAGCAGCCGGCCGTAGTCTTCCTTGACGATCTTGGTGAAGCCCTCGACCACGCGCACCGGGGCGCGCAGATCGTGCGACACGGTGTAGCTGAACGACTCGGCGTCTTGCTCTGACAGCGAGGGCGCACTCGGCTTGGCTGCCGATGCCCCCGCTGCGGCCGGTGCAGCCTGTTCGCGCACCGTGCCCACGTGGCCCAGAAATTCACCTGAAGCGCCGTGCAGGGGCACGGCACGCAACCAGCCCAGCCGCACGCCATCAGCGGCCGCGGCGATCTCGACACGCACTTCTTCGCAGGGTTGATGAGACTCGAGACTGCGGCGCCACGCGGCCTGGCTGTCGGCGTCGATGCCGCAAAAGCGTTCCCACACCAGCGCCGAGGTGTCGTGTGCAGCGGTTGGGCCAGGCGCTTCGCCGCGGGGAGGCTTGATCGACAGCAGCCGGTGGCTGGCATCGGTGTGCCACTGCCACACGTCGAGCAGCCGTGCGAGTGCCGCGCTGCGCGCCTGGCGCTGCTGCAATTCGGCGGCCTCGGCGCGCAGCCGCTCGCTTCGACGCAGCACCGTGGCCAGCAGCACCACCCAGACCAGGCCCAGCACGATGCCCAGACCCAGACCGATCGTGCTCAGCGTCGCAGCGGCGTCGGGCGGGGGGGGTGACGCCGGCGATGCCGCCACGGTCGTGTATGCCAGCGCCAGCGCCAGCGTCGCCGTCGCCAAGGCCCGCGCCGACCCGCGCCTGTTCAGGACGCCGATCAAGCACCTCGCACACCCAGGCTGGCCGAGACCCGATTTCATGGTCGGGGATTGTAGGCAGCCGGCCCATTCAAGTTGCCGTGGCGCTGGCCGATACAGCATGGACCGCGGTGCCCCATCGACCGCATCAGGTTTTCAAACACGACCCGAACTCATGCCCATGTTGCGCCCCTCTCATGCCACTCGAGCCGTCCCTTCCAGGGGTCGGTGCCGTGCGCTTGGGGCACACTGCGTGCTCAGTCCGCGATGGCGGGGTCCGGTCATCGGCGAGGGCAGGTGTTGAACATGGAAGTCACACACAACTTTGGCCTGGACGAGGTGGCTCTGAGCCGCGTGCGCGAGCTCGATCCCGCCGGCCGCGACCAATTGCTGCTGCGCTTGCTCTGCGTCTTTGAGAAATCGATCGACCGCATGTTGATTCAAATCGAACAGGCCCGCGCCGCTGCCGACACCAAAACCGTGCACGGGGTGGCGCACACGCTCAAGTCGTCATCGGCTGCTGTCGGTGCGCTGGCGCTGTCGCGGCAGTGCGCCGTGGTCGAACTCATGGCGCGCGAGTCCAGGCTCGATGAGGCTGGCGATGGCGTGCAGCGCATGATCGTGGAAGCCGTGGCCGCCCGCGATGCGGCGCGACGTTTGGCCGCGCAGTTGCAAGCCGTGGCGCACACCGCATGAACAAGAGCCGACATACCGCAGGCGTCGACCCGCAGCAGCCCCGGTTGCTGCTCGTCGATGACGACGAAGTCAACTTGCTGTTGACCTCGATCGCGCTGCGCGAGCGCGGCTTTGTGGTCACCGAGGTGGCCAGCGGCCAGCAAGCGCTCGACACCCTGGCCGGCTGGCAGCCCGATGTGGTGGTGCTCGACGCCCTGATGCCGGGCATGGACGGCTTTGACACCTGCCGCGAGCTGCGCAAGTTGCCCGCCTGTGCCTCGTTGCCGGTGCTGATGCTGACCGGTCTTGACGACGACGCCTCGATCAACCACGCCTACGAGGTCGGTGCCACCGACTTCTTCGTCAAGTCCAACCAATGGAGCTTGCTCGACGGCCGGCTGCGCTACCTGCTTCGCTCGTCGCGCACGCGCATCGAGCTCGAGCGCAGCGAAAACAGCCTGGCGCGTGCGCAGGACTTGGCGCGCATGGGCAGCTTCGAGTGGCTTGTCGGCTCGAGTGCACCCGACTTTTCGCCTCAGGCGCTGCGCGTGTTCCAGCGCGAGCCGCACGAGGTGCTGTCCTTCGGGACCTTGGTGCGCATGCTGCCCAAGGAAGAGCGACGCGGCAAGCGCACCATGCTTGCCGAAACCCTCGAGACGGTCGCACCGCTCACCCGTGACATTCCGATGCGGCTGCCCGACGGGCTGGTTCACATCGTGCACCTCGAGGCCTCGCCCGAGACCACCGAGTCGGGCGAACTGCTCGGCTACAGCGGCATCGTGCAGGACGTGACCGACCGCTGGAACGCCGAACACAAGATCCGCCAGCTCGCGAACTTCGATTCGCTCACCGGCCTGCCCAACCGCAACCAGCTGATCGAGCGCACCGAGCGCGCACTCGAGGCCGCCCGGCGCATGGGCCATCAGGTCGGCTTGCTGCTGATCGACCTGGACCGCTTCAAGATCATCAACGACACGCTCGGCCACGCTGCCGGCGACGAGTTGCTCATCGAAGTCGCACGCCGGCTGCGCTCGTGCGTGCGCCACTGCGATCAGGTCAGCGACAACCAGGTCGACTCGATGGGCGCGCGCGCCTTCCGCACGCTCGAGGCGGTGTGCCGCCTTGGCGGTGACGAGTTCGTGGCGCTGCTGCCCGAGGTGATCGAAGAGCACGATGCCGAGGTCGTGGCCAACCGCATCCTCGAGCAGATGCGCAACCCCATCCACGTGGGCGGACAGGAATGTTTCGTGTCGGCTTCGGTGGGCATCGCGCTGTTCCCGCGCGACGGCGCCAACGTCGCCGACCTGCTGCGCAACTCCGACGTGGCGATGTTCGCCGTCAAGGCCCAGGGCCGCAATGCCGCGGCCATTTACCGACCGCAGCTCGCCGGCAAGGGCCGCGAAAAGCTCGAGCTCGAAAGCGCCTTGCACAAGGCCATCGAGCGCGATGAACTTGTCTTGCATTACCAGCCCAAGGTCGATGTGCGCACCGCACGCATGGTGGGCGTCGAAGCGCTGATGCGCTGGAAGCGCAATGGCGTGCTGGTGCCGCCGGCCGACTTCATTCCGCTGGCCGAAGAAACCGGCCTGATCCGCCCGCTCTCCGAATGGGCCATCCGCGAGGCCGCCCGTCAGGCGCGCGTGTGGGTCGACAGCTTCGGTTTTTCCGAGTCGATCGCCGTCAACCTGCCCAGCCGCATGTTCGATCGCGGCGATCTGGTCGAGCTGATTCACGAGGCGGTGGTGCAAAACGGCGTGCCGCACCACACCTTGCTGCTCGAGATCACCGAGAACTCGCTGATGAAAGACCTGCACAGCGTCATCCCGTCGCTGCACCGGCTCAACGAGATCGGCGTCGAGATCTCGATCGACGACTTCGGCACCGGCTACTCGTCGCTGGCCTATCTCACCACACTGCCCATCAGCGAGCTGAAGATCGACCGCGGCTTCATCCGCGATCTGGGCATGACGCCGCAAAGCTCGGCCGTGGTCACCGCCATCATTGCGCTGGCGCGCTCACTCGGTTTGCGCGTGATTGCCGAGGGCGTTGAAACCCGTCGCCAGATGGAAGTGCTGCACCGCCTGGGCTGCAGCGTGATGCAGGGCTACCTGTTCAGCAAGCCCAAGCCGGCCGACGAGATCGAGCCCTGGCTCAAGGACACCGTGCTGCCCAAGCTGACGTCGTGGATCGGCCCGGCAGGCACCGAAGAGCCGGCCCGGGATGCGCCACGGCAAGAACCCGCGCAGCTGCGAGAGTCTCCACCCGCTGCCTCCACACACACCCCACAACGCGCTTCGAACAACGCAAACTGATCCATGGCCATCACGAAACCTCCGCCGAAAGCAGGTGCGGCGGCGGCCCCCTCACCAGCCACCCCACTGAGTTCGGACACGCCGGCTCAGCTCGCCAAGGCCGCCTTGCGGCGCCTGGCACTCGACAAGCTCGAACCGACCCCCGACAACTACGCCCGTGCCTATCAGCTCGAGCAGGGCGGCCCGCCCCCGGCGTCCCTGCCAGAGCGCGCCCAGCGCACGCTCGAGCGGCTGGTCGCGCGTGGCTTTGAAGGTGATGCGGCCACCGCCATCCTCAGTGCGCTGCTCGATGGCGACTGGGAGCGCGCCGAACGTGCCATCAGCGAGCCGCAAGCCGGTGGTGATGCGCTGGCCACGCTGATCGAACGCCTCGTTCGCAGCGTCGAGCGCGGCGGCAAGCAATGGACCACCGCGCGCAAGAAAGACAGCCTGCAGCGCGTGCTTGCCGGCAGCCGTGGTGACTCGGTGCGGCTGCAGCAGCGCTTGCGTCAGCTGGTCACCAACTGGGAAGCCGACACCATGGGCGCCGGTGACGAGCCCGCCGACGCAGCAGCCCCGGGCGCAGCCGGCGATGTCGTTGCCGCCGCGCCCGCACCTTCATCCACACCCGCCAGTGCCACGGCCGCGCGAGCCGAGAAGCCTGCTGCCGAGCCACCGGCTGCGAGCAGCGTGCGCCAAGACGCACCACCTGCCGGACCGCAGCCCGGTGAGCGTGCCGTGGTGGTGCTGGGCAACACGGTGGTGCGCGCCATGCCGTCGCAAGACGCCATCAGCCGATCGCTTGCCGATGCCATCGGACAGGCGGCGCAGCGCTTTCGCCAAGACAGTGCGACCCCGGAAGACGCCCGCGAAATCGAAGTGCTGTGCGACCGTGCCGACTGGGTGCTGCAGCACCGCGAGCACCTGTTCGAGCAGATCAGCGGGCTGTGCCTTGAATTGACATCCAGCCTGACCGAGCTGGCCGAGGACGACAGCTGGGCGCAGGGCCAGTGCGATGCGATGCGGCTGACCGTCGAAGAAGGCCTCACCGCACGCGGCGTCAAGTCGGTCAGCGAGCTGCTGCGCACCACGCGCAGCCGCCAGGCCGAGTTGCGCCTTGAGCGCGACAGCGCCCGCGACGCGCTCAAGCTGCTGATCAACCGCATGCTCAGCGAACTGGGCGAACTCGGCTCGCAAACCGGGCGCTTCCATGAAAGCGTGGGCCGCTATGCCGACGTCATCGAAAGTGCCGACACGCTCGAGAGCCTGGCCGGCGTGGTGCGCGAGATGGTCGAGGAAAGCCGCACCGTGCAGCTGCTGGTCTCGCAGACGCAGCACCGCCTGGAAGAAGAGCACGCGCGGGCCAGCGAGCTGTCCAACCGCGTGGGTGAGCTCGAAGGCGAGTTGCGCCGGCTGTCCAGCGAGGTCTCCACCGATCAGCTCACGCAGATCGCCAACCGCCGCGGCCTGCTGCAGGCGTTCGACATCGAATGCGCACGGCTGCAGCGCGCCGAGGGCGATGTGCCCGACGAGGACAAGCCCGCCGGCCTGTCGATCGGGCTGCTCGACATCGACAACTTCAAGAAACTCAACGACGAACTCGGCCACAGCGCCGGCGACGAGGCGCTCAAGGCGCTGGCCGCCACCGTCAGCAAGACCTTGCGCCCGACCGACATGGTGGCGCGCTACGGCGGCGAGGAGTTTGTGGTGCTGCTGCCCGACACCCCGGTCGATGAAGGCCAGCAGATCCTGACCCGGCTGCAGCGCTCGCTCACCGGCGGGCTTTTCATGCACGAGAACAAGCAGATCTTTGTCACCTTCTCGGCCGGCATCACCGCCTACTGCCCCGGCGAGCGCATCGAGGACGCCCTCGAGCGTGCCGACATGGCGCTGTACCAGGCCAAGCGTGCAGGCAAGAATAGGACCCTCATCGGCTGACTGATCACGCATGGACCCCCACCCTGTCGAACCGGTTGACTACAGCGTGCGCCGGGGCGCGGCCTGGTGGACCGGCATGCTGCTGGCCCTGACGGGGTTCATCGCACTGTGTGTGTGGGTGGCGTGGTCGCCGGCGGTGGATCTGGAAGATTTCTGGCCATCGCACCTGTGGCTGCAGGTGCTGCTGGTGCTGCTGGTCGCCTTTGTCGTGCTGGTGGTGGTGGTGCGCATCGTCTACCGATCAACGCCTCGCGATGTCGCCATCTCCGACCTGTCGCCCGAGGCGCTGCGCCGCCTGCGGCCCACCGAGGTGGGGCGTTTCGTGCGCCACGCCTTCGAGCTTCGCGGCTATCAGGCGGTTTCACCGGCCGACACCGATCTGGCCGACGACTGCGCGCTCGACCTTGAGCTGCGCAAGGACCGTCAGACCTATGTGGTGCGCTGCAAGCACTGGAAATCCGTTCGCGTGGATGCCGATGCGGTGCGTGACTTTCACGCGCAAATCGTCACCAGCCGTGCGGCGGGCGGCTTCTTGCTGAGCACCGGCCGCTTCAGCCATGAGTCGGTGCGCTATGTGCGCGACTGCAACCTGACGCTGATCGACGGCAAG
>CAMCNE010000029.1 GCA_945875935.1 Bordetella parapertussis
GGTGGTCGACGAGGAAAACCTTGCGATCGCCATCGGCCGTGGCGGTCAAAACGTGAGGCTCGCCTCCGAGATGACGGGCTGGCGCATCAACATCATGACCGCCGAAGAGTCGTCTGCCAAGCAGACCGTCGAGAGCGATTCGGTGCGCACGCTGTTCGTCGACAAGCTGGACGTCGATGTCGAGGTCGCAGACATCCTGATCGCCGAAGGTTTCTCCAGTCTCGAAGAGGTGGCCTACGTCCCGATGCAGGAAATGCTCGAGATCGAAGGGTTTGACGAAGACACCGTCAATGAGCTTCGCACCCGTGCCAAGGACGCGTTGCTGACGATGGAAATCGCCCAAGAGGAAAACGTCAATGATGTTTCCCAGGACCTGCGCGATCTCGACGGGCTGGACGCTGATCTGATCTCCAGGCTGGTCGCCGGCGGTGTGAATACCCGTGACGATCTGGCCGACCTTGCGGTCGACGAGCTCGTCGAAATCTCTGGCGTTGACGATGAAAGGGCCAAGACCCTGATCATGAAAGCGCGTGAGCACTGGTTCACCACCTGACGCCACCGCCCGCATCCGCCATACCGCTAGACAGTTTCCCAAGGATTCCACAATGGCTGTGACTACCGTCGCCCAACTCGCTGCCGAGCTGAACCGCCCCGCTGCTGCGCTGCTCGAGCAACTGAAGTTGGCAGGGGTCAGCAAGGCCTCGACGGACGATGCCCTGACCGAGTCCGACAAGGAGCGGTTGCTCGATTACTTGCGCTCTTCACATGGCACTGCAGGTGTCGAGCGCAAGAAGATCACGCTGACGCGCAAGTCGACCAGCGAAATCAAGCAGGCCGATTCGAGCGGCAAGGCACGAACCATTCAGGTCGAAGTGCGCAAGAAGCGCACCTTCGTCAAGCGTGACGACGCCCCGGCTTCGACCGGTGAGCCATCGACCCCAGAGATCGACACCGAAGAGCTGCAGCGACTCGAGCAGCAAGCGCAAGCGCAAGCTGAGTTGCTGCGTCAGCAAGAAGCCGAGCTCGCCGAGCGTCAGCGCCTGCGCGAAGAAGCCGAGCTCGCCGAGCGCCAGGCCGCCGAAGCCTTGGCTCGCGCTGAAGCGCAAAAGGCGGCCGCAGCGGCAGCCGCTGCTGCTGAAGAGGCCGCACGCGCAGCGGCCGCTGGAGATCCTGCCGACAAGCCTGCGGCACCCGCTGCGCAGGAGGCGCCTGCTGTCATCGAACCTGCCAAGCCCGTGCTTCGTGTGATCAAGGCCGCTGATTTCGTCGACGAAGACAAGCAGCGAGCCATCGATCTGGCCAAGCGCCGCAAGGCGGCCGAAGACGAGGCCTCGGCCATTCGCGCGATGATGTCCGCGCCCAAGAAATCTGCGGTGCCGCCCAAGCCACCCGAAGAGCCCGCCAAGCCCGAAGCCGGCAAGGAAGGCATCAAGGGAACCATCCACAAGCCAGCCGCCGCTCCAGGGGCACCCGCCGCAACTGTGGCCAAGCCCGGCGACAAGAAGTCGGTCAAGTCGGAAAAGTTGTCTTCGAGCTGGGCCGACGATGCGGCCAAGAAGCGCGGCCTGAAAGCACGCAACGATGCCCCGGGTGGCGCTCGGCCCGGCTGGCGCGCACCGCGCGGCGGTCGTCGCGGCGAGCGATCTGACGGGTCGGTGTCGACCTTTGTGGCGCCAGCAGAGCAGCAAGTCCAGGAAGTTCACGTGCCAGAAACCATCAGCGTGGCCGATCTGGCTCACAAGATGAGCGTGAAGGCCTCCGAGGTCATCAAGCAGTTGATCAAGCTCGGTCAGATGGTCACCATCAATCAGCAGCTGGACCAGGAAACGGCCATGATCCTGGTCGAGGAAATGGGCCACACCGCCTTTGCGGCCAAGCTTGATGATCCCGATGCCTTCCTCGAAGAGGATGTCGAGCTCGATGCCAAGCACGAATTGCTGCCACGCGCGCCGGTGGTTACCGTGATGGGCCACGTGGACCATGGCAAGACATCGCTGCTCGATTACATCCGCACCGCTCGTGTGGCGGCAGGCGAAGCTGGCGGGATCACGCAGCACATTGGCGCGTATCACGTGGACACGCCGCGCGGCATGATCACCTTCCTCGACACTCCGGGTCACGCGGCATTCACGGCCATGCGAGCTCGCGGCGCCAAGGCCACCGACATCGTGATTCTGGTGGTGGCTGCCGATGACGGCGTGATGCCGCAAACCAAGGAAGCCATTTCCCACGCCAAGGCCGCCGGTGTCCCGCTGGTGGTGGCGATGAACAAGATCGACAAGCCGGGTGCCAACCTCGAGCGACTCAAGAGCGAACTGGTGGCCGAAGAAGTCGTGCCCGAAGAGTTCGGTGGACCGTCTCCCTTCGTGCCAGTGTCGGCCAAGACCGGCCAGGGCATTGATGAATTGCTCGAGCAGGTGCTGTTGCAGGCCGAGGTTCTGGAACTCACCGCCGCAAAGGCGAGCATGGCCAAGGGCCTGGTGATCGAAGCCAAGCTCGACAAGGGCCGTGGTCCGGTGGCTACCGTGCTGGTGCAGTCAGGCACCCTGAAGCGCGGTGATGTGGTGCTGGCCGGTTCGACCTATGGACGTGTGCGGGCCATGCTGGACGAAAACGGCAAGGCCGCCACCGAGGCGGGCCCATCGATTCCGGTCGAGATTCAAGGTCTGACCGAAGTGCCGCAAGCCGGCGACGAGTTCATCGTGATGGCTGATGAGCGCCGTGCGCGCGAGATATCCACCTTCCGCTCGGGCAAGTACCGCGATGTGAAGCTGGCCAAGCAGCAAGCGGCCAAGCTGGAGAACATGTTCGAGAACATGGGTCAGGGCGAGGCTCAGAGCTTGGCGCTCATCATCAAGGCCGATGTGCAGGGTTCGCAAGAGGCGCTGGCCACTTCGCTGCTCAAGCTCAGCACCGTCGAGGTCAAGGTGCAGGTGGTGCACGGTGCCGTGGGTGGCATCAGCGAGAGCGATGTGAACCTGGCCATTGCGTCCAAGGCGGTGATCATCGGCTTCAACGTTCGTGCGGATGCAGGATCACGCAAGCTGGCAGAGCACAACGGCGTCGATATCCGCTACTACAACATCATCTACGACGCGGTCGACGATGTGAAGGCCGCGATGGTTGGCATGTTGGCGCCGGAACAGCGCGAAGAGATCATCGGCACCGCCGAGATCCGCACGGTGTTCGTGGCATCCAAGATCGGCACCGTGGCGGGCTCCATGGTCACCGCCGGTTTGGTGCGTCGTGGTGCACGCTTCCGTTTGTTGCGCGACAACGTGGTGATCTACACCGGCGAAGTCGAGTCGGTGCGCCGACTCAAGGACGACGTGCGTGAAGTGGCCTCTGGTTTCGAGTGCGGCATCAAGCTCAAGAACTACAACGAGATCGCCGAGCTGGACCAGTTGGAGTTCTTCGAGGTCAAGGAAGTGGCTCGAACGCTGTGAGTCGCGCGCCACGGAGCGCCTCGCAGCGTGCCCTTGCGGCCGGCCACCGATCAAGATGAAGCACAAGCGTTCGATTCCCAACCGCGGTTTCCGTGTGGCCGACCAGATCCAGCGCGATGTGGCCGATCTCATCCGCGACCTGAAAGATCCCCGCATCGGCATGGTCACGCTCCACGCCGTGGAGGTCACGCCCGACTATGCGCACGCCAAGATCTTTTTCTCGGTGCTGGTGGGCGATCCGAACGAATGTGAGATCGCGCTGAACGAGGCGGCGGGGTTCTTGCGCAATGGCCTGTTCAAACGCCTGCAGATTCACACCGTGCCGACACTGCACTTTCACTTCGACCGAACCACCGAGCGTGCGGCGGAGTTGAACCTTTTGATCGCGCAGGCCAACGCCACGCGAGCCAAGGAGTGAGGCCCGTGCGCATCGCGCGCCGTGCGGTGCACGGCGTGTTGCTGCTCGACAAGCCGCTCGGCCTGTCGAGTCAAGACGCATTGACGCGCGCCAAGCGGATTTACCGTGCCGAAAAGGCCGGCCATACCGGTACGCTGGACCCGCTGGCCACAGGGCTGTTGCCGCTGTGTTTTGGCGCAGCGACCAAGTTTTCACAGGTCGGCCTCGAGGCGGACAAGCGCTATCTGGCCAGGATCAAGCTCGGTGTCACCACCACCACCGGCGACGCCGAGGGCGAGGTGCTGCAGCGTTGCACGGTGCACGTGAGCCCGGCCGACGTGCAAGCCGCTTGCGCGAAGCTCACCGGACAGATCGATCAGGTGCCACCCATGCACTCGGCTTTGAAGCGCGATGGCAAGCCGCTCTACGAATATGCCCGCGCCGGCATCGAACTCGAGCGCGAGCCGCGGCGCGTCACGATTCATCGGATCGACATCGTCAGCGGCCAACATCCACAGCCACAGCATGACTGCGTCGACGAATGGACGATCGACGTGTTGTGCAGCAAGGGCACCTACATCCGCACGCTGGCCGAGGACATTGGCAAGCTGTTGGGTTGCGGCGCCCATCTGGCTGGCCTGCGACGCACGGGCAGTGGTCCTTTGACACTGGCCGGTGCGCAGACGCTGGAGGCACTGTCCGACATGACCGAAGCGCAACGAGATGAATTGCTGCTCGCCGCAGACAGCCTGATTGCGGACTGGCCGGTGATTCGCCTCGATGACGAGGGGGCGGGTCGTTTTCTCAGTGGCGTGCGCCGGCGTCTTTCCTTGCCCGACACCCCGCGTGTGCGGGTCTATGGTCCGCAGTCCAGGGCGTTTCTGGGCAGCGGACACATCGCAGGCGGCGAGTTGATTTCCACCAGGCTCCTGAGCCCGCTGGAGGTGCAAGGCCTTCTCGACGTCCCAGCGGTTGCCGCGCGTGGCGATCGTCAACCACAAGCCGCGGCAGGCCTTTGATCTTTTTCAGACATCAGTACCAGTGAAAGCAGAACCAGCATGACCCGACAAATCCGCAACATCGCCATCATCGCCCACGTGGACCATGGCAAGACCACGATGGTCGACCAACTGCTGCGCCAAAGCGGCACCTTCGCCGAGCACGAAAAAGTGGTCGACACCGTGATGGACAGCAATGCGATCGAGCGCGAGCGCGGCATCACCATCCTGGCCAAGAACTGCGCCGTCAGCTGGAAAGACACGCACATCAACATCGTCGACACCCCGGGCCACGCCGACTTCGGTGGCGAGGTGGAGCGCGCGCTGTCGATGGTCGACGGCGTGGTGCTGCTGATTGACGCGCAGGAAGGCCCGATGCCGCAAACGCGCTTCGTGACCAAGAAGGCGCTGGCGCTGGGCCTCAAGCCCATCGTGGTGGTGAACAAGGTGGACAAGCCGGGCGCCAAGCCCGACGCGGTGGTCAACGCCGCCTTCGACCTGTTCGACAAGCTGGGCGCCAACGACGAGCAACTCGACTTTCCCGTGGTCTACGCCTCGGGCATCAACGGCTGGTCGTCGCTGGTAGAAGGCGCGCCGGGCGAGCAGTGGGGCCCTGACATGTCGGCCTTGTTCGACACCGTCTTGCGCTGCGTGCCGGCACAAAGCGGCGATGCCGATGCACCGCTGCAGTTGCAGATCTCGGCGCTCGATTACTCCACCTTCGTGGGTCGCATTGGCGTGGGCCGCATCAGCCAGGGCACGATCAAGCCGGGCATGAACGTGGCAGTGATGGAAGGCTCCGACGGCAAGAGCGTCAACGGCCGCATTAACCAAGTGCTCACCTTCCAGGGTCTGGACCGTGTGCAGGTCACCGAGGCCGGCCCGGGCAACATCGTGCTGATCAACGGCATCGACGAGATCGGCATCGGCGTGACCGTCACCGATCCGGCCAACCCGGCACCGCTGCCCATGCTCAAGGTGGACGAACCCACGCTGACCATGAATTTCTGCGTGAACACCAGCCCGCTGGCCGGTCGTGAAGGCAAGTACGTCACCAGCCGCCAGATCTGGGATCGTCTGCAAAAGGAACTGCAATCCAACGTCGCGCTGCGCGTGAGCGAGACCGACGAGGACGGCATCTTCGAGGTCATGGGCCGTGGTGAACTGCACCTGACCATCTTGCTCGAGAACATGCGCCGCGAGGGCTACGAGCTGGCCGTGAGCAAGCCGCGTGTGGTGTTCCGCGACGTGAACGGCGAAAAGCATGAGCCGATCGAACTGGTTACCGCCGACGTGGAAGAGACCCATCAGGGCGGCGTGATGCAGGCTTTGGGCGAGCGCAAGGGCGAGCTGGTGAACATGGAACCCGATGGCCGCGGTCGCGTGCGTCTGGAATACCGCATCCCGGCGCGTGGCCTGATCGGTTTTACCAACGAATTCCTGAACCTCACCCGCGGGTCAGGTCTGATCAGCAACATCTTTGATGGCTACGAGGCGCACAAGGGCGAGATCGCCGGGCGCAAGAACGGCGTGCTGATCAGCATGGATGCTGGCGAGATCTTCACCTACGCGCTGGGCAAGCTTGACGACCGTGGTCGCATGTTCGTCAAGCCCAACGATCCTGTTTACGAGGGCATGATCGTCGGCATCCACAGCCGCGATAACGACCTGGTGGTCAACGCCACGCGCACCAAGCAGCTGACCAACTTCCGCGTCAGCGGCAAGGAAGACGCGATCAAGATCACGCCGCCGATCGATCTCACGCTCGAGTACGGCGTGGAGTTCATCGACGACGACGAACTGGTCGAGATCACGCCGAAGTCGATCCGCGTGCGCAAGCGCCACCTGCGTGAAAGCGACCGCAAGAAGGCGTCGCGCGACAGCTGAGTGATGACCGTCGCAGGTGCGTTCGGACGGGTGGCGTCCGGCGTGCCTGAGGCTGCGTCAACAGGAGGTGGGACGCCTGGTCTGATGGCAAGCTGACGACTGCCCAGCTTGCCGGCCCAAGCCGTCGGCCTGGGTCATCCCCGGGATTTCAGTCCCCAGTTCCACATGACTTCAAATGGCAGCGGCAGCACCATGAACCAGTGCTCCAGCACCGCCAGCGTGAGCAGCGTGGCAGCGAAGGTCAGCGCCGTGGCATCGAATGCGGTGATGCCGGTGACCGTTGCCGCTTGCCAGATCATCGCTGCCACGACGGTCGAGACGATCACGGACACCGGAAACAACCGGTTCATCGCGCGCCGGGTGAAGTAGGTCTGCAGGTACTTCAGGTGGGTGGGCAAAAAACCCTCGTTGAGGTTGCGCACGCCGAGGAAGACATTGAGCTTGGCGCTTTGCCTCATGACCCACAGGATCATGAAAGTCCACAGACCGGTGGGGTTCTCGCCACCCCATGTCAGCGCGACCACGGCCAATCCAAGGCCGACAAGGGCCAGTTCATGGTGCATCACCGCCATGAAGGCGTAACCGGCTCGCTCCCAGCCTGATGACTCGGGCGGGCAGGGTGTGCGCCGGGGGCCGGTCACATAGCCCAGCAAGAAGGCCACTTCCTGCCAGGCCCAGACCATGACGCCACTGGTGAAAGCCAGATAGGCACCGCCCACGGTGGTGTCGTCGCGGGTGAGGCCCAGTCCGGCCAGTGCCGCCACCAGAACCACGCTCGTGCCCAGCATCGTCCACTTGAAAGTGCGGCTCGGCAGCCCGTTGAGAAACAGGATCGCGCCCGTGCTGAACCACCAGATGAACAGCGTGAAGATCAGGGGCAGCGCGTACTGGCTCATGGCGTGTCGAACTTCTTGAAGGCCGCCAGTGCGACGGTCTTTACCAAGCGGGAACGACCCGAATGTTGACTGGCAAGGCGTTGGCTTCGACAGGCAGGCAGTAAAGGCGTACGAAGGTGGCGCCCGCAACAGCACTCAGGGCAATGCGCTTGATGCCACCGATCAAACCACCCTGCGCTCGGGCTGCATCGATGGCATTTGACGTCAGACGCAGCCGCTCAAGCCCCGCGCGGAATCGAGGGTCATCGGTGTTGAGCGTGAGCGGGAACACCTGCTTGGTGATCTCGGACGTGATGCGAAACACCTGGTAGTCGTACTCGGTCGGATTGAGGCCCATCGCGGCATGCATTTCTGGCCGCTGGTGGTCACGAACGTACATGGTGGCGTACACCGCCAGCACGAAGAAACGGATCCACAGCTTGTTGACGCCGGTCAGCAATTTGGGGTCTGAGCGCATGAGCAAGGCGAAGGCTTCGCCGTGGCGGAATTCATCGTTGCACCAACGCTCGAACCACTTGAAGATGGGGTGGAAGCACAGTTCGGGGTGCTTTTCGACCTGACGGTAGATCGCGATGTAGCGCGCATACCCGATCTTTTCCGACAGGTAGGTGGCGTAGAAGATGAACTTCGGACGGAAGTAGGTGTACTTCTTGGCTTTGACCAAAAAGCCCAGATCGACGCCAACGCCGAAGTCTTTCAGCCACTGGTTGATGAAGCCCGCGTGACGGCTCTCATCACGCGCCATCAGCGACATCAGTTCCTTCACGTCCGGGTTGGTGACGCGCTTTTTCATCTCGGTGTACAGCACGCAGCCCGAGAACTCTGAGGTGACCGAGCTGATCATGAATTCGGTGAATTCCTTGAGCAGGGGCGGCGGCAGACCGGCGTAATTGGCCATCATGTCGGCCGGCCGCTGGAAGTGATCACCGTTCACATCGGCTCGGAATTCGGCCATCAACGTGTCCCACTGGGCACGAACCGAAGACACGTCCACGCGGTCCATCGCGTCGTAGTCGGTGGTGTAAAAGCGCGGTGTCAGGATGGTGTTTTGAAGCGCGGTGGTGGTCGATTCGTTCGGCGCGCGTTCGGCGATCGTGGTCATGTCTGGCTCCGTGTCAAATGTCTGGGTTCGTGTCAGCGCTCGGCGGGCGCGTCATCAAGAAAACGGACAAATACCCCCGCGTTGGTCGGGCCGAAGGAGCCCAGGTCCACGCGCGTACCTGTCATGGGGTCGAGCAGTGTGAGCCGACCATCGGCGTGGCCGATCAGCTGGAAAGGCTGCTCGGGGCCAAATCCGTTGCGCTTGCGCTCGCGGGCCAGGCCACGCAGCGAGCCGCGAAAAAAACCGTTCTCTCCGGTCATGTTGTGGATGACGCGCTGGCTGGGCGCGTCGATCACGTCCACGCTGCCGTCGGCTCGGTCTTCGAAGCGCAGCTCGCGCATCTTGAGGACGGGCGCATCCGGCGTGCTGATGTCGGTGCCCGACAAACGCACCGATGCCACGCCCAGCACCGTGACGAGCAGCACCGCGCCGATGGCAAACAGCGCGCGGCGGGGCAATACAGGGTCGACCACGGCAGCGCTCATGTTCAAGCTCCCTGCGTCATACCGGAGTCGCGGCGATCGCCGCGACCCAGCCACGAAGACACCCTGCCCGAGGCGGTTGGCGCAGCCGAAGCGGCGATGGGCCGCACCGGGTCGGCAGCTGAGCCAGCATCGGCCTGCAGTGCAGTGCTGATGGCCAACCCTGTCGATGCGCTCCATGCGCGAGACAAGATCTGGCCGACCTCTTTGGCCTGCGGCACGCAGCGCAGCATCGGCTCGGGACGTGCCAGACGCCATGGCCTGGCATGCGGCCACAGATGAACGAAGCCGATCTTGTCATCGCCCGCCAACGCCAGCGTGATGTCTCCGGTTCCGTTGCCGGTGTCATTCATGCCCGCCGAGGCGATGCGTTTGAACGGCAGGTTGAAGGTGACGTTCAGAACGATTCCGATGCGCATGACCACGCGCTTGTTGGTGATGGTGTAAACGGCTGTGCGTGCCGTCATGATGGCCACACCGAGCAAAGTGCCCAAGGCGAGCACGGCCAGTGGTGCCACCAGCAGCACAGCCTTCAGCGCAGCCATGGCGGTGCCGCCGTCGACCAGAACCAGCGTTCCGCGAATGGCCAGGATGGCCACGAAATAAATGGTCAAGGTGCGCAGAAAAAACACCCGGCGTGCCAGGACGCGCCAGTCCGGCGATCCTTGCCAGAGGATTTTTTCATTGGACGGCAGGGGCTCGGGAAGGCCAAACGCCGGCTCGAGCTCATGCTCGTGCTCGTGGCCGTCGTAGTTGACCTTCATACCAGTGACTCCTGACGCGACGGCTCGGCGTAGAGCGTTCCGGCACCGTAATAGGCCATCACCTTTTCTTCTTCGAGCATGGTGATCTGAACCGGGCTGCGGGTGCCGGGCACTCGCGCAAACTGGTGGCTCATGATCGAATGCACCTTGACGCGTTCGCTGTTGATGCGCGAGAAGTTCATCGGCAGCAGCACGTTGCGTTGCACACCATCGACGTTCACTGCCACCTCGAGGTAGCGGAACATCATTTCCATCTTGTCGATCCACAGATCGACCACGGTGCCGCCCACCTCATCATCGGCGCCCAGCACGGGCAAGCCACGCGGGTCGACGTCATTGGCCGCCACCCCATAGCCCTCGGCCACTCGCAGCGGAACGATCTTCGCTTCGCCGTGCCACATGGCGTCGGGGATATCGGCACGGTCGGCATAGGCGCCAGGGCCCACGCCGTCGAGCATTGGATTGCCAGTGGGCACCAGCGGCGATCCAGCGTAGCGATAAAGCGGCTGTGCATGCAGCGTCTGGGGCGAGACCTTGTCGTTCGGGTAGGAGACCTCTTCGCCGTGCTCAAGCAGGAATGTCTTTGGCGTGGGCGTCATCACGAAGCCGTCGCTGTAATCGGTGGCGCCACAGGGGTGCACCGTTTCCAGCGGGAAACCTTCGCGTTTGCTCTCCATCTGGAGGTAATACACCAGACCGAAGAAAAAGATCCAGAAGATGTAAAGAACGATTTGCGCTACGTCGATGTAGCCGGTGATTGCGCCAGTGCCCATGATGTGATCTCCTCTTTTTGACTTGCTAACGACCTCAGCCGGGGAACTCGGCCAGGCCAAACTTGACTTGCGGACGTTGAGGCTCCGCGGCGAAACGAACCAGCGGGCCGATGACGACCAGCGTGGCGAACAACAAAACGATTTCCAGGTGATAGACGATGCTGTAGGCCACCGAAGGGTCGGTGAGTGCAGATCCCAGCAGACCGTGCGAAGACAGGCTCGACGCGATATCGCGCAATGCCCCACCGATGGCCACCGCCATGCCGCCCGCAGTGGCTTGCACCGCACCCCAGGCGCCCAGCGCGAGCCCGATCTGTCCCGGCCTTTCAAGGTTCATCGCTGCGATCAGGGTGCTGACGGCAAACAGTCCACCACCCAGGCCGATCAGGCAGGCTCCCGTTCGAAACAGGGCGGGCGAATTCAAGGGGGCGGCGAACACCACGGCCGAGAAGGCCACCACCCCGATCAGCAGACCCAAGGCGGCCAGACGGTGGGGATCCAGGCCGCGCCCCAGCCACCGCGCCGCGAGCGCAAAAGCTGCCAGCGCTCCACCGGCCAGCAGCGCCGTGAGGGTGGTCGTGGAGCCCACGCTCAGGCCCAGGATTTCGCCGCCATACGGCTCGAGGATGATGTCTTGCATGTTGAATGCGGCGGTGCCCAGCCCCACGGCCAGCATGAAGCGCATGGTCCGGCCCTGGCCGGCAAAGGATCTCCAGCTCGTGGCGAAGTCGGGCTGTGGAATGCGCGGCGATGTGGCCTGCGGGTTTCGCACTTCCTGCTTCCACATCGCGATCAGGTTCAGCACCAGGGTCACGGCGGCGGCACCTTGAACCACCTTGATCAGCCGCACCTGGCTGAAGTCAGCCAGCAAGGCGCCAAACACCAGGCTGCTCACCACCATGCCGAGCAACAGCATCACGTACATCAGCGCCACCACGCGCGGGCGCGATTTTTCAGGGGCGATATCGGTGGCCAGCGCCAGACCTGCGGTCTGGGTGATTTGCGAGCCTGCGCCCACCAGCAAGAAGGCCAGCGCCGAGCTGACCTGCCCGAGCCAAGGTCCGAAGTTGGAGTCGCCAGACAGCAAGATCAGTGCGAACGGCATGATCGCGAAGCCGGCAAACTGCAGCCACGACCCGATCCAGATGTAGGGCACGCGCTTCCAGCCCAGCACCGAGCGGTGGGTGTCTGACTTGAACCCCACCAGCGCGCGAAATGGCGCGAACAGCAAAGGCAGCGCAACCATCAGCGACACGATCCAGGCCGCCATGCCCATCTCGAGGATCATCACTCGGTTGAGCGTGCCCACGAGCAGCACGCTGGCCATGCCCACCGTCACCTGGAACAGCGACAGGCGAAGCAGCCGGCCGAGCGGCAGATCACCCGTGGCCGCATCGGCAAACGGCAGGAGCTCAGGAGTCAGTTTGCGCCACTGTTCGGCGCGGATCCTGAAAGGGCCAAGGAGATTCATTTGCGAATCAGCTCCAACGCCTGCGAGGTGTAAAAACCGCTGGAGATCCGCTGGGTGCGACCGCGTTGCCAGCCCTTGAAGGACGCATCAGTGTCCAGCAGTCGGTAGAGCTTCGATTCGGCCACGGGCTCGATCCACGGCGCACGATCGCTGCGAGGCAGCAGGCGGCCCACCGCCCGGAACATGATCAGAGCCGGGTTGCTCGGGGCATAGGTGAACAGCAGACCCTTGCGGGTGCGCTCGGTCAGGCCGGCGATCACGCGAACTGCGTCTTGCGTCTGGTAGTGGATGAGCGAATCCATGCCCACCACATAGTCGAATTCACCCAGCGCTGCATCGAGCATGTCGCCCGAACGGAAGTCGATGCGACCCACGCTGTGCTCGCTGGTCAACTCGGCGGGTTGACGGTCGCGTGCCAGATCAACCAGCGTGGGCGACAGGTCGATCGCCAGCACCTGAGCGCCGCGCCGCGCCGCCTCGACCGCCAGCGCGCCAGTGCCGCAGCCGGCATCGAGCAGCCGCATGCCGGTCATGTCGGCGGGTAACCAGTCCAGCAGGGTGTTGCGCATGCGATCGCGGCCGGCGCGTACCGTGGCGCGGATGCGCCCCACGGGCGCGTCCGAGGTGAGCCTGGCCCAGGCCTGAACCGCGGTGCGATCGAAGTAGTCCTCGATCTTGCTGCGACGCTCGGTGTAGCTGACGGTGTCCATTCGGTTGTCCGTTGTGTTGTCGGCGGGATTCAATCGAAGCCCAGCAGATCAAAGATGTCGCGGTCTTTCATGGGCACGGCGTTCATCGGCTCGGTGCCCAGCCACAACGAGGCAGCCAGGCGCATGTATTCCTTTTGCACCGCCTCGAGTTCGGGCGAGTACTCCATCTCGAAGAGGGTGGATTTCTTCAGGCGGCTGCGACGGATCACGTCCAGATCAGGGAAGTGCGCGGCCAGCTTCAGGCCGATCTGCGCGTTGTACTTGTCAATCTGATCGGTCTCGCGGCTGCGGTTGGCGATCACCCCGCCCAGTCGCACGTTGTAGTTCTTGGCCTTGGCGCCGATGGCCTGCACGATGCGGTTCATCGCGAAGATCGAGTCGAAGTCGTTGGCCGTGACGATGAGCGCACGATCCGCGTGCTGCAGCGGCGCCGCAAAGCCGCCGCACACCACGTCGCCCAGCACGTCGAAGATCACCACGTCGGTGTCTTCGAGCAGGTGGTGCTCTTTCAAAAGCTTGACGGTCTGGCCGACCACATAGCCGCCACAGCCGGTGCCAGCTGGCGGACCGCCCGCTTCGACGCACATCACGCCGTTGTAGCCGGGGAAGACGAAGTCTTCGACGCGCAGTTCTTCGGCATGGAAGTCGACCGTCTCCAGCACGTCGATGACGGTGGGCAGCATCTTCTTGGTCAGCGTGAAGGTCGAGTCGTGCTTGGGATCGCAGCCGATTTGCAGCACCCGCTTGCCGAGCTTCGAAAAGGCGGCCGACAGGTTGCTCGAGGTCGTGCTCTTGCCGATGCCGCCCTTGCCGTAGATCGCAAAGACCTTGGCATTGCCGATCTTCATATTGGGGTCGAGTTCAACCTGAACGCTGCCCTCGCCATCGAGCCTGAGGTTCTTTCTGACGCCGGGACTCTTGATGTCAGGGATGGGGACTGTGGTTGTGCTCATGCGTTTACTCCTTCGTAAATACCTTCAAGGCGGTCTTCGAGTTCTTCGCCAGCGCGCCTCAAGGCCTCAAGGGTCTCGGGGTCGGGCTGCCAGTAGTTGCGCTCTGACGCTTCGATCAGTCGGTTGGCGACTCGCGCAGAGGCGGTCGGGTTCAGCTTGGCCAGACGCTCACGCATCTCGGGGTCCAGCATGAAGGTCTCGGTCAGCTGCTTGTAGACCCAAGGCTGTACCTGCCCGGTGGTCGCGGACCAGCCCATGGTGTTGGTGACATGCACTTCGATCTGACGCACGCCTTCGTAGCCGTGTTCCAGCATGCCCTCGTACCACTTGGGGTTGAGCATGCGGGTGCGGGTCTCGAGGGCCACCTGCTCGCGCAGTGTGCGAACAGCGCCGTCGCCCTTGGTCTGGTCGCCGATGTAGACCGGCGGCGCCTCACCACCCTTGGCCACTTTCACTGCCTGGGTGATGCCGCCCAGCGTGTCGAAGTAGTTGTCGACGGTGGTCACGCCCAACTCGACCGAATCGAGGTTCTGGTAGGTGAGCTGCACGTTGGCGAGCACGCTTTGCATCAGTGCCGACTGCTGCACCGCACGACCCGTGCGACCGTACGCAAAGCCCTTGCGGCGCGAGTAGGTCTCGGCCAGTTCGCCCTCATCGGACCACTTGCTGCTTTCGACCAGGTTGTTCACGTTGGAGCCGTAGGCGCCTTCTGCGTTGCCGTAGACACGCAGCGAGGCGATCTCCAGCGTGCAGCCGTGCTCTTGCTGGTAGGCCAGGGCGTGGCGACGGATGTGGTTCATCTCGAGGGGTTCATCGGCTGCCGATGCAGCGAGGAAGGCAGCCTCGGCCAGCAGCTTGATCTGCAGCGGCATCAGATCGCGGAAGATGCCCGACAGGGTGATCACCACATCGACGCGAGCGCGGCCCAGTTTTTCAAGCGGTATCAGCGACGCACCAGCGATGCGGCCGTAGCTGTCAAACCGCGGCAGCGCACCCATGAGCGCCAGCGCCTGGGCAATCGGCGCGCCTTCGTTCTTGAGGTTATCGCTGCCCCACAGCACCATGGCGATCGACTCGGGCAACGGATTGCCATCGGCCATGTGACGCTGCAGCAGCAGTTCTGCCTGATTGGCGCCATCCTTCACGGCAAAGTTGCTGGGGATGCGGAACGGATCGAAACCGTGGATGTTGCGGCCGGTGGGCAGCACCTCAGGTGTGCGCAGGATGTCGCCACCCGGCGCCGGGCGAATGAAGCGCGCATCGAGGGCTCGCAACAGGCCAGCCACTTCGGTCTCTTCGGCCAGGATCTTGTCCATGCCGGCGAGCTCTGTGATCATGTCGCGTGAGGCGTCATCGCGGGGCATCCCAGCCAGATCAAGCACTTGCTCGACGCTGCGACCGGCGACCAGCGCCTCGATGGCCGCACGCTCCACATGCAGACCATGCGATGCATCAGCCACCGACACCAGCATGTCGACGCGCTCGGCTTCGGTGGCAGCGCGGCCGGTCACATGCAGGCCATGCGGAATCAGCGTGTATTCCATCTCCAGCATCTGCTCGGACAGCTTCGTCACACGCACGTCGACGGCGATCGACGAGGCATCGTCAGGCGACAGCACCCACAGCGGCTCGGCTTCGGCCAGATCGAGTTCGGCCGCTTGCGACTGGATCAGCGCGGCGACTTCAGCGCGATCCGCAGCGTTGCGCTCCATGCTGCGCCAGCGATCGATGGAACTCTTGAGGTCATTGAGCCCGCGGTACAGACCGGCCTGGCTCACCGGCGGGGTGAGGTAGCTGACCAGCGTGGCACCGGAGCGGCGCTTGGCGATGGCGCCTTCGGATGGGTTGTTGGAGGCGTAGAGATAGATGTTGGGCAGATCGTCGATGAGACGGTCTGGCCAGCAGGTGCCACTCATGCCGCTTTGCTTGCCGGGCATGAACTCGAGCGCGCCGTGCGTGCCGAAGTGCAGCACCGCATGCGCCTTGAAGTCTTCACGCAGATAACGGTAGAAAGCCGAGAAGGCGTGCGTTGGCGAGAGACCTTTTTCGAACAGCAACCGCATCGGATCGCCTTCGTAGCCGAACGCAGGCTGCACGCTGATCAGTACATTGCCGTACTGCTTGCCCAGCACGAAGATCGAACTGCCATTGCTGAGCTGGCGACCCGGTGCCGGACCCCATTGCGCCTCGATCTCGGTCAGCCAGCGCTCGCGCCGAACGTGGTCGCTCGCCGAAATCAGCGCGTGCACATTGGCGTCGGTGCCGTGCTGCTGCGCATTGCCCTTGAGCACGTCATCACGCAGTTCATCCACGCTTTGCGGCATGTCGACCGTGTAACCCTCTGCCTTCATGGCTGTCAGGGTGTGGAACATCGACTCGAACACCGACAGGTAGGCGGCCGAGCCGATGTTGCCGGCGTTGGGCGGGAAATTGAAGATGACAACAGCCACCTTGCGCTGCGAGCGTTCGCTGCGACGCAAGGCCACCAGCTTGGTCACGCGTGCAGCGAGCATCAGCGCGCGCTCCGGGCACGACTGCATGTCCTGAGCCGAGTCGGTGGGCTTGAAGGTGCAGGCGTGGTGACAGCCGGTGCAGGTCACTCCGGGCGCTCCAGGACGACCACCAAACACCATCGGTCCGGTGGCCCCATCGAGCTCGGGGATGGCCACCATGATGGTGCTTTCCACCGGCATCAGGCCACGATCCGAACCGCCCCAGTGGTCCAGCGTTTGAAACTCGACCGGGTTGGCCGACACGTAAGGAACGTCCAGGTCTGCCAGCACATCTGCAGCGGCCTTGGAATCGTTGTAGGCGGGACCTCCGACCAGCGAGAAGCCGGTCAGCGACACCACCGCATCAACGATCACGCGGCCGTCCTTCTTGAAGAACTGGTCAATGGCGGGGCGCGAATCGAGCCCGGCGGCAAATGCGGGAATCACGCGCATTCCGCGCGCTTCAAGCGCGGCGATCACACCGTCGTAGTGACCGGCATTGTTCGACAGCAAATAAGAGCGCAGCAACAGCACGCCCACGGTGCCGCTCTGGCCGCCAAGGGGCGGCTTGGGCAGCGACTCGGCCTCGTGCGCAAAGCGTCCGGGCATGCGCGAGTGATAAACGCCGACCTCTGGGTAATCGACGGGCGGCTGGACCTTGGTGAGACCACGCAGCACCCGGCGAGGGCCATCCGCGCCACGGTCGACCACGTGGCGCACGAGATTGAGCATGTTCTCGTCGGAGCCACCGATCCAGTACTGCATGGTCATGAAATAGGCGCGAACGTCCTGAGCCGTTCCGGGGATGAAGCGCAGCATCTGCGGAATGCGACGCAGCATCTTCATCTGGGCCGCACCGCCGGTGGAGTTCTTTTCCTTGTTGCCGCGCAGCTTCTTCAGCAGCGCCATCGGGCCGCTAGCCGGCTTGGCCATGTCGAAGTTGCCCAGGCGTGTCAGCTTGACCACCTCGCTGGCCGAAGCCATGCAGATCATGGCGTCGCAGTTGTCGCGGCGTGCGACCAGGTCTTCCATCACCGGCAGAAAGTGTTCTTCCAGGAACAACATGCCCGCCACGATGATGTCGGCCGCAGCGATGTCCGCCTTGCAGCGCGCCAGTGCCGCTGGGTTGTTGGCGTATTCGGACGCCGCATGCATCGACAACTGCAGACCCGGCAGTTCACGGCGCAGGGTCAGCATCGCGCGATCCGTCGCGCTGGCCAGATGGGTGTCCATCGTGACCACCGCAATACGCACTGCGGTGTGCGCTGCTGCCTTCTTCGCCTCAGCTGCCGAAGTGAGCTTTTGCGTCATAAAGTGCCTCAACGGTGATCAGCGTGATGCTTCGTTCCATGGCGTAGCGCTCGGTATTGCGGCGCGCCTTGCCACGAACAAAAAATGGAATCTTGCGCAGCTCTTTTTCGGCCTCTGGTGCCCATGGGGCGGCAGTGGAGGTGGCAGCAACAACCGTCTTCGTGTCGGCGCCCGCTGCAACAGTTGCCGCGGCTGTTTCGGTGACCAGGCTTTCAGCCGCTGGCTGGCTCGCAGCGCGAGGCTCGGCATGACCGCCGAGGTGCGAAGGTGCAGCGTCTTCGTGGAACTCGAAGTCGCCGCGGAACATGCCGATCAGATGTTCCTCAAGGCCCATCATGAGCGGATGCACCCAGGTGTCGAACAGCACGCAAGCGCCCTCGAAGCCCATTTGCGGCGAGTAGCGCGCCGGAAAGTCCTGCACGTGCACCGGTGCCGAAATCACGGCGCAGGGAATGCCCAGACGCTTGGCGATGTGGCGCTCCATCTGCGTGCCCAGAACCAGTTCGGGTCGCAGTTCGGCAATTCGTGCCTCGATCTCGAGGTAGTCGTCGCTGATGAGCGCGTCGACGTCATAAAGCTTGGCGGCGTCGCGCACCTCGCGTGCGAACTCGCGTGAATAGGTGCCGATGCCGACCACCTTGAAGCCCATTTCCTGGCTGGCCACGCGGGCGGCCGCGACGGCGTGGGTGGCATCGCCGAACACGAAGACCCGCTTGTTGGTGAGGTAGGTCGAATCCACCGACTTGGCATACCAGGTGGCGCGCGAATCGGCGTTGTCGAGCACGGCGCGGGCATCGATACCCGCCAGTTGCGCCACCTCGCGGATGAAGTCGCGCGTGGCGCCTGCACCGATCGGGATGGTCTTGGTGGACGGCTGCCCGAACGTGCGGTTCAGCCACGAGGCGCTCAGCGCGGCGATCTCGGGGTAGAGCACCACGTTGAAGTCTGCATCGCCCAGGCGAGCCAGATCAGCAGGCGTTGCACCCAAGGGCGCCACCACGTTGACATCGATGCCGAGTTGCAACAGCAGTCCGGTGATTTCACGCAGGTCATCGCGGTGGCGAAAACCGAGCGCCGACGGCCCGAGGATGTTGCACCGAGGCCGGGCGCCAGCGGCCCGCTCGGTCTTGGGCGTGCCTGGCGCAGGCGCATAGGGTGCGGCCAGGGCACGCACCATCTGATAGAAGGTTTCCGAAGCGCCCCAGTTTTCCTTGCGTTGATAGGAGGGCAGTTCGAGTGCCACGACCGGCACGGGCAGATCCAGCGCCTTGCACAAGCCGCCCGGGTCGTCCTGAATCAACTCGGCGGTGCACGACGCGCCCACCATCATCGCCTGCGGCTTGAAGCGCTCATAGGCTTCGCGCGCGGCAGTCTTGAAGAGTTCTGCCGTGTCGCCGCCAAGGTCGCGCGCCTGAAAGGTCGTGTAGGTGACCGGCGGACGCTTGGGCAGACGCTCGATCATCGTGAACAGCAAGTCAGCGTAGGTGTCACCCTGAGGCGCGTGCAAGACATAGTGCACGCCTTCCATGGCGGTGGCGATGCGCATTGCGCCGACGTGTGGCGGTCCTTCGTATGTCCAGAGAGTCAGCTGCATGGTCTTGTGCTTTCGGTGCAGGCTCAGGCCACGAGCTTCATGCGACGCACCAAGGGGCGCGCAAAGAGCTCTGCCAGATCGGCGGCCTGGTCATAGCCTTGAATGGGCGTGAAGACGAGTTCGATGGCCCACTTGGTGGTCATGCCTTCGGCCTCGAGTGGATTGGCCAAACCCAGGCCGCACACCACGATGTCGGGCCGTGCCTCGCGGCATCGGTCGAGCTGGTTTTCCACGTGCTGTCCTTCGGACAGCATCGTCCCGGCTGGCAAGAGGTCGAGTTCTTCGTTGAGGTGCTGGCGGTGCAGGTAGGGCGTGCCGACTTCCACCAGTTGCATGTTCATTTCGCGAGCGAGGAAGCGGGCAATCGGAATCTCGAGCTGCGAGTCGGGGAAGAAAAACACGCTCTTGCCAGACAGCTGAGCACGATGGCGCGCCAGCGCTGTGGCGGCGCGCTCACGACCGGCTGCGGTGACCTTGTCGAAGGTCGCCGCATCCACGCCGAATGCATCCGCCGCAGCGCGCAGCCAGGCTGTGGTGCCCTCGACGCCCAGCGGGAAGGGCGCTGCGAGCCGCTCGGCGCCACGGCCTTCCAGAGCTCGGGCCGTGTCGGCCAGGAAGGGCTGCGCCAGCAGGAAGCGGGTGTTCGGTCCGATCTCGGCCAGGTCATTCGCGCTGCGAGGCGGGAAGAAACGCACCGACGGGTGATCGCTGCCAAAGCCGAACTGGGTGAACAGGCGAATGAACTGGTCTTCCACCACATCGGCCAGCGTGCCGACGATCAGCAGCGAGGCAGGGGCGGTCGCTGGGGCTGGTGGCAGGTCGGGCACAAGAGACGCCAGACAGGCATCCTCGCCCTGGGTGAAGGTGGTTTCGATGCCGCTGCCCGAGTAGTTCAGCACCCGAACGTCTGGAGAGAAGCGCCCCGACAACCGCGAGGCTGCACGAGACAGGTCGAGCTTGATCACCTCGGACGGGCAGGAGCCGACCAGAAACAGCAACTTGATTTCGGGCCGACGCTCCAGCAGGCGTGTGACCACACGGTCGAGTTCGTCGTTGCAGTCGGCCAGACCCGCGAGATCTCGCTCATCGATGATGGCGGTGGCAAAGCGCGGCTCGGCGAAGATCATCACGCCGGCTGCTGACTGGATCAGGTGGGCGCAGGTGCGCGAACCCACCACCAGAAAAAACGCATCCTGGATCTTGCGGTGCAGCCAGATGATGCCGGTCAGGCCGCAGAAAACCTCGCGCTGGCCACGCTCGCGCAGCACAGGAGCCTCGCCGCAACCGACTGCAGAAGCCTTGTGGATGGGGATCACCTCGCTCATGCCGCCAGCCCCGCTGGTGCGGACATGGCATCTCGGCGTGCCATGTCCAGACGCGCCATGCGCAACTTCCAGATGAACTGGCCGGCGTTGATCGCGTAAGCCACGTAGGCTGCCAGCGCCAGATACATCTGCTCGAGCGGCGTCAGCGCGTCGGTGTAGACCGCCCACAGGTAGATCGTGTGCAGCGCGAGCACCAGCATGCTGAACACGTCTTCCCAGAAAAATGCCGGGGCGAACAGGTAGCAGTCGAAGACCACCTTCTCCCAGATGCAGCCTGTGATCATGATGGTGTACAGCGTCAGCGTCTTGATCACCACCGAGATGGTGGCGGCCTGCAGACCCTCGCCGGTGTTGATGTAGCGCAGCACCAGACACACGCTCACCAGAAACACCAGAAACTGGATGGGCGCCAGAATGCCCTGAATCAGAGTCCACACCGAGTTGTCGCGGCGAATGCGCTCCTCGGGTGTGTAAAGAGGCGGCCTCATCTGGACCTGTGAACCACGTTCGTACATCTACTACCTCGAAGGGCTGCGACCTGTTGCGAACGAATTTAGACGCTGAACATGCAGTTGTCAATCCAGATTGACGTAAATGTATATTGACACTTTGGTTCTGTCGATTGATCATTCAGGCTCGGGAGGTCGCCCATGCGGTGGCGGCGTTTCAGTCAACTCGCGGGTTTGGGCTTCAAGGGTTTGCCCACTCGCATTTCCTGGATGAACAGGTCTTGAAATGCAGTTCCGTCTTGATGCCGACATGCCGACAACATCTGACGGCCAGGCTGACTCGGGCCAAGACCATGAGGCCGGGCGCGCTGAAAGATCCACGCGTGACGACTCCTCAGGGCGAAGATTGGAAGCACGAAACACGCCGCACGGAGCGCTTCGGGAGTCAAATAAAAACCCTGCCACGGGTAATCGCAGGGTGGACACCTCCCGTGGGGTGGTGCATGCTCACTCACTTGAGAACCCCGAGGAGCTTGGCTCGTCCTGGGGTTCAGTGGCGAGTCAATCCGCCGGTGGTGACACTGCGCTGTTTCAGTCAGGTGTGCGATCCCGGAAGCAACTCTCGCAAGGCAGTAAGCGCGCGCGTTTCGTCTGGAGTCAGCCCATGTCCCGTTCCACGCACGGAGCTTCGCCGTCAAGTCAGGAAGATGAGTCTTCCGGCTTTGACGAATGTTCCCATCAGCGGCACGAACTGCCGTTCAACTCGGCCTCGGCCACATGGATGCAGGGTGCCACCTCTCGCGCCTCGGCCGAAGAGCGCATGGCCAAGCTCGTGAAAACCCTCGAAGCCGAAGTCATACCCCGTCTGGTCGAGGCGCACCGCTCGGCCACTGAGAGCATTTCGGTTGTGGCTGGCTGTGCATCGCCCACCGCTACGGAGGTCGAGGCTTTCGTGCAGCTGGCGCTCGGCACGGACGAAAGCTCTGTGACGCAGTTCGTTGACGAGCGCCTTGAGCAGGGCCTGCCCATCGAGGGGGTCTGCCTTGAGTTGCTCGCGCCTGCAGCCACCCGTCTCGGGGTCATGTGGGAAGACGATATTTGCGACTTCAATGCCGTCACGCTTGGCGTCGGCCGCTTGCAGAAAATCCTCTACAAGTTGAGCCCTTCATTCGTCAGCGAAGCGGTCTTTCCGGCCAATGCGCACCGCATCGCGCTGGTGTCGGCACCTGGCGAGCAGCACACCTTCGGCCTGTCGATGGTCGCCGAGTTTTTCCTGCATGCCGGCTGGGATGTGATGGTCGGCCACGGTGGTGGTCGCGACGAGGCGGTGGATCTGGCCCGCGAGCAATGGTTTGACGTGATCGGTTTTTCGGTGGGCAGCGAGGCCAGGCTCGATTGGTTGGCCAGCTGTATCAAGGCCGTGCGTGCCGCATCGTGCAACCCCGATATCGCAGTGTTGGTCGGCGGCCCCATCTTTACGCTCAACCCTGAATACGCGACCTTGGTGGGCGCAGATGCCACCAGTGTCGATGCCAAGCAGGCGCCGATCGTGGCGGCTGGAATCGTCACAGGGCGTGTCAAGTGATGCGCCTAGGATGAGCCCTTGACGTCTTTCCCACTCATGTTCAACGACAGCAGTACTTTTATTCAAAGGTTCCAATGACCCCCTTCACATCTTCGGCGCAGTTCCTGAGCGATCTCGGCGCTGAAGTGACAGGCAAGTTGGTGGCTGCTGCCGCCGATGTGGCGCTGATCGTTGATGCGCAGGGCGTGATCCGGGACATGGCCTTCGGAAGCGAAAGCCTCAAGAACCTGGGCTATGAGCGGTGGATAGGCCAGCCTTGGGTGCAGACGGTGGCCAAGGACAGCCACAAGAAGATCGAGGCCCTGCTCAGGGACGGAGAGTCTTCCGAGTCACCTCGCTGGCGGCAGGTCAATCACGAATCAGAGTCTGGCCCGAGCCTTCCGCTGTCGTATTGCGCCGTCAAAGTTGGCGCCGCTAACGAACGAGGCACCAGCCACTCGGTGGTTTACGGCCGCGATCTGCGCGCCATCGTGGCCTTGCAGCAAAGTCTGGTCGATGCTCAGCAGGCCTCGCTGAACGAGCACTGGAGGCTGCGCGATGCGCAGTCGCGCTTCCGGCACATCTTTCATGTTTCGTCTGAAGCCATCTTGCTCATCGACGCCGCCAGCCAAAAGGTGCAAGAGGCCAACCCTGCGGCCTTGGGCCTGTTCGAACCGGTGGTGCGCAAACTGGTGAGTTCATCGTTTCCGGTCGGGTTCGATGCGAGCAGCCAAGAAGCCTTGCAGGGCATGATTTCCGAGCTTCGTTCCACAGGCAAGGCCGATGATCTGTGCGTGCGTCTGCTCAATGGGCAGGGACAGCTGACAGTTTCCGGCTCCCTGCTGCGAAAAGAGGCCGGCTCCATGCTGGTATTGCGCTTGGCCAAGGTGGCCACGCAAGGCAAGGCGACCCAGGCCAAGGTGGTCCCGTTCTCGGTCTTGCCCAAGTTGATGCAAGCGTCGCCCGACTGCATCGTGGTGACCGACATCGACGGCAACATCATCACGGTCAACGATGCCTTTGTCGAACTGCTGCAGGTGTCATCCGACAAGGAGGTCACCGGCGAGGCACTCGGACGGTGGCTTGGCCGCACCGGCATCGAGATGAACGTGCTGATCTCGACGCTGCGCCAGCGCGGCTCGGTGCGCTTGTTTCCTACGACGTTGCGCAGCGAACAGGGTTCGTCCAGCGATGTCGAGATTTCGGCCACGATGGTGACCGAAGGCGCACAACCTTACCTGTGCTTCACGCTGCGCGATGTCAGCCGTCGCTTGACGGGCGATGCGCGAGCCACGAAGGAAATTCCGCGATCGGTGGGTCAGTTGTCCGAGTTGGTCGGCCGCGTGCCGATGAAGGACATCGTTGGCGAGACCACCGACCTGATCGAGCAGTTGTGCATCGAAGCCGCGCTCGATCTCACCCGTGACAACCGCGCGGCGGCCGCAGAGATGCTGGGTCTGTCGCGGCAAAGCCTGTACGTCAAGCTGCGCCGCTACGGCCTGAGCGATCCCATCGCCGAGAGCGAGAAGTAGGCTGGCTTCAGCGGTGCAGTCAGCCGCAAGAGAATTCGACAGCACCGTCGCAGCGATGGTGCTGTGTGACATTTCCGAAGCGCATCGCGCCTGGGGATACAGCCGCTTCCTGTTCGGTCGCTACACGCTGCCTCGTGTGCAAGGGTTGAAGTTTTTCAAAGTGCTGGGTGCGGGCTATGAGTCGGGGTTCGGTTTGAGACCGAGCGTGTCTCGGCAGGGATTTTTCGGTGTGTTTGACGACGATGACAGCGCTGAGCGATTCATCAACGACTCGACCTTGATGCGCGGTTACCGTGACCATTCGCGCGAGTTTTTCTCGGTCAAGTTGCGCGCGTTCAGCAGCCGTGGCAGTTGGTCTGGCGCGACCTTGCCGGTGACCGCTGCCGAGCCGGAACTCGGGCCCATTGCAGCGCTCACGCGCGCTTCGATCCGGCCTTCACTGGCGCGCGAATTCTGGCGACAGGCACCGCTCACGCAGCGATCGCTTGAAACCGCCCAGGGTTGTGTATTTTCAGCAGGCGTCGGCGAGGCGCCGCTGTTGCGCCAGGCCACCTTCACGATGTGGGAAAGCAT
>CAMCNE010000030.1 GCA_945875935.1 Bordetella parapertussis
TTGCCGGTGGCGATCTCGGCGCTGGCGGTGGTGATCGAGCCCGAAGACCCGCGCACCTGGCTCACCACCTGGTGCAGCGAGTTGCGCATCTGGTCGAGTTCGCGCAGCAAGTCGCCGAGTTCGTCGCTGCGGTCTGAATGCACCGGCCGCGACAGGTCGTTGTGGGAGATGGCTGCTGCCACGCTCAGCGCTTGCTTGAGCGGCTGGGTGATCGAGCGGGCGGTGAACCAGGCCATGCCCATGCCGATCAGCACGCCGCCTGCCAGCAAGCCGAGCAGCAGCATTTCGCTGCTGGCCACATCGGCCCGGGCGGTGGCGATGTTCGCTTCGCTGAGTTCGGCCTGGTATGTCTCGAGCCCCTGCACCGACTTCACGTACGACTCGGCCGCCGGCAGCAAGGCCGAGGCCACCAGCGCTGCGGCAGCTTCTTCGTCGCCGGCCTTGTGCAGGGCTGAAACCTGGGTGCGTGCGTCCTGGAAGATCTTGCGCTTGGCACTGGCGTCGGAAAACAAGGCCTTGCCGCGCTCGCTGACGATGGTGGCTTCCAGGGTCTTCTGGATGTCGTCGATCTGCGCGCCTGTGGCTTGAACCATGGGCTCGAAGTAGTCCATCAGCGCCGCATGGTCAGCGCTCTTGGCAATGGCCAATGCGCGGGTGACATTCAACTGCTGGCCGGCCAGCCAGGCGTCGGCGAGCTTGGCCCGCTTGGCGATCTCGATGCTGTTGCCGAGCGCTTCTTCGGTCTTGGCCATGCGCAAGAAGCCCACCGCCGTCATCACGACCATCATCAGCAGCACGGCTGCGAATCCGATGGCCAGCCGATTGCCGATTCTCAGATTGTTGAAACTCATCTTCACTCCCCGTCTTTGTTTGCGTCACTCACGCTGTTGACTCAAGCAGGCGACCCGCGCGAGGGTCTCTTCAGGACATATCGGTCAGTGGCCACATGCATTGAGGCCGGCCGGGCTCAGTGCCGCGAGCGGCGCACCATGCTGCCCACGTCAAGGATCAAAGCCACGCGGCCATCGCCCATGATGGTCGCGCCCGACACGTCGTCGACCTTGCGGTAGTTGGCCTCGAGGTTCTTCACCACCACCTGCTGCTGGCCCAGCAATTCATCGACCATCAGGGCCACGCGGCCGCCATCGGCTTCGATGACGACCATGATCGCGGCGGCGTTTTCCGAGTCGTAGCGCGGCACGTTGAACAGCTGCTCCAGGTCCATCACCGGCATGTAGTCGCCGCGCACCTCGACCACGCGACCGCTGCCGCCTATGGTCTTGACGGTGTGCTCTGACACCTGGAACGATTCGACCACTGACGACAGCGGCAAGATGTAGACCTCTTCGCCCACGCCCACGCTCATGCCGTCCATGATGGCCAACGTCAGCGGCAAGCGCACCGACACGCGCATGCCGTAGCCCGCGGCCGATTCGATCTCGACGGTGCCGCCCGCAGCGGCAATGTTCTTCTTGACCACATCCATGCCCACCCCGCGGCCCGACACGTCGGTGACCACATCAGCGGTTGAAAAGCCGGGTTCGAAGATCAGGTTCCAGACCTCGGCGTCGGTCATGGAGTCAGGCGCATCGATGCCGCGCTGGCGGGCCTTGTTGATGAGTTTGTCGCGTGACAGCCCGCGGCCGTCGTCGCGCACCTCGATGACGATGGAGCCGCCCTGGTGCGAGGCCGACAGCGTGATCGTGCCCTGCTCGGGCTTGCCATGGGCCAGCCGCTCAGCCGGCAGTTCGATGCCGTGGTCGCAGCTGTTGCGCACCAGGTGGGTCAGCGGGTCGGTGATCTTTTCGACCAGACCCTTGTCGAGTTCGGTGGCTTCACCCTGGGTCACGAAATCGACCTTCTTGCCCAGCTTGCTGGCCAGATCGCGCAGCATGCGCGGGAAGCGGCTGAACACGGTGGACATCGGAATCATCCGGATCGACATCACCGATTCCTGCAGGTCGCGCGTGTTGCGATCGAGATTGGCCAGACCCGCAGCCAGCCGCTGGTAAAGCGCCGCGTCGATGCTCTTGCTGTTTTGCGCCAGCATGGCCTGCGTGATGACCAGTTCGCCCACCAGGTTGATGAGCTGGTCGACCTTCTCGACCGACACGCGCAGCGTGGACGACTCGAGCGCGGCAGCTGCCTTTTCGGGCTTGACGGCCGCCGCACGCGGGGCGACCGTGGCTGCGACGACGGCTTCGTCCGGATCAGTTGCAGCCACTGGCGCGGCAGCCTTGGGGGCGCCGTTCGACGCGGGCGAGCCCGGCGCGTTGTCAAAGAAGCCAAAGCCCGGGTCGGGTGGATTTTCGACCTGAGGTGCGCCTGGCGCGCCTTCGTGAAAGCCGTAGCCCGATGTCAGCGGCAGCAGCGACACCGATTCGCGCGAGACGTGGAAAGTGAACAAATCCAGCAGGTCGCTGTCCGAGCTGCTGGTGACGACCTTGAAGCGCCGGATGCCGTCGCTGGCCTGTCCGCCATCGAGCGGCTCGATGGTGCCCAGATCGGGGATTTCCTTGAACAGGTCGACCAGGTTGTCGGCATCGCTTGGGTCGCTCAGCGGGCCCACGCGCAGTTCGAGTCCGCGCGCCGTGTTCACTTCGGCGGGTGGCTGTGGCGGGCTTGACACCACCGGTGCCGCCACCACAGCAGGGGCTGGCTTGGCCACAGGCGCGGCAGGCACTGCGACCGCTCCGCCGGCGACCATGGCGCGGATGGCCACGAGCAGCTCTGTGGTGTCCGCCGCTTCGCCAGCCGCGCCTTGATGCACCGCGAGCTGCGAGCGCAGTGCGTCGCCGGCTTGCAGCAGCACATCGACCATCGGTGCGGTGGGCGTGAGTTCGTGTCGGCGCAGCCGGTCGAGCAGCGTTTCCATCTGGTGCGTCAGCTCGGCCACGTCGGCAAAGCCGAAGGTGGCCGCGCCGCCCTTGACCGAATGCGCGCAGCGGAAGATCGAGTTGAGCTCTTCGTCGTCGGCGGCCTCGATGTCGACCGCGAGCAGCTGCTGCTCCATGCGGTCGAGGTTTTCGCCGGCCTCTTCAAAGAAGACTTGATAGAACTGGCTCAGGTCGATGCCTGCGCCGCCGTGGTCTGTGTTGGTGTCGCTCATCGCTCTTGCTCCCTGTCGCGTGCGTTTGTCTGGCCAGTTCGGTGCAAGCTCAGCGGAAAACCTTCTTCATCACTTCGATCAGCTTGGCTGGATCGAAAGGCTTGACCAGCCAACCGGTGGCACCTGCGCTGCGGCCGGCCTGCTTCATCTGGTCGCTGGACTCGGTGGTCAGGATCAGGATCGGCGTGGTCTTGAACTTCGGGTTGTTGCGCAGATTGCGCGTGAGGGTGATGCCGTCCATGCGCGGCATGTTCTGGTCGGTGAGCACCAGGTCGAAATCGCGGCTGTTGGATTTCTCCAGCGCGTCTTGCCCGTCGACCGCTTCCACCACGTGGTAGCCGGCGCTCTTGAGGGTGAAGGTGACCATCTGGCGCATCGAGGCCGAGTCGTCGACGGTGAGAATCGATTGCATGTGTGTCTCCGGTAGGAATTTGTGTAAGCGGGTTGATTCGGGGTCAGAAGAGCTCGATCGAGCCCGCGTCCATCTCAGCCTGGGTGACCGGGTTGGGACGCATGGGCGCAGCGCTCAGCACGCTGGGCCCGTCTTCGTCGTCGTCGCCGAAAGCGTCTTGAGCCAGCGAATCGGCGCAGCTGCGAAGGCGATGGTTGGTGTGCACGATCAGCTGAGAAGCCATGTCCTGAAACTGCAGTGCCGTCACGGCGCCGCCGAGTTGCAGCATCAAGTCGCGATAGGCGGCGGCTGCCTGCGGGCTGTCGGCGTCGCCGCGGTGATCGTCCATCAAGGCATGGATCTGCTCGGTCGCGCTCTTGAAGCGCAGCATCAGTGAGTCGCACGCGTCAGCGAGCAGGGTGTGCAGTCGGTCGAGGTCGTGGCTGGCTGACATCAGGTGGTCTTGCAGCTCGGCGGTGAGCAGCAGTGACCTGATTGGGGGCTCGACCTCATGTGTGGCGTGATCCATCTGAGATGTGCTCCTTGAGACGCGCCCCGAGGCCCGAGCACGGCCGGCAGTCATGTTGCGAAACGTTCGCGGCCGGCCTCGAAACGCGTGAATTTATGATTTATTTTCGGCAGCACGGGGTCAGACCTAAGGCCAATCACAGGGGCAATCCGGGGTCAGTTCTGAAACCTTGGCCCCACGGCATACTCGTGTCATGCCCCGCCGATCCGCCGATCAACCACTGCGACTGCTGCATCTGGAGGATTCCGAGGTTGACCACGCGCTCACGCTGGCGCATCTGCAGCGTGGCGACATGACGGTCATCGCGCGCCGGGTGGACACCGAGGCCGACTTTCTGCGCGCGCTCGACGAGCCCTGGGATGTGGTCGTGTCCGACTACAACCTTCCCGGCTTTTCCGGTCTGGTGGCGCTGGACTTGCTGATGGCCCGAGGCTCCGACATTCCCTTCATCCTGGTGTCTGGCGAGATCGGCGAGGACACCGCGGTCGAAGCCATGCGCAATGGCGCCAGCGACTACCTGCTGAAGAACAACCTGGCGCGTCTGGTGCCGGCGCTGCTGCACGCGGTCGAGGCCAGCGAAACCCGCCGCGCGCGCTTGCATGCCGATCGTCAGCTGGGTGAATCGCAGCAGCGGCTGCACGAGCTGGCGCAGCACCTGCAAACCAGCATCGAGATGGAACGCGCGGCCATCGCCCGTGAAATCCACGACGACGTGGGCGGCTCGCTCACGGCCTTGAAGTTCGATCTGGCGTGGATCGCGCGCCATTCCGACTCGCCCGAGGTGCAGTCTCGGGTGCAAGGCGCGCTCGAGACGGTGACGGCGGCCATCGAGTCGAGCCAGCGCATCATGCTGAACCTGCGTCCGGCCATCCTCGAGCAGGGGCTGGTCGCTGCATTGCAGTGGATGGCCGCGCAGTTCGAGCGGCGCACGGGCATCGTGTGCATGTTGCGCGTGCCAGATCAGCCGCTTTCGCTCGCGCCGGGTGTTCCGCTGGTGGCCTATCGGGCCGCGCAGGAAGCGCTCACCAACGTGAGCAAGCACGCGCAGGCGACCGAGGTGTCCATCGACTTGTCGATGGCTGGTGGCGTGCTGTCGCTCGAGGTCAGCGACAACGGCCGCGGCCTGGATGCCGACGATCTGGCCAAGGCGCGATCATTCGGCATCCGCGGTCTGCACGAGCGGGCACGCACCGTGGGCGGCTGGGTCGATCTGAGCAGCAACGCCGCAGGCACCACGCTCATCATGTCGGTGCCCCTGGAGCGTGGCGAGACCGCCAAGGATTCTGACGATTGGGGAAGCCAGTGATCAAGGTGATTCTTTGCGACGACCACGCGCTGATCCGGCGCGGCATTCGCGACACCCTGTCGGACGCGCCCGACATCCAGGTCATGGGCGAGGCTGGCGATTACGGCGAACTGCGCGGCCTCATGCGGCGTGCTGAATGCGATGTGCTGGTGCTCGACATCAACCTGCCCGGGCGCAGCGGGCTCGATGTGCTGCATGCCTTGAAAGAAGAGGGCTCCACGCTGCGCGTGCTGGTGGTGTCGATGTACCCCGAAGACCAGTACGCCATACGCGCCTTGCGAGCCGGCGCCTTCGGCTACGTCAACAAGGGCGGCGACCCGGCACTCATCGTCGCCGCGGTGCGCACCGTGGCGCAGGGGCGCAAGTACGTCACCCCCGAGATCGCGCAGATGCTGGTTGAGAGCCTGACCACGCCGAGCAGCGAACTGGCGCACCAGAAGCTGTCGGATCGCGAGTTGCAAACGCTGGTGATGATCGCCTCGGGCAAGCGGCTGTCTGACATTGCCGAAGAACTCATGCTCAGCCCGAAGACCGTGAGCGTCTATCGCGCCCGGGTGCTCGAGAAGCTGGCGCTTTCGAACAACTCGGAAATGACGGTGTACGCCATCCGCAACGGGTTGGTGGGCGGCGACGCCGGTTGAGTCCGACGCCGGCCTGCCACGCCGACTGAAAGGTTCAGAACCCCAGGCTGGCGAGCAGGTCGTCGACCTCGCCCTGATTGGTCACCACGTCGGTACGGCCTTCGGCCGAGATCACCGGGCCTTGCAGATGCTGCTCGAGCTTTTGCACCTGTTCGGCAGGCGCGGCTTGCACCAGCAGCCGCACCAGGCTGTCTTCGAGTTCGCTGGCCAGCGTGACCACGCGGGCGACCACCTGGCCGGTCAGGTCGTGAAAGTCCTGGGCCATCATGATGTCGGTGAGGTGAGCATCGATGCGCGCTGTGGCGGCTTCGACGTCGCTGACGAAATTGAGCACGGCGCCGGAGGCCACGGCCTTGACCGGGTTGGCCACCAGGGCTGCTGCGATGCGGCGTGTCTGCTCGGCGATCTGCGCATGGTCGGCCTTGGCGGCGTCGACCGAATTGAGCACCTTGTCGGCGGCCGCTGCGGTCTTCTCGGCGATGTAGTTGAGTCGGCTGCGCGCATCGGGCAGGCTGCCCGCTGCCAGCGACAGGCTGGGCAATACGCCAAGCTGGGTCAGCGTGTCGTGCAACTGCCGGGTGATGGCTCCGAGTTGCTGAAAGACTTCGGGCGAGGCATTTACGGCGTCTTCGCCCGACGGTGCCTTTGCCGTCAGATCGACGGGGGTGAGCTCGTTCATTTGCATGGTGTGGGCTCCATCAGGCGGCAGCGCCGAGCTTTTGCATGATCTTGGCGACCTTCTCTTCAAGCGTGGCCTTGGTGAAGGGCTTGACGATGTAGCCCGCCGCGCCGTCCTGGGCTGCGCGCACGATGTCTTCCTTGCGGGCTTCGGCGGTCACCATCAGCACGGGCAGGTGCTTGAGCGAGTCTTCCTTCTTGATGGCGGCCAGCAGATCGAAGCCGCTCATGTTGGGCATGTTGATGTCGCTCACCACAAAGTCGAACTTGTTGTTCTTGAGCATATTCAGTGCGATGACCCCGTCCTCGGCCTCTTCGGCGTTGTTGTAGCCAATCTCCTTGAGCAACCCGCGCACGATTCGACGCATCGTGGAAAAGTCGTCCACGATCAAGAATTTCATATCGTTCATCTGGCTCATGTTGATCCTCGCAAAGGGGCGATCGGGAGTCGCTTGTGTTTCTATCGGACCGCGGGGGGCAAAGTTGAGGAGGAATCAGCCCCGAACGACATCTCGACGGTGGCGTCGTCTTGCTCGTCTTCAGGCACCTTGCCGAAGAACCGGTCTTCGGCTTCGCGGTTCATCACGATGATGGAGATGCGTCGGTTGGTCGGGTCCATCGGATCCTGGCCCTCGAGGGGCAGGCTCGAAGCCAGACCCTGCACGCGCAGCACGCGGTCCTCGGGCAGGCCGCCTTCGAGCAGTTCGCGTCGCGACGCGTTGGCACGGTCTGATGACAGCTCCCAGTTGCCGTAGCCACGTTCGCCATTGCCGAAGGCCTGGGCGTCGGTGTGCCCTTCAAGCGTCAGGCGGTTGGGCACGTCGGTGAGCACATCGCCGATGATCTGCAGCAGCTCGCGCATGTAGGGCTTCACGACGGAGCTGCCGCTGTCAAACATCGGCCGGTTCTTCTCGTCGATGATCTGGATGCGCAGGCCCTCGCTGGTCATGTCCAGGCGGATTTGCGACTGCATGGATGCCAGACGCGGATTGTTGGCGATCACATCTTCCACGCGCTTCTTGAGCTCTTCGAGCCGCGCCTTTTCGGCTGCGCGTTGCTCGGCCTTCAGCGCCAGCAGGTTGATGGTGCGTTTCTCGGCCACGGTCTCGCCCTTCTTGACCTGGCCGTGGGTGCGCGAGAGGTCCTCGCCGCCGCCCTTGATCACGTGCGATGCGTCGCCCGATCCCGAGCCGCCGCCCAGTGCCACTTTCAGCGGCGCGCCGAAGAAATCGGCCAGGCCTTTCTTGTCGCCTTCGGTGGTGGAGCCGAGCAGCCACATCAGCAAGAAGAACGCCATCATCGCGGTCACGAAGTCGGCATAGGCGATCTTCCAGGCGCCACCATGATGACCATGGCCGCCCTTCTTGATCTTCTTGATGATGATCGGTTGCAGCTTCTTGGAGTCGCCCGACATCTCAAAGCTCCTTGGTCACTTCTTGCCCTTGACGTGGCTTTCGAGCTCGGCGAAGGTGGGCCGGTCGGTCGAGAACAGCACCTTGCGTCCGAACTCCACCGCCACCTGCGGTGCATAGCCTTGCATGCTCGCAAGCAGCGTGGTCTTGATGCACTGCAACTCCTTCGAGCCATCCTCGACCTTCTGCTCGAGCAAGCCGCCCAGCGGTTCGACAAATCCGTAGGCCAGCAAGATGCCCAGGAAGGTGCCCACCAGTGCCGAGGCGATCATGCCGCCGAGCACCGCAGGCGGTTGCCCCACCGAGCCCATGGTGTTCACCACACCCAGCACCGCAGCCACGATGCCGAACGCCGGCAGACCGCCGGCCAGCCGGTTGATGGCGGCCACGGCCGCGTATTCCTCGTTGTGATGGGTTTCGATTTCGCTGTCCATCAGGCTTTCGATCTCGTGCGAGTTCAGGTTGCCCGAGACCATCATGCGCAGGTAATCGGTGATGAACTCGACCACGTGGTGGTCATGACCGACCACCGGGTATTTCTTGAACAGCGCCGAGTTGTGCGGGTCTTCGACGTCTTGCTCGATGGCCATGAGGCCTTCCTTGCGCGCCTTTTGCAAGATGTCGTACATCAGCGCCATCAGCTCCATGTAGCGCGCCTTGCTGTACTTGCTGCCCTTGAAACAGGTGCCCAGACCCTTCAGGCTGGACTTGACGACCTTCATCTGGTTGTTGGCCAGAAAGGCGCCTGCGGCCGCGCCAAAGATGGTGATCATCTCGAAGGGCAAGGCTTTCAGGATGACGCCGATATTGCCGCCGTGAACGATGTACACCCCGAAGATGCACACCATCGCGATGCCCCAACCGACCAGTACGAACATGAATCTGACCTTCGAATGGCGGGCACGCCGAGGGGCGCACTCCGATGACACCCCCATATCGACTTTTGGGGCGCTGGCTTGATTGTGATTTGGCGGTGTGGCAATCGATGGGAAAAAAAGGGCCCGAATAAGGGTGCAATCCAGCCCAAAAAAAACAGGCCCCGTGGGGCCTGTTGGAACGTACGCGCGGGGCGCACGAGAGGAGACAACCAGGAAAAACTCGTGAAACTGGGGCCGATCAATGCATCTGGATGCCACCGGCTGCCTTGCCCTTGCCAGCACGTGCCGGCGGGTTGCACAGGCCGCACACGTAGTGGCGGGCAATTTCATGGGGATGGGTCACGAAGTGGCCGCCGCACTTGGAGCACTTGGTCATCGTGAGCATGCCGTTGTCGATGAACTTCACCAGGCGCCAGGCGCGGGTGATCGACAGCTGCTCTTCCAGATCCTGCGCCTTCATCTGCTCTTGATACAGCTGATAGGCCTTGATGACGGTGTCGATTTCGTCCATCTCGGAGACCTTGTTCAGGTACTCATGGATGTTGAGAAACAGCGACGAGTGGATGTTGGGCTGCCACGTCATGAACCAGTCGGTCGAAAATGGCAACTGACCCTTGCTCGGCGACTTGCCGGCGACTTCCTTGTACAGGCGCAAAAGCCGCTCGTAGCTCAGGTCGGTCTCGCTTTCGAGCACCTGCAGGCGCGCGCCCAGGTTGATCAGCGTGACGGCACGGTCGATCTGCTTGGCTTCGGTCAGGATGCTTTTGGTGCGCATGATGTGGCTCCCTTGTCTCGTCGGTGTTGTTATGTGCTGGCAGCGTGCGATCAGGCAGCTTCTTGGTGGCGGCCGGCCATCAGGATGCTGGCGTGCAAGCGGGTCGTGGTGTCGTTGGATGCGCTCTTGCCATGGTTGGTGAGCAAGCCCCAGACCATGTCGTCGTCCATGCGGAAGCGGCACAGCAAGGTGTTGCTCGAGGCGATCTTCATCATTTGCGAAGGCGTCAGCAAGGCCAGCAGCGCGGCGTTGTCTTCGCTGATGCCCAGGCGGTACAGCGCTTGGTCGCGGTCGGTGCGGATCAGGCTTTGAGCCAGCATCAGGTACGACAGGTTGGCTTCGCGGATTTCGGTGAGGATCTGGTCTGCGTTCATGGCTGTCTTCCTTTGAGTGATTGGTGAGATTTCGTGTCTTGCTTGTTGCTTGCGTTGGAAATCGTCTCAACGTGAAAACAATTGTGTTCGTCAGAGAAAGGGTGCGACATCAGGCCATCTCTGTGGCTTAAGTCCCTCTTTTCCTAACCGTTGTGTCAGGCAAATTCCTACAAGGCCTGCGCGCGGCGGTGGTCAAGGGGCAAAAAGTCGCAGCCCTATGATCCTTGCCCATGCCCCAACGCGCACCTCACTGCCGGCGTGCAACCGGTTCGATCTACGTGCTGTGCCTGAGCGCGCTGGCGCTGGCCGGCTGCGTGGCCTCGCCACCGGCGCCATCGGCTGCGGTCCCCGTGGTCGCAGTGCCCACGGCCTGGGCCGCACCGGCTGCTGCTGCCGCTTCTGCCGCGACGGCGGCTGCGCCTGTCGACCTGACGTCGTGGTGGCGATCCTTCGAAGACCCTGAACTGGACGCCCTCGTCGCGCGTTCGCTGGGTGCAGCGCCCGACCTCGAGGCCTGTGCCGCGCGGGTGCGTGCCGTGCGTGCGATGGCTCAGGCGTCGAACGCGAGCCTGGGGCCGCAGTTGTCGCTGGTGGGCATGCCGCAGCAAAGCCCGGACGGTCGCGACAACTACTTTCAAAGCGGCATCGCGGCCCAATGGAACGTGCCCTTGTCGCAGCGCCAGGCTGCACTGAAGGGCCTGGCCGAAGCCGAGTTGCAAATCGCGCTGGCCGATGAGCAGGCCGCGCGCGCCACGCTGGTGGCCGAGGTTGCGCGCACCTATTTCGAGATGCGTGCGGCCGAACGCGACCAGCAACTGCTCAAGCAGATGGCGGCGTTGTCTGACGAGCGTGCGCGCATCACCCGCGTGCTGTGGCAAACCCGTCAGGTCAGTGCCGCCGAGGTGGAATCGGCGGCGGCCATCGGCGTGCAGATCAAGGCGGCTGCCGCGCAGCCTGCGGCCGAAGCCGCGCAGGCGCGCTTGCGCCTGGCGGTGCTGCTCGGCGACTTGCAAGCGGCGCTGCCTGCACCCGCTGACAGCGCAGCGCCCTCCGTGCGCGTCGCGCTGGGTCTGTCTGCCTTGCCCGCCGATCTGGTGCGCCAGCGTCCGGGCGTTCGTCGTGCGGAGCAGTCGGTGTTCAAGGCGGCCCATGCCACAGGTCTTGCGCGTGCTGACGCCCAGCCGCAAATCAGCCTGCTGGGTTTTGTGGGCCTGAACTTTCTGGTGAGCGGCCCGGCATCCAGCTCGCTGCGCGGCGTCTTCTCGGCCGGACCGGCCTTTTCGATGCCGCTGTTTGATGGCGGGCAGCGCGAGGCGAACCAGTCGGCGCGCCACGCCGAGTTCGATGTGGCCACGGCGCTCTACCGCAAGGAAGTCATGCAGGCCGTGGCCGAGGCTCAGGCGGCCCTGCTGCAGCTTGATCTCGAGCGTCAGCGCATGGCTGCCGCCGTGGCTGTCGAAGGCACCGCGCTGCGCCGTGCCGACAGCACCGATGCACAGGCGCGTGCCGGTCTGGCCGATGGCCTGCAGCGCACCGAGGCCCGACGCGCAGCCTTGCAGGCCAGCCGCGACAGCCTGCGCAGCGCGCTGGCCGAGCAGGTCGCCTATGTCGACTTGTTCACCGCCTTTGGTGGTGCGGCCCTGCCGGCTGCCGCGCCATGATCGTCGCGCTCGCGCGCAAGACGCTGATCAACGAATGGCGGCGTTTTCTGCCTGCGGTGGTGGCGGTGGCGTTCTCGGCGCTGCTGCTGCTGGTGCAAACGGCGCTGGTGCTCGGCATCTTCGGCAGCGCGGCGATCTACATCGAGGCCTCGAAGGGTCACCTGTGGGTCGGCTACCCCGGCACGCGCACCGTTGAACTCGGCCGTCTGTTGCCCGCCGACACCGAGATCTGGGTGCGCCTGGATGAAGCGGTCGACCGCGTCGAGCCCTATCGCTGGCTCTACGGCGACTGGCGCGTGCGCTCCGATCAGGGCGCGTTTTCGATGTACATCTCGGGCATCGACACCTCGGCCGACGGCCTGATGTTCACCCGCGTGCTGCCCCCGACGCTGCGCGCGCGGCTCGATCAGCCCGACTCCATCGTGGTCGATGTGGCCGACATGGAAAAACTGGGCGTGGCGCTGGGCGACAGGCCGCGCATCAACGGCCATGCGGTGGAAGTGGTGGGCACCTTGACGGGGCTGCGCACGCTGGGCGGCGTCAACATCCTGACCTCGCTCGAGACGGCAGGGCGCATGCAGCCCGGCGGTCTGGCCGATGAGCGGGTGGCTTACTACGTGGTCAGGCTTCGCGACGGCGCCAACGCGGCAGACGCGCAACGCCGTCTCAACGCGCTGGGCCGCGAGCATGGCTTCCAGGTCTGGTCGCGCGACGAATTTGCCAAGGTGGTCACGCGCTACTGGTTGTTCGACACCGGCGCCGGCCTGGCGGTGCTGTTCCTGTCGGTGGTGGTCAGCCTGACGGGTGCGGTCATCACCAGCCAGACCCTGATGGGCGCGGTGGCGGGCTCGGCGAGCGAATACGCGGCGCTGCAGGCCCTGGGCATCGGCATGGGTGCGCTGCGTCGGGTGGTCATCGAGCAGGCGGCGTGGATCGGTGCGTCGGGTCTGCTGCTGGGCATCGCTGGTGCTGCCGCGGCGCTGTGGATGGCCAGCCGCAACGATGTACCGATCGCCGTCGAGGCGCTGCCGTCGCTGGCCTGCGCGCTGCTGGTGCTGGGTATTTCCATGATCTCGGGCTGGGCGGCCGTGCGCGCCTTGCGCCAGGCCGATCCGGCCAGCTTGCTGCGATGAACGAGCCGCAAGCCGTGCAGCCCGGACAGGTCGTCCTCAGCGGACATGGCCTGGCGAAGTCGTTTCGCAGCGGCCGCATCGACACGCCCATCCTGCGTGGGCTGAGCCTTGAGGTGCTGGCCGGCGAATTGACGCTGGTGTCGGGGCCTTCGGGTTGCGGCAAGAGCACCTTGCTGGCGCTTTTGAGCGGGCTGTCGCGGCCCGACGGCGGCCAGGTCGAGGCACTGGGCCAGTCGCTGTGGTCGCTCGATGAGCCCTCGCTCGAGCGCTTTCGCCTGCAGCACACCGGCTTCGTGTTTCAGGGTTTCAACCTGTTCGCCGCGCTCGATGCCGTCGAGCAGGTGATGCTGCCGCTGGGCGCGCTGGGTCTGTCGCGCGCGGCGGCACGCGAACGCGCCATGTCCGCGCTCGACGAGGTGGGCCTGGCTGCGCGCGCAGGGCTGCGGCCTGCCGAGATGTCAGGCGGCGAAAAGCAGCGCGTGGCGATTGCCCGCGCGCTCGCCAAGAATCCGCAGTTGCTGTTTGCCGACGAGCCCACCAGCGCGCTCGATGCGGCCAACGGCCAGATGGTCATCGACTTGCTGCACCGCCTGGCACGCACTCACCGTGCGGCGGTGCTGTGTGTCAGCCACGATCCGCGGGTCGTGGGGCATGCCGATCGCGTGCTGCACATGGAAGACGGACGATTGCTCGACGACACGCGCGGCGGCGCGACCAAAGGACCACCATGACTTCAAGCCCCAGCCGATTTTTCGCCCTGTGTGTGCTCGCGATGCCCTTCATCGCGGGCTTGCCGGGATGCTCGCCCGCCGATGGCGCCACGGCTGCGGCCCCGGCTGCTGCTGACGGCGTCTATGTGGCCATGGCACGTGGCCGCGTCGATGTGCCAGGTGGCTTGTTGCGCGTGGCCAGCCCGCAGGGCGGCGTGATCCAGAGCTGGTCGGTCTCGCAAGGCGAGTCGGTTCGCAAGGGTCAGTTGCTCGCGCAGATCGATGCGCGCGAGGCGCGGCTGGCACTCGAGCAAGCGCGAGCCGAACAGGCCAACGAGAGCGCGCAACTCAATGCGCTGCGCGCGCGGCTGCCGGCACTGAAAACCAAGGCGCAGCGTTTGCAGCAGGCCCAGCAGGCCGGCGCCGGCAGCGGGCAGGCCGCCGACGATGCGCAAGCCGCGCTGATCGAGGCCCAGGCGCAAGAGGCGGTTCAGCGCAGCGCGCTGGACATGGCCCGCCAGCGCGTGTCCCAGGCCACGCAGACACTGGCTGCAGCCACCATCCGTGCCCCGGCGGCCGGGCGCGTGGTCAAGCGCATGGCCGAGGTGGGCGAGTTTGTCGAAGCCCGTGCCGTCTTGCTGCAACTGCTGCCGGACGGCCCGCGCATCGTGCGTGCCGATCTCAATGAGGCGCTGGTGGCTCGCGTCAAGGCCGACATGCGAGCCGAGGTGGTGTCGGTGGCCGAAGGCTCGAGCGTGCACGGCGCGCGTGTGCTGAGCATTGGCGACGTGTTCGGCCCGCCGGGTGCGGCCGATCCGAGTGGCGGCGAGACCATCGTCGATGCCCGCGTGGTCGAGTGTCTGCTGCAGTTGGACGAGCCCGATCTGCGCGTGGGCCAGCGCGTGCTGGTGAAGTTCCTGCCTGCGGCGGCCCAGCCGTCTGACGCCGGCGCATCGGCGCCAGCGGCGCTCAATCGTGGCGGGTGAAGGCCAGCACGACGTTGGTGCCGCCAAAGGCAAATGAACTGCTGATGGCCGCTTGCAAGGACGGCAGGCTTTGTGCTGCGCCCAGGATGAGCGGCACGTTGCAGGCTTCGTCGGGGGCTGTGCAGGTGGCCGTGGGCGGCGCCTGACGCTGCTGCAGTGACATCACGGTGATCAGCGCTTCGAGCGCACCGGCGGCGCCCAGCAGGTGACCGTGCATCGATTTGGTCGAGCTCACGCGCAGCGCGTCGATGTCGTCGCCCCAGACCTGTCGCAGGGCTTCGCATTCGACCCCGTCGCCCACGCGCGTGGCGGTGCCGTGGGCGTTGCAGTAGCCGATGTCCCGCGCGGCCAGTCCGCTCGATCGCAGCGCGCTGCGCAGCGCGCGCACCTGACCGCTGGCATCGGGCTTGGTCATGTGCACCGCGTCGCAGCTGACGCCGCTGCCGGCAAAGCGCGCGCGCACCGGAGCCTGGCGTGCCAGCGCATGCTCACGCGATTCGAGCACCAGCATCGCTGCGCCTTCGCCCAGGGCAAAGCCGGTGCGGTGGGTGTCGAACGGGCGGCACGACTGGCTGGGGTCGGTGGCGTCGGGTGTGGCCAGTGTTTGCAGCGCCTGCCAGGCGCGCACCACGCCGGGCACCAGCAGGGCTTCTGCGCCGCCGGCGATCGCGATGTCGATGTCGCCCGCGGCGATGGCCTTGGCCGCCTCGGCGATCGCCACAGCCGACGAGGCGCAGGCCACCGAGTAGGTGTAGGCCGGGCCCTGAGCGCCCGCGCGTATAGCGATGTGTGCGGCCGGTGCGTTGGTCATGGTGGCCACCACCGTCAGCGGCGACACCCGTTTGCCCAAGCGTGCTGCCTCGTAGCCGTCTTCAAGGGCCGAGGCGCCACCCATGCCGCTGCCGATGAACACGCCGATGCGCTCGCCATCCAGACCTGCCGGCCAGCAGGCATCGGCCTTGGCCAATTCGGCGGCTGCCACGGCCATCTGGCTCACGCGGTCCACGCCGACGAGTTGCAGTTTGCTGAACCAGCGAGCGGGAGAAAAGTCGACGCTGGCCACCGCTGCCGGTGCCGTTCCATCGCGGTTCCACAGCGCGATGGCTGAATGACCCTTGAGCAAGGCGCCGAAGACGACTGCGGGGTCATCGCCGTGCGGCGATACCAGCCCGAGGCCGGAGATCACCACATCGCGCATGTTCATTTCAGGGCGACGGCTCCCCGCACCTCATCAACCACCTGCGCCAGTTCGGCCAGGGTGTGCACGTTGGCGCGTGATTCCGGGTAGTCGATGCCGAAGTGATCTTCGATGTTGAACATCAACTCGGCCAGTGCCAGCGAGTCGAGTCCGAAATCAGCCAACGGTTGATGCGGGTCGATCGACGCTGGGTCGATGTCGTAGGCCTTTTGAATCAGCCCCAGCAGTTCGTTCATGCAGCCTGTCATGGGTGCGTTCCTGTGTGGTCGTTGGCGACCCTCAAAACCTCAGCCGGCGAATGCGAGCTGCCAGCGGCCGTCGGTTCGACGCTCTCGCGTGCCGTTCGTTCCGCCTTGCCAGCGCATTTCAGCAGCTCTGCCGTGACACGCTGGCGATCATTGTCCATGGTGATCATGTGGTACGAGTCCTCGAGCACCACGAGCCGGTTGGCGTCGCCGGGCAAGGTGTTGAACGCATCGCGCACCATGCCGATGCTGCAGATCTCATCTTGCGTGGAGCTCATGACAACCGTGGGAACCTGCAGTGCTGGCAGCTGCTTTTGGACATGCCTCATGAGCTGCTCCGACTGGTTGATGGCCCACAGCGGCAAGGTGGAAGGCCCCGCGGCACTGCTGGAGCGCGACTCCATGTCGCGCTCGACCCAGCGCCGGATTTTCTCATTCTTGATGCCGTAAGGAGCGCTCTCGGGAATGTGAATCCAGCGGTCGAATCCCAGTACATACCCTAGCTTTCGCCAAGCCCACCAGCGCCCGCGCCCCCAGCCGTCGTAGCCAAAACTCGGCGCCAGCATCACCAGCGACTTCACGTTGAATTCGCCGCGTGCGGCCACGGCCGCGGCCAGCATGCCGCCGGTGCACAAGCCGCCGAGCACGAACGGCCGATCGACGCCAACTTGCTCGCGAATGGCATCGCAGGCGGCATCGACCCAGTTCTCCCACCGGTTGAAGCGCCTGCGGTTGGCCTCGGTGTAGCCCTTGATGTCGGGCACGATCAGCTCGACGCCACGCGATTGCAGCGGCAGCGAGATCAAGCCGAACTCGCGCGTGGTGCTGAGCAGCCCATGCAGCAGAACGACCGGCAACAGCTCGGGATCATGCTTGGGGGACGTTCTCGGGGGCGTGACCTGAGGCGGCACCTCAGGCACCAAGGCGTCTTGCGCGGTCTTCAAACCAGGCACTCGAGGCGAAACTCAGGACGGGACAGGCTTGAGTTCATGCTCGAGTCTTGGTGGGGCTGGTCAAGGAGACCGGAGGCAGCCAATCGCAGGCCGCGATGCTGCGATCGAGTTTAAGCGGGGACTGTCCAGGGCTGCGGTCAGCGCGGGCCTGACAGCGCAGCGCATGCCTGACGCACCGCCGCGATCACCGCATCGACCGCGCTGGCGTCGAGCGTGGGCCCGATGGGCAGACTCAGCTCTTCGTCGGCCCAGGCCAGTGCGAGCGGCAGCGAGCACGCAGCGGCCGGTGAGTCGGCATAGGCGGCCTGACGGTGCACGGCGGTGGGGTAGTGCACCAGCGTTTCCACACCGCGCGCGGCCAACGCATCGGCCAGCGCCTGGCGCTGACCGTGGCGCACCGCAAACAGGTGCCACGCCGATGAGGTGTGGGCGTCGTCGGCCAGCGGCAAGGTGAGCCCGGGCACGTCGGCCAGCGCTGCGAAGTAGCGACGCGCCACCGACGCGCGGTGCTGGTTGTCCGCATCAAGACAGCGCAGCCGCTCGCGCAGGAAGGCGGCCTGGATCTCGTCGAGGCGCGAGTTCACGCCCACCGCCTCGTGCTTGTATTTCTGGCGCGAGCCGTAGTTGCGCAGCAGCCGCAGGCGATCGGCCAGCGCGTCGTCGTCGGTCGTCACCGCACCGGCGTCGCCGAGAGCGCCCAGGTTCTTGCCCGGATAAAAGCTGAACGCGCCCGCATCGCCCAGACCGCCGCAGCGGCGGCCGAAATGCCGCGCGCCGTGGGCCTGCGCCGCATCTTCGAGCAGCTTCAGACCATGCCGAGCGGCGATCTCGCGCAAGGGCCCCATGGGAGCCGGTCGGCCATACAGATGTACCACCACGATGGCCCGTGTGCGCGGCGTGATGGCCGCTTCGACGAGGTCGGGGTCCATGGCCGCGCTCAGCGCCTCGGGCTCGACCGGCACCGGTTGCGCGCCGGTCTGGCTGACCGCCAGCCAGGTGGCGATGAAGGTGTGCGACGGCACGATGACCTCGTCTTGCGCGCCGATGCCCCAGGCCTGCAGCACCAGGTGCAAGGCGTCGAGCCCGTTGCCCACGCCCACGCAGTGCTTCACCCCGCAGTAGTCGGCGAACTCGCGTTCGAAGGCGGCGCACTCTTCGCCGAGCACGACGCGGCCGCTGTCGAGCACGCGTTGCAGCGCTGCCTGATAGGCCGCCTGATGGCGCAGATTGATCGCGCGAAGATCGAGAAACGGAACCGCCACGGTGCTCATTTGTCGATGTCGGGCACGCGGCGTTGTGGCGGCTGGCGGCGGCCGTGCACGGCCACCATGAAGGCGCTGTAGTCGCGGATGTAATCGGCCTCGTCGAAGTGCTCCGAGGCCAGCACCATGCACACGCTGCCCGACGAGAAGTTGTCGAGTTCGCGCCAGGTCATCGGCGGGATGTACAGCGCGTTGTACGAGCGGTTGAGGTGGACACGCTTTCGGTCGAAGCCGTCGTCGAGCACGATGTCGAAACTGCCCGACATGGCGATCATCAGTTGATGCAGCTGAAGGTGCGCATGGCCGCCGCGCTCCGAGCCACCCGGCACGTCATAGAGGTAGTACACGCGTCGAATGTCGAACGGTGCTTGCCTGCCGGCCTCGACGAAGGTGAGGTTGCCGCGCGGGTCCTGAATGCGTGGCAGCTCGGTGATGATGCAGTCGGCGATGGCCATGACGATTCCTTGCGTTCAGGTTCAGGCATTTTGAGGCGCGCGCGCCTTTTTGTGACGTGCGGTGTACAGCGCGCCGTCTTCGATCACCACCCGCGCCGGCACCTTGTAGGCGGCCAGGCGTTCGCGGCAGGCCAACCGCACGCGCGACTTCAGCGCGTCGAGGGCTTCGGGCTCGCTCAGCACGATGCGAGCCACGATGATCTGACCCAGCAGCGCGTTGCTCTCGCCGTGCACGGCCACGTCGATCACGTGGGGCAGTTCCATGATCACCTCTTCGATCTCGGCCGGGTAGACCTTCTGTCCGCCCACGTTGATGAGGTCGGTGATGCGACCGAGGATGCGCACATAGTCGCCATCGCACTCGACGCGGTCTTGCGTGTTGAACCAGCCCTCGTCATCGAAGGCCGACGGCGCGTTCAGGTAGCCGACCATCGAGAACTCCGACTTGATCCACAGGATGCCGTCGACCACCTTGGTGGCAAAGCCGGCACCGCCCACGCGCATCCACAGCGAGCCGTCCTCGCGCGACTTCGAGCCCAGCACGCCCACTTCCGACAGCCCGTAGGTCTGCTGCAGCGTGACCTGCGGCAGCGCCTGGCGCAGGCGATCGAGCGTGGTCTGCGGCATCACCTCGGTGCCGTAGGTGATGCGCCGCAGCGACGACAGGTCGTAGACCTCGTGCGTGCGCGAGGCCATCAGCAGGTTCAAGAACGAGGGCGTCGTCGGCAGCAGCGCCACGTGGTGCGTCTGGATGGCTTCGCAGATGCTCTTGACCGAGCGGTCGGCGACGCTCACCACCGTGCCCAGGCTCGACGTGATGGCCAGGATGGTGTTGAAGCCACCGAAGTGGTCGAACATCAAAAAGGGCACCGCCACCACCGGCTCGCGCTGCTTGACGAACTTGTGGGCCACGCGCTCGAGGTCGTGCAAGATGCCCTTGGGCTTGCCCGTCGAGCCCGACGAGAACAGCACCAGGCCCGGTGAGCCCGAGGCGATGAAGCTCTCCAGCAGCGCGTTGTCGCTGGCCACCGCATGGCGACTCAGTGTGGGTTGCTCGGCGCCGGGGGTGAATTCGAATTTCCAGTCGCAGCCGCAGATGGCCAGCGCGGTGTCGACTTCGACCACCGATTCGCGCGTCAGCGGGATGACCACGTTGGCATGGCGCGCCAGTGCCAGCATCAGCGCGAACGCCTGCGGCGTGTAGTCGCCGAGGATCACCACGCGCTCACCGGCACGCACACCGTGCTCGCCCAGCAAGCGGCCGAAATGCTCGATGCGCTCGATCAGCTGCGCGTAGGTGCACACCTGATCGTCATGAATGAAAGCCGGCTGCTGCGATGCGGATGCAAAGCGCTCGATCAGCCAGTCCAGCGACATGCTCAGGCCCCCGTCAGTTCATCAAGCACCAGCTTGATCAGCGCGTACGAGGTGATGTTGGCGGCGTCCTCGTCGGGGATGCTCACCTTGAACTCTTCTTCGAGCGCGAGCACCAGGTTCATGTGCTTGAGCGAGTCCCAGGACGGCACGTTGTCCATGCTTGTGTCTGGCGTGATGGACTGCGCCGGCACGCGCAGCACGCTGGCCATCAACTCGCGCAGGGCTTGTTCATTCACCATGGGTCACCTTGATCCAGTCAGCTTCGGGGGGATGGAATTGGTCGATCGCGATGCGATAGCGCTTTGCGCCATCGACATTCTCGACGGGCGCGAGGCCCAGCCGGTCATAGAAGTCGGCGACCTGCGCGTTCTTGGGCGTGGGTTTGAACTCGGCCTCGAGCGTGACGCAGCCGTGCCGCGCAGCCTCGGCGGCCAGGTGCGGCCAGATCGAGAACTCGACACCGCGGCCGATCACGCGGCAGCTCATCAGGAAGGCTTCGATGCGCGCTGTTTGCCCGGCCCAGCTCAGCACCGCCACGCCGGTCAGCCCGGCGCTGCCGAACTTGTCGATCACCGTGAGTGAATAGACGCAGCCGTTGGCACTTTCCATGCGCTCGCGGATCTCGCCGGGCGTTAGGCGCAGCGTCGTCAGATTGAACTGGTTGGACTTTTGCGTGAGCTCGCTGATGCGGGCGATCTCGTCGAACGAGTTGCGCTGGAGCTCGACGCGCAGCTCGAGCGAAGCCAGGTATTCATCGTGCGTGGCGAACTGCGATTGCTCCTGCAGGGCCTGCTGGCGCTGGCGGTACTGCTCGGTCTTGGACTGGCTTTGCGCGCTCACGCCGCCGGCCACAAAGAGCTCGCGCACTTCCTGGATCACCCGCGCATAGTCGGGCAGCGCGGCGGGCACCTGGATCACCCGCACCTCGGGCAGCGCTGCGCGCACGCCCGCGCATTCAAACTCCGAGTCGTCGACAAACACCAGGCTGTCCAGACCGATGTTGAGTTCGCGCGCCAGCTCGCGCAGGTTGCTGACCTTGTCGGCCCAGTTCACCTTGGCCAGCGTGATGTGTTCGCGCTTGATCACCGCATGCGCATGGCGCTCGAGCACTTCATCAACGTCTTGCGCGTTGTTCTTGCTGCACAGGCACAGCAGCACGCCTTGACGCTCGAGTGCCACGAAGGCCTGTTGCGCCTGCCAGTACACACGCCCTGGGTAGCTGTGCGGATCGAGCCGAATGCCTTCGAGCAGGTCCTCGCCGATGACGCCGCCCCACAGCGTGTTGTCGCAGTCGAGCACCAGCGCCTTGTAGAAATAGCTGCCAAAGCCGCGCGAGGCCAGCGCGATGCGGCGGGCGAACTCGTTGAGAAACGCCGGCGTGTAAGGCGCCGTGTTGCGCAGGTAGAAGCGGCGGTCGAACGACGCGGCCGCACCCAGCGACTCGACGATGGCCGCGGTGTCGATCAGGCGTACGTTGACGAAGCCGGCGGCCACGTCGCGCAGCGCCGCGTTGAAGCGATCGATCGCCCGCGTGACCGCGTCGGCCTGGCCGATGTCGACCGCGTGTCCATAGCGATGGAAGGTGCCCACATAGACCGCCGGCAGCGCTTGCGCCGCGCGCAGCGCGAGCGACAGCCGGGCACGGAAATCGGCTTCCTTCAGATCCACCGCATCGGCCGGCAGCGTCTCGAGCTGGTGCTCGAAGGCTGGCAGCAGGTTGTCGAAGAAGCTCAGCAAGACCATGGCCTGCAGGCCCGCCGCGGCGAAGCGCGAGGCATCGCCCGGCGCGTCGTCGTGATCGCCCATCTCGACGCTCATGCGCACACCGGCCAGCAGCGCGTGCTTGCGCAAAAAGGTGCCCAGCAGCTCGACGCTCACGTTCGACGACACGCCCACGGCGATCTCGCTGCGCGGCTCGATCAGCCCGGTCAGCCGCTCGACCGCGTCGATGGTGCGAGTGAGCGTGGCGCCGGGGGCTGAAAGCTCCGCCAGCAAGGTGGCGACCTCGCTCACGACATCACCATGCCGCCGTTGACCTCGAGCGTGTGACCGGTGACAAAGCGTGCATCGTCAGAGGCGAGATAGGCCACCGCCGCGGCGATGTCATCGGGTTGCGCGAGGCGGCGCAGCGGCGTTTGCCGGCCGATCACCATTTGCTGCTTTTGCGGGATGTCGCCGATCAGCGCGGTCTCGGTCATGCCCGGTGCCACGCAGTTCACGGTGATGCCGGCCGGGCCGAGCTCGGCGGCGATCTGGCGCGAGAAGGTGGCCAGCGCCGCCTTGGCCACGGCATAGGCCGTCCAGTGCGGCGTGGGCGTGCCGCGGGTCGCCTGCGAGGTGATGTTCACGATGCGCCCGCCGCCGTGCCCGGCCATCGCTGCGGCGCACTGCTGCGTCAGCAAAAAGGCGCCGCGCAGCTGCACGTCGAGCTGTTTCTGGATGTCGTCCCACGCGATGTCGGCCAGTGGCTTGGGGTTGATGCGCGGCGAGGCGTTGTTGACCAGCACGCCGATCGGCCCCAGCGCGCCGCTGGCACGCGCCACCAGTTGCGCCACGCCAGCGGCGGTGGAAATATCGGCCTCGACCGCCACCGCCTGTCCTCCATCCGCACGGATGGCCTCGACGATCTGCTGCGCGCGCGCTGCATTGCGGTGGTAGTTGATCGCCACCGCAAAGCCGTCGGCGGCGAGCCTGCGGCAGATGGCCTCGCCGATGCCGCCGGTGCCGCCGGTCACCAGCGCCACGCGGCTGCGCTCGCGCGCGCCGGCAGCGGCAGCCGGCGCCGCCGACTCGAGCACCTTGACGCGGCCCGAGCCCTTGAGCACTGCTTGCTGATGCTGGTTGGTGATGAGCGTGTCGATGTCGAGCAGCCGGTCACGCTCGTGCCTGGCGGTCACGGTGCACGACACGGTGAGCACGTCGCCCAGGCGCACCGGCAGCAGAAATTCCATGCTCTGGCTGACCCACAGCGCACCGGGCCCCGGCAGCTTGGTGCCGATCACCGTGGAGATGAACGACGCGCCGAGCATGCCGTGCACCACGATGTCCTTGAAG
>CAMCNE010000031.1 GCA_945875935.1 Bordetella parapertussis
TCAGTTCAGTGCCTTGGCCGACAGCTCGTCGACCTGCGTGCTGAGCTCGAGCCACTGGCCTTCGAGCAGGCTGATTTCTTCACCGAGCGCCTTGAGCTTCTTGCCGTGGTCGGCCAGTTGCGCCGGCGTCAGGCCGCCAGTGGCAAAGCTGGCTTCGATGGCCGTGCGGTCTGCGAACAGCACGCCCAGGCGGTTGTCGACGCGGTTGAGTTCCTTGCGCAGCGGCTTGAGTTCGTCGGATCGGCCCTGCCGGGCTTGCGCATCGGCCTTGCGGTCGTCGCGGCTCGCCGGCGCTGATGACGCTGACGGCGCCGCAGCGGTCGCGGGCTTGACGGCCACCGGCGCCGGTGCTGCGGCAGCTTTCTTGCCCGCGCTGTTGGCGTCGCGCAGCGCCTTGGCCTGAGCGCGGGCGGTGTCGAGCAGGTACTTCTGGTAGTCGTCGAGGTCGCCATCGAACGGACGCACGCCGCCATCGGCGACCAGCCAGAACTCGTCGCACACCTCGCGCAGCAGCGCGCGGTCGTGGCTGACCAACATGAGCGAGCCTTCGAACTCGTTGAGCGCCATCGACAGCGCCTCGCGGGTGTCGAGGTCGAGGTGGTTGGTCGGCTCGTCGAGCAGCAGCAAATTGGGGCGCTGCCACACCAGCATGGCCAGCACAAGGCGCGCTTTCTCGCCACCGCTGAGCGTGCCCACGGCCTGATTGACCATGTCGGCGGCAAAGCGGAACTGGCCGAGGAAGTTGCGCAGTTCCTGCTCGCGCCCAGCCGGGCCCACATCGCGCGCCAGACGGGTCATGTGGTTGAGCGGCGAATCGTCGGGGCGCAGCACGTCGAGCTCTTGCTGTGCGAAGTAGCCGATGGCCAGGCCCTTGCCTTCGGTGATGGTGCCGCCGAGTGCGCGCTGATCGCGCGCGATGGTCTTCACCACCGTCGACTTGCCCTGTCCGTTGGCGCCCAGGATGCCGATGCGCTGGCCGGCCAGAACCGAGCGGCTGATGTTGCGCACGATGATCTTGTCGGGCTCGCCATCGACCAGCGACGGGTAGCCGCACTCGACGTCCTTCAGGCTGAGCATGGGGTTGGGCAGGTTGAGCGGCTCGCGGAACTCGAACGAGAACTCGCGCGAGGTGAGCACAGGCGCCAGACGCTCCATGCGGTCAAGCGCCTTGACGCGGCTTTGCGCCTGCTTGGCCTTGCTGGCCTTGGCCTTGAAGCGGTCGATGAACTTCTGCAGGTGGGCCATCTTCTCTTTTTGCTTTTCGAAGCTGGCTTGCTGCAGCACCATGCGCTCGGCGCGCATTTCCTCAAAGGCGGTGTAGTTGCCGCCGTAGCGCGTGAGCTTGGCGTCTTCGAGGTGCACCGTCACGTTGGTGATGGCATCGAGAAACTCGCGGTCGTGGCTGATGACCAGCATGGTGCCCTCGAAGCGCTTGAGCCAGGCTTCCAGCCACACCAGCGCGTCGAGGTCCAGGTGGTTGGTGGGCTCGTCGAGCAGCAGCAAATCGGCCGGGCACATCAGCGCGCGCGCCAGCTGCAGCCGCATGCGCCAGCCGCCTGAAAAGCTGTTGACCGGTGCATCGAGCTGCTCGTTCTTGAAGCCCAGGCCCATCAGCAGCGCCTGCGCGCGCGGGCGGGCGTCGAAGGCGCCCGCATCAGCCATCGCCTGGTGCGCTTCGCCGATCGCGTGGCCGTCGTCGCCGGCTTCGGCCGCGTCGATCAGCGCCTGCGCTTCCATCAGGCGGGTGTCGCCTTCGAGCACGAAGTCGGTGGCGCCGTCGTCGGTTTCGGGCATGTCCTGCGCCACTTCGCCCACGCGCCAGCGCGGCGGCATGTAGAAGTCGCCGCCGTCAGATTGAAGACGGTTGGTCAGCAGCGCGAACAGGCTCGATTTGCCGGCACCGTTGCGTCCGACCAGGCCGACGTTTTCGCCCGGCTGCAGCGTCACGTTGGCCGCATCGAGCACGAGCTTGGTGCCGCGGCGCAGCGACACATCCTTGAGCGTGATCATGCGCGGTACTCCGGCTTGCGTGCCCAGCGCACGAGTGCCTCGCGGGTGACCAGCAGCACCGCGTTGTCGCCGGCGCTGGTCTCCAGCCACGCCACCTCGAGCCGCCTGAAGGCGCTCTCGAAGTGCGGGCGCTCGTTGCCGATCTCGAGCACCAGCACGCCGATGTCGGTCAGCCGTGCGGCGGCTTCGCTCACGATGCGGCGCACCAAGTCCATGCCGTCTTCGCCGCCGGCCAGCGCGAGCGCGGGCTCGTGCTGGTATTCGGCGGGCAGCTTGGCCATGCTGCGCGAATTGACGTAAGGCGGGTTGCACACGATGAGGTCGTAGGTGCCGCTCACGTTGTTCAACAGGTCCGACTGGCTCAGCGTGATGCGCTTGCCCAGCTTGTGACGATCGACGTTCAGCCGGGCCACGGCCAGCGCGTCTTCGCTGATGTCGCAGGCATCGACCGTGATCTCGGGAAAGGCGAGCGCGGCGATCACCGCCAGGCTGCCGTTGCCGGTGCACAGATCGAGCACGCGCTCGGTGCGATCGGACAGCCATGCGTCCAGCGTGCCCTGGCCTTCGCCATCGACCAGCAACTCGGCGATGAACGAGCGCGGCACGATGACACGCTCATCCACATAGAACGGCACGTTTTGCAGCCAGGCTTCGCGGGTGATGTAGGCCGCGGGCAGGCGGCTTTCGATGCGGCGGGTGATGAGCTCGACGGCCTTGGCTTCGGCCTCGGCCGACATCTCCTGCTTGGCGTGCTCTTCCAGCGAGTCCAGGTCCATGCCCAGGCTCCACAGCACCAGCCAGGCGGCTTCGTCGAAGGCGTTGGCAGTGCCGTGCCCAAAAGAAACGCCCGCCTTCTTGAGGCGGGCGGCTTCGCGCGTGATCAGATCGAGCAGGGTCATGGGTGAGGGTGTCTCGGGTTCATCTTGGGGTTGGCTCAGGTCTTTCCACGCCGCATCCACGGCGGGTCTTCAGAAACCAGCGCAGCACGCGCAGGTGCCGCCACGTCGACCACGATGTCGGTGAAGACCGGCTCCTCGTGGGTGGGCTCTGGCTTGGCGACGACCTTTTTCGTCTTGCCGGTGTCGTCGTTTTGCAGCCGCCACATCAGGTTGGTGGGCGAGTCGGCGTAGGCCATGGCTTCGTCTTTGGACACCATGCCCTCTTTGACCAGCCGCGCCAGATCTTGCTCGAAGGTCTGCGAGCCCTCGGCCATCGACTTTTCCATGGCATCGCGCACGCCGCCGAGATCGCCGGCTTCGATCAGGTCGGACACCAGCTGCGTGTTTTGCATCACTTCAACGGTTGGAATGCGCTGGCCGCTCGTGCCGCGCAACAGCCGCTGCGACACCACCGCGCGCAGGCCGGCGGCCAGGTCGGCCAGCATGGTGGGCCGCGACTCGGGTGGGTAGAACGACAGGATGCGGCTGAGCGCGTGGTAGCTGTTGTTGGCGTGCAGCGTGGACAGCACCAGGTGGCCCGACAGCGAATACGACAGAGCCGCGCTCATGGCTTCGCGGTCGCGGATTTCGCCAATCAGGATGCAGTCGGGCGCCTGGCGCAGCGCGTTCTTCAGGCCGATGTTCAGCGTTTCGGTGTCGCGGCCGACTTCGCGCTGATTGACCACCGACCGCTTGTTGCGAAACAGGAATTCCATCGGATCTTCGATGGTGAGGATGTGGCCGGTCATGTCTTGGTTGCGCTGCTCGAGCATGGCCGCCAGCGAGGTCGACTTGCCCGCACCGGTCGCACCGACCACCAGGATCAGCCCGCGCTTTTGCAGCGCCAGCGTGTTCATCAGAGGCGGAAGCTGCAGGCTCTCGAGCGTCGGGATGCTGAACGGGATGAAACGAAACACCGCGGCGATGGTGCCGCGCTGGCGAAACGCGCTCAGGCGGAACCGACCCACGCCGGCCACGCCCACGCCCACGTTGAGCTCACCGGTGGTGTCGAGCTCTTTGAGCTGCTCCGCGGTAAGAACTTCAGCGAGCAACTCGCGCGGCTGGTTGGGCGTGAGCGGCTGATCGCTGAGTTGCAGCATCTCGCCGTTGATCTTGACCTGGACCGGCGTGGAAGCCGACAGGTAGACGTCCGAGGCCTGGCGCTCGGACATCAGCTTGAAGACCTTCTCCATGTTTCCGCCGCTCATGTCGTGCTCCCGTGGTGTGCCGAAGACCGCTGTTGAAGATCAGGCGCGCAGCAAGTCGTTGAGGCTGGTCTTGGCGCGGGTTTGCGCGTCGACCTTCTTGACGATCACCGCGCAGTACAGGCTGTGGGTGCCGTCGGCACTGGGCAGGTTGCCGCTGACCACCACCGAGCCTGCGGGCACGCGGCCGTAAGTCACCTCGCCGGTGGCGCGGTCGTAGATCTTGGTGCTTTGGCCGATGTACACGCCCATCGAGATCACCGAGTTTTCTTCGACGATCACGCCTTCGACGATCTCGGAGCGCGCGCCGATGAAGCAGTTGTCTTCGATGATGGTCGGGTTGGCCTGCAGCGGCTCGAGCACGCCGCCGATGCCCACGCCGCCGCTCAAGTGCACGTTCTTGCCGATCTGCGCACACGAGCCCACGGTGGCCCAGGCGTCGACCATGGAGTTTTCGTCGACATAGGCGCCGATGTTCACGAAGCTGGGCATGAGCACCACGTTCTTGGCCAGATAGCTGCCGCGGCGGGCCACGGCCGGCGGCACGATGCGCACGCCCGAGGCGCGCACTTCGGCCTCATCGCAGTTCGAGAACTTGGTCTTGACCTTGTCGAAGAAGGTCAGGTCGCCCGAGCGCATCAGCTCGTTGTCATTGAGCCGAAACGACAGCAGCACGGCTTTCTTGACCCACTGGTTGACCGTCCACTGGCCCACGCTCTGGCGGTCGGCCACACGGATGCGCCCGGCATTGAGGTCGGCGATCACCGACTCGACGGCCGCGTTGACTTCGGGGTGGCTGGTGGCGGTGAGCTGGGCGCGGTTGTCCCACGCGGCTTCGATGGTGCTCTGGAGGTTCTGGGTCATGAGGTGTTTTACGCAGAGATGAACAGTGGGGTGCGGCCTGGCAGCCTCGGGCGGGTCGGGTGTCGGGTCACAACGATGCAGCGTGAGCCACGATGCGGCGGGCGGCTTCAACGCAATCGTCAAGGCCGCAAACCAGGGCGAGTCGGATGCGGCCGGCGCCAGGATTGACGCCGTGCGATTCGCGGGCCAACAGACTGCCCGGCAACACCGCCACATTGTATTGAGCGAGCAGGCTGCAGGCGTAGGCCACGTCGTCGCCACCGGGGGCGATCTTCGACACGTCGGCCCACAGGTAGAAGCCGGCGTCGGGCAGCGCCACGTCCATCACCTCGGCCAGCATCGGCGTGACTGCGGCGAACTTGCGGCGGTACTGCTCGCGGTTGTCGGCCACGTGAGCCTCGTCGTTCCAAGCGGCGATGCTGGCGTGCTGCACGGTGGGGCTCATCGCGCTGCCGTGGTAGGTGCGGTAGAGCAGGAACTGCTTGAGGATGTCGGCATCACCGGCCACAAAACCCGATCGCATGCCCGGCACGTTGGAGCGCTTGGACAGGCTGGTGAACGCCACCAGACGGCGGAAGTCATCGCGCCCAAGCTGCTGCGCGGCTTGCAGCGAGCCCAGCGGCGGCTCGTCGCGAAAGTAGATCTCGGAGTAGCACTCGTCAGAGGCGATCACGAAGCCGTGGCGGTCGCTCAGCTCGAACAGTTTTTGCCATTCGGCCAGCGGCATCACGGAGCCGGTCGGGTTGCCCGGCGAGCACACGTACAGCAACTGCGTGCGCGCCCAGGTGCTGTCGGGCACGGCGTCCCAGTCGGTGGCGAACTGGCGTGCCGGGTCGCTGTTGACGAACTCGACTTGCGCGCCGGCCAGCAGCGCCGCACCTTCGTAGATTTGATAGAACGGATTGGGGCACACCACGGTGGCGCCTGCGCGCGTCGGGTCGATCACCGTTTGCGCCAGCGCGAACAGTGCCTCGCGTGAGCCGTTGACCGGCAGCACCTGACGGGTTTCATCCACCGTGATGCCGTAGCGGCGGGTGATCCACCGGCCGATGGCCGCACGCAGCGCGGGCTCGCCTGCGGTGGCGGGGTAGCTGGACAGACCCTGCAGGTTGTCGGCCAGCGCTTGCGTCACCAGCGCGGGCGTGGGGTGCTTGGGCTCGCCGATGCCCAGACTGATCGGCCGCCAAGCCGGGTTGGGCGTGATGTCGAGAGTCAGCGCGCGCAGGCGCTCGAAGGGGTAGGGCTGTAGCCTGGCGAGCAGCGGATTCATCCGACGATTATCGGTGCCGCCCCGCTGCTTTGTGATCGTGCCAAAGGGCGCTGAAACCATAATCTGCGGCGACGGCAACGAACGATCTCAAGGAGATTTCATGCAACCCGACAACGATGGCTACGCGGCGGCGGCCAACCCCCTGATGGCACAAGTGATCACCACCGACACACTGGGCCTGGTGGCCGGCGAGGTGAGCATCGCGGTGGACGATGGCCAGATTCCGGGCTACTGCGCCCGGCCGGCCGCGCCGGGTCAGCATCCGGTGGTGCTGGTGGTGCAGGAGATCTTCGGCGTGCACGAGCACATCCGCGACGTGTGCCGCCGGCTGGCCAAGCAGGGCTACTTCGCCATCGCGCCCGATCTTTACGTGCGCCAAGGCGATGTGTCGCAACTGGCCGACATCCCCGAAATCTTCTCGAAGGTGGTGCTGAAGGTGCCCGACGCGCAGGTCTGTGCCGATCTCGATGCCGCGCTGGCGTTCGCGCGTGCCAGCGGGCATGCCGATGCCGATCGCTGCGCTTTGGTTGGTTTTTGCTGGGGCGGTCGCATCGCCTGGGTCTACGCAGCGCACAACCCGAAGCTCAAGGCGGCGGTGTCGTACTACGGGCTGCTCGAAGGCATGAAGTCAGACATCCGCGCGCAAGACCCGCTCGATTTGGCCTCGCAGCTCGAGGTGCCGGTGCTCGGGCTGTACGCCGGACACGACGACTATGTGCAGCCCGAGGCCATCGTCCGCATGCAAGCCGGCATCGAGCAATCAGCCAGCGGCTCGCAGATCGTGGTGTTTCCGAATGTCGATCACGGCTTCAACGCCGACTACCGGCCCACCTACAACCGCAGCGCCGCGAACTACGCCTGGAAGCTCGCGGGCGACTGGTTCAAAGACCACGGCGTGTGAGGCTCAGGCGTTGCGATGCACCGCCATCGCCCAACGCCACGCGCTGTCTGACAGCGCCATCACCCGCTCGGTGCCGCCGAACTGCGCGGCCACCGAGTCCACCACGTCGAGATCGTGGCGCTCGAGCGCCTCGCTCAGCGTGAGCATCGCGTGCCACGGGCCGCTGCGATCGAGCAGCGCGTTGTGTGCCGGTTCGCTCAGGCGCAGTGGCTGCAGGGCCTGCGACATGGGCACTTCGAGCATCACGTTGAGCAGCGACAGCAGCCCCACGGTGAACAGCGCATCAGGTGGCTCGGTGCCGCACTCGCGTGCCAGCAACTCGAGCATGCGAGCGCGCGCGAGCGAGACTTCCTGCAGCGCGCGCGATGAGCGCCGACCGCTGACTGCGGCCAGCAGCAGCACCGACAGCCACCGGTACAGCTCCGAGCGGCCGAGGATCAGCACCGCCTGATCGATGGATTCAACCGACCGCGTCAGACCCATCGCGGGGCTGTTCACGTGGCGCAGCAATCGGTAGCACAGACCGACATCGCCACGCAGATCGCGCGTGAGATCGCCCAACGGCTGGCGCTCGTCGCGCACCGCATTGAGCAGCCCGATGATGCGCAACACATCGCCGTTGAGCGCCCTTTGCCGGGGTGCGGCGACTTGGGTGTTGAAGCTGCCGCTGGCCAGCGTGGCGCCGGCAGCCAGCGCACGCTCGATGCCATCGACGTCAGGCAAGCCGGTGGCGATGATGGCGTCGGTGGCGCCGGCCTTGCGCAAGGCGCCCACGGCGGCGATCAGCGGCTCGATGCCGCCAGCGTCCATGGCCATCACGGTGAAGTCGAATTTGACGGCGCCGGCTGGCGCTTGCGCGGGCGACAGCTGCGTGCCCACACGCACGCCGCAGCCGCGCAAGGCAGCCAGCAGCTTGGACATGTCTTCTTCGCTGGCGGCGGTGTTTTCGGCGGCTGGTCTCAGACACAGCCAGGCGCCCGCGGGCAGCTGGGCGATCACGTCCGGGCGCATGAGCAAGTCGGCACTCAGACTGGCCAGCGCGATCTGCTCGGCTTCGACGGCCGGGCGCATGGCCAGCATCAGCGAAATGGCATGCGCTGCGTGCGCCACCGGATCGGCGCGGCGGCGCAGTCGGTCCTCGATCGAGGCGGCCAGGGTGAACTCGAATCCGGCCACATCGCCGTTGGCGGCCACCAGCGGGCGGCGCACGCCGGGCACCGGGGCGGCCTGCTCGCTCGAGCTTGTCAGCTTCACCGGTGGGGCAGGCACGGCGGGCGTGGCGGCCGCATCTTTGCCGCCAAGCAGGCGCGAGAACCAGTTCTTCATGGCTCGATGCTATCATCGCGCGCTGTCTGAAAGCCCCCTAGAAAAGGGTTTTTTGTCATTCAAATCAAGCACTTAAGCGAAACCGCCAGAGCGGTCAGCAGCGGAGTTTTATCCCCTCGTCCATGCGCCTGAACTCCATCAAGCTGTCTGGCTTCAAGTCGTTTGCGGACCCCACCCATTTCCATTTGCCAGGTCAACTGGTGGGGGTGGTCGGGCCCAACGGCTGCGGCAAGTCCAACATCATGGATGCGGTGCGCTGGGTGCTTGGCGAGAGCAAGGCCAGCGAGTTGCGCGGCGAGTCGATGCAAGACGTGATCTTCAACGGCTCGGGCCACCGCAAGCCGGCCAGCCGCGCCAGCGTCGAGCTCATCTTCAGCAACGAGGACGCGCGCGCCGGCGGCCAGTGGAACCAGTTCGCCGAGATCGCCGTCAAGCGCGTTCTCACGCGCGACGGCAACAGCGGCTACTACATCAACGGCCAGAGCGTGCGCCGGCGTGATGTGCACGACGTGTTTCTGGGCACCGGTCTGGGGCCACGCGCCTACGCCATCATCGGCCAAGGCACCATCAGCCGCATCATCGAAAGCAAGCCCGAGGAACTGCGGCTTTTCCTTGAGGAGGCTGCGGGCGTGTCCAAGTACAAGGAGCGCCGCCGCGAAACCGAGACCCGTCTGCGCGACACCCGCGACAACCTCACACGGGTCGAAGACATCCTGCGCGAGCTCACCAGCCAGCTCGACAAGCTCGAGCGCCAGGCCGAGGTCGCCAGCCGTTACCGGCAGCTGCAAGACGACGGCCTGCGCAAGCTGCACCAGCTGTGGTTCTTGCGCCACCGCGATGCGGCATCCGAGCAGCAGCGCGTCGAGCGCGAGGTGGCTGCTGCCGTCAACGCGCTGGAATCGCGCACCGCCGAGTTGCGTCAAGGCGAAGCCGAACTCGAGACGGTGCGTCAGGCGCACTACGCCGCTGGCGACGAACTGCACGCCGCACAGGGCCTGCTGGCCGAGGCCGCGCTCGAGGTGAGCCGGCTTGAAGAACGCATCCGCTACGCCGTCGAAGGCCGCCAGCGCGCCGAGCAGCGGCTGGCCGAACTGGTGGCGCAAACGGCGCAGTGGAGCGATCGCCGCGCCCAGGCCACGGCCGATCTGGAGCATCTGGCCGTGCAGGTGGAGTCCGCCGACGAACGCAGCGAGGTGCTTGCCGCCCAGACCGAAGACCACTCCGAGCGGCTGCCCGCACTTGAAGACGCGCTGCGCGCCGCGCAAGCCGCAGCCAGCACCCAGCGCACGCTGGTGGCCGGCGTGCAGCAGCAAATTCAATTGCTTGCTGGCGACAGCCGCAACCTCGAGGATCAAAGTCGTCAGCAGCAGGCCCGTCGCGACAAGCTGGCTGGTGAAAAGCGCCAGCTCGCCGCGCCCGATGCCGAGCGGCTCGAGCAACTGCGCGCTCAGTCGGCCGCTGCCGACGAGGCCAGCGCGCTGGCCGATGAGCGGCTGGCCGAACTGGGCCATCAGGTGCCGGCGCTCGACGAGGCGCGGCGTGTCGCGCAAGCCGAACTCAACGCGCAGTCCACGCGACAGAGCGACCTGAGCGCGCGGCTGGATGCGCTGCGCGCGTTGCAGGAAAAAGTGCAAACCGACGGCAAGCTGCGGCCCTGGCTGGCCCGCCACGGACTCGACAGTCTGGCGGCCTTGTGGACGCGCATCCACATCGAGACCGGCTGGGAGACCGCGCTCGAAGCCGCTTTGCGCGATCGGCTGCACGCGCTCGAAGTCGGCCGGCTCGACACCATGCGTGCCTTTGCCGCCGACGCGCCGCCGGCCAAGCTGGTGTTCTTCACGCCGCCTGCCGCACCCGCCGCCGCGGCGCAGTCGGCGACAGCCGGCTTGGCTGACCTGGCCGACCGACTGCGCATCGGGGACGCCGCCGTGGCCGCGCTGCTGGCCGACTGGCTGGCCGGCGTGCGCACCGCCGACAGCCTCGATGACGCACTGGCCGCGCGCTCGCAGCTGGCCGCCGGCGAGCTGGTGATCACCCGTGAAGGCCATGCGGTCAGCGCGCATGCGGTGGCGTTCTACGCACCCGACTCGGAGCAGTCGGGCTTGCTCGCACGCGCTCAGGAGATCGAAAACCTCGTGCTTCAACTGCGTGCGCAAACGCTGATTGCCGAAGAGTCGCGCAGCGCGCAGGTTCGTGCCGAGGCGGCCTACAGCGCGGCGTCGGCGCAGCTGGCCACCGCGCGGCGTGAGTCGACCGACTCGCAAGGCCAGGCGCACCGGCTGCAAGTCGAGCTGCTGCGCCTGACGCAGCAAGACGAGCAGACCACCGCGCGTGCTGCCCAGCTGGCCGAGGAATTGGCCGAGGTCGATGCCCGGCTTGAAGACATCCAGGAGCGCCGCGCCGTGGGCGAAGCGCGCTTCGAGACGCTGGACATCGAACTTGGCGACGAACAGCAGCGCCACGCCGAACTCGACGATGCGGTGATCGCCGCCGAGCGCGCGCTGGGCTCGGCCCGAGAGCAGCTGCGCGCGCTCGAACGCGAGGCCCAGGAATCGCAGTTCACCTTGCGCTCGCTGGCCGCGCGCCGCGGTGAATTGCAGCGCGGCATCGACACCGCATCGCAGCAGATCGCTGCCAACGCGGCCACCGAGGCCCAGATCAACGAAGAGCTGCTGCGCCTCGCCGATGTGTCGGCACAAAGCGGTCTGCAAGAAGCGCTGGCACTCAGGCTCGAGCGCGAATCGGCGCTGGCCGCGCAGCGCAGCGAGTACGACGATCTCACCGCCCGGCTGCGCCGAGCCGACGAGCAGCGGCTGATGCACGAGCAAAGCCTGCAACCGATGCGCGATCGCATCACCACGCTGCAACTCGAAGCGCAAGCCGCGCAGCTCGGCGGCGCGCAGTACCTTGAGCAGTTGGTGGCCGCGGCGGTCGACTTCGAGGCGCTGTCGGCAGGCATCGAGCAAGACGGCGTGAGGCTGGCCGGCTTGCAAAGCGAGATCGACCGCATCAACCGCGACATTGCCGCGCTCGGCGCGGTCAATCTGGCAGCGCTCGACGAGCTCAATGCGTCGAGCGAGCGCAAGGCCTTTCTCGATGCGCAAAACGCCGATCTGCTCGACGCCATCGCCACGCTCGAAGGCGCCATCCACAAGATCGACCTCGAAACGCGCGACCTGCTGGGCAACACCTTCAACCAGGTCAACGAGCATTTCGGACGCATGTTCCCCAGCCTTTTTGGCGGCGGCCAGGCACGGCTGGTGATGACCGGCGACGAGATCCTCGATGCGGGCGTGCAGGTGATGGCGCAGCCGCCGGGCAAGAAGAACAGCACCATCCACTTGCTGTCGGGCGGCGAGAAGGCGCTGACCGCGATCGCGCTGGTGTTCGCCATCTTCCAGCTGAACCCGGCGCCGTTTTGCCTGCTCGATGAGGTGGACGCGCCGCTCGACGATGCCAACACCGAGCGCTACGCGCGGCTCGTCAAGGAAATGTCCAAGGGCACGCAGTTTCTTTTCATCAGCCACAACAAGATCGCCATGGAAATGGCGGTGCAACTCATCGGGGTGACCATGCAGGAACAAGGTGTCTCGCGCATCGTGGCGGTCGACATGGCCGAGGCCGTGAGCCTGGCGGAGGCCGCATGAGCGACAACCTGACCGTGGCGCTGGTGGCCGCTGGCGTGGTGCTGCTGGTGGCTGTGCTGGCGCAGGGCGTGTGGCAGGCGCGCCGCGCCAGCCCCAAGAAGGCCGAGCCCGGCAACAGCCGCTTCGAGCCCCGCGAGCCGGGCATGGGTGAGACCGACACCGCCGGCGCGCAGGACACCGTTCCCGGCGAGCCGCCTGGATTCGATGACCCTGACGGGCGCATCGCGCCTCATCTGGACGAGGGCAGCGCCACGCTCGAAGGCGCCGTGGCCGGCCGTTCGCTGCGTCGTCGCGTGCTGCCGCGCGTCGATGCGCTGATCGATGTGGTGGTGCCGCTCACGCTGGAGTCGCCGATCAGTGGCGAGGCGGTGCTGTCGCACCAGCCCGGAAGCCGCCGCGCGGGCAGCAAGCCGTTTTTCATCGAAGGCCTCAACACCGACGACGGCCTGTGGGAATCGCCCGCGCCCGGCCAGCGCTACAGCGAACTGCAAGCCGGCTTGCAACTGGCCAACCGCAGCGGCGCGCTCAACGAGATCGAGTACTCCGAGTTCGTGCACAAGCTGCAGGACTTTGCCGAGGCGGTGGGCGCCATGGCCGACTTTCCCGACATGATGGATGTGGCCGGTCGGGCCCGCGAGCTCGACGCCTTTGCCGGCGACCATGACGCGCAGATGGTGCTGCTGCTGCGTGCACGCTCGGCCGCCTGGAGCGTGGGCTATGTGCTGCAGCAGGCCTCGAACCATGGATTCGTGCCTGGCGTGCTGCCCGGGCGTTTGGTGCTGCCGTCCGATGAGGACGATGCGCCGCCGGTGCTCACGCTCAATTTCGATCCGCAGGCCGCGCTGTCGGACGACCCCAATCAGGCCGCGCTGCGCGAGCTGACGCTGGGCTTCGATGTGGCGCAAACCGATGCCACCAAGTCGCCCTTTGCCTCCTGGCAGGCCAGTGCCACCGGCCTGGCCCGCGACCTCGACGCCGGCATGGTCGACGACCGCGGGCAGCCGCTCACGCCTGACAGCTTCGCCTTCATCGATGGTGAGCTGGTGCGCTTGTACGAAGCGCTCGCAGCGCGCGATCTGGCTGCCGGCTCGGCTGCAGCCCGGCGGCTGTTCAGCTGAGTTGGCTGTGTCGCTGCTGCGCTGCTGAACGCGATGGCCGTGCCCGACCTGGAACGCCGCGCCGCCGAGTTGCGCGCGCTGCTCGCTGGCCATGCCCACCGCTACTACGTGCTCGATGAGCCGACCATCCCCGACGCCGAGTACGACCGGCTGTATCAGGAGCTCGAGGCGATCGAGGCGGCGCATCCCGAGTGGCGCACGCCCGATTCACCCACGCAGCGCGTGATCGGCGGCGTGCTTGACGGCTTCGAGCCCGTGCGCCACGCGGTGCCCATGCTGTCGATTCGCACCGAGACCGACACCGAAGCCAGCGGCGCCATCGCTTTCGATGCAAGGGTGCGCCGCGAGCTCGCGCTCACCGAGGCCGACGCGCCCGTCGAATACGCCGCTGAACTCAAGTTCGACGGTTTGGCCATGAACCTGCGCTACGAGCAGGGCCTGCTGGTGCAGGCTGCCACGCGCGGTGACGGCGAGACCGGCGAGGACGTCACGCAAAACATCCGCACCATCGCGCAGATTCCGCGTCGGCTGCGTGGTGAGGCGCCCGAGGTGCTCGAGGTGCGAGGCGAGGTCTACATCCGACGTGACGATTTCGAATCGCTCAACGAGCGCCAGCGCGATCTCATCGCCCACGGCGCGAAGAACGAGAAGACCTTCGTCAACCCGCGCAATGCGGCAGCCGGTGCGGTGCGCCAGCTCGACCCGGCCATCGCCGCGCGTCGCCCGCTGAGTTTCTTTGCCTACGGTCTGGGTGAAGTGCGTGGCTGGGGCGAGGACAACGCCGCGCTGCCGGCCACCCACAGCGCGTTGCTCGACGCGCTGGCGGCCATGGGGCTGCCGGTGTGCGACGAGCGCGCGGTGGTGCCAGGCGCCGATGGGCTGGTGGCTTTTCATGCGGCGGTGGGTGCACGGCGCGATGGCTTGCCCTTCGACATCGACGGCGTGGTCTACAAGGTCAACGACCGCGCAGTGCAGCAGCGGCTGGGCTTCGTGAGCCGCGAGCCGCGCTGGGCGGTGGCGCACAAGTACCCTGCGCAAGAGCAGATGACGCGCTTGCTGGGCATCGACATCCAGGTCGGGCGCACCGGCAAGCTCACGCCGGTGGCCAAGCTCGAGCCGGTGTTTGTGGGCGGCACCACGGTGAGCAACGCCACGCTGCACAACGAAGACGAGGTGCGCCGCCGCGATGTGCGCGTGGGCGACACCGTGATCGTTCGTCGTGCTGGCGACGTCATTCCGCAGGTGGTGGGCGTGGTGCACGAATCGCCCGCCGCTGCCGATGCCGCGTCGCGAGGCGAGCCCTTCGATCTGTACCAGCGGTTGGGCGGCCAGTGTCCGGTGTGCGGCAGCCCGATCGCCCGTGAAGAAGGCGAGGTCGACTGGCGCTGCACAGGCGGGCTGACCTGCGCGGCACAGCGCAAGGAGGCGATCGCGCATTTCGCCGGCCGCCGTGCGATGGACGTCGAAGGCCTGGGCGACAAGCTCATCGATCAGCTGGTCGATGCCGGCCTGATCCGCACGCTGCCCGAGCTGTACACGCTGGGACTGGCCAAGCTCTGCGCGCTCGATCGCATGGGCGACAAGAGCGCGGCCAACCTGCTGGCCGGCCTGGAAGCGAGCCGCCGCACCACGCTGCCGCGCTTTGTGTTCGCGCTGGGCATTCGCCATGTGGGCGAGACCACCGCCAAGGATCTGGCGCGCCACTTCGGCTCGATGGACCGCCTGATGGACGCCACCGAGGCGCAATTGCTCGGGGTCAAGGACGTCGGCCCGGTGGTCGCGCACAGTGTGCGCAGCTTTTTTGATCAGCCGCACCACCGCGAGATCGTCGAGCAGCTGCGCGCCGCGGGCATCGTCTGGGAAGAGGGCAGCGGCACGCAGCCGGTGGGCATTGCGGGGGTGGCGGGGCTGACCTTTGTGCTGACCGGCACCTTGCCCACGATGAGCCGCGACGCCGCGCGCGAGCTGATCGAGGCGGCCGGTGGCAAGGTGGCCGGTTCGGTGTCGAAGAAGACACACTTCGTGGTCGCCGGCAGCGAGGCCGGCAGCAAGCTCGACAAGGCGCTGGAACTGGGCGTGGCGGTGCTTGATGAGACGGGGTTGATGGCGTTGCTGGGTGGCGGCGCCTCGGCCGTGGGCAGTGGCACCGGAGAGACGACATGACCGTGCGAGAGATCCTGAAGATGGGCGACGCCCGACTGCTGCGCGTGGCCAGACCGGTCACTGCATTCGACACGCCCGAACTTCATGAGCTGGTCGCCGACCTGTTCGAGACCATGCAAGTGGCCAACGGCGCGGGGTTGGCTGCGCCGCAGATCGGGGTCGATGTGGCGATGGTGGTGTTCGGCTTCACGCACACCCGGCGCTATCCGGATGCCGATGCGGTGCCGCCCACGGTGCTGATCAATCCGCAGATCACGCCGCTGGGCGATGCCGAAGAAGACGGCTGGGAAGGCTGTCTTTCGGTGCCCGGTCTGCGTGGCATGGTGCCGCGCTTTTCGCGCATCCGCTACGAGGGCTTCGACGCTCTCGGGCGGCGCATCGAGCGCGAGGCCAGTGGCTTTCACGCCCGCTTGGTACAGCATGAATGCGACCACCTCATCGGCAAGCTGTATCCAATGCGCGTGCGCGATTTCAGGCAGTTCGGCTACACCAGCGTGCTGTTTCCCGAGCTCGATGCCGGCGACGACGATTGAAACCGCAGCCTCAGCGCAGCAGCGGCTTGAAGTGCGGCCACACGTTGTCGAGGATGGTGGGCTGTGCGCTGGCCCGCGGGTGGATGCGGTCTTCCTGAAATTGCGCCGTGTCCAGGCCCTCGAGGATGAAGGGCACCAGCGCCACCGACTCGGACTTGGCCACGCTGGCGAAGGCGGCGGCCAGATCGTCGTTGTAGCGCCGTCCGTAATTGGGCGGCACCTGAATGCCCGCGATCAGCACCCGAGCGCCGTTGTCCTTGGCGGCGCGCGTCATCTCGGTGAGGTTGCGCTGGGTGTCGGACAGCGGCAGGCCGCGCAGCGCGTCGTTGCCACCGAGTTCGATGATCACCTGGGTGGGGCGGTGCTGCTTGAGCAGCGCGGGCAGACGCGACCAGCCGCCGGAGGTGGTGTCGCCGCTGATGCTGGCGTTGATCACCCGCACGGACAACTGCTGGCTGAGCAGTCGCTGCTCGAGCAGCGCCACCCAGCCGCTGCCGCGCGGCAGGCCGTATTCGGCCGACAGGCTGTCGCCCACCACCAGCACGGTGTGGCGCGGTGTCTTGGGGATGGCGGCCGCGAGCATCGCCTGCGACTGTGCCGTCCATGGCAAGCCCAGCCCCGACAGCAGCGCGGTACAGTGAAAAACGCGTCGCAAAGCCAGCCGTCTGCTGGCGCTCACCCCACCCACGCTGTCTGGCGCGGGCACGTCTGATTGATTACCTGGTTCACTCATGTCCGATTCCATCATTGCTGTTGACCGCATCACCAAGCAGGTGAACGATTCGAGCGGGCCGCTGACCATCCTGCACGAAGTGAGTTTCGAGCTGCAGCCACAGCAATCGGTGGCCATCGTCGGTGCCTCGGGCTCTGGCAAAAGCACGCTGCTGTCGATCATCGCCGGTCTGGATACCCCCAGCAGCGGCAGGGTGCGTCTGGCCGGGGTCGATCTGTTCAGTCTGGACGAGGACGCTCGCGCGGCGGTGCGCGCCGCGCAGGTCGGCTTCGTGTTCCAGAGCTTTCAGTTGCTGGGCAACCTGAGCGCCATCGAGAACGTGATGCTGCCGCTGGAGTTGCAAGGCCAAGGCGATGCGCGCGTGCGCGCCAAAGAAATGCTCGGTCGCGTGGGACTGGGCGATCGGCTGAACCACTACCCGCGCGTGCTGTCGGGCGGCGAGCAGCAGCGCGTGGCGCTGGCGCGTGCCTTCATCGTCAAGCCCGCGCTGCTGCTGGCTGATGAACCCACCGGCAGCCTCGACTTCGCCACCGGCGAGCGGGTGATGGAGCTGATGTTCGAGCTCAACCGCGAAAACGGCACCACGCTCGTGCTCGTCACGCACGACCGCGAGGTCGCCGCACGCTGTGACCGCCAACTGCACATCGAGGCAGGCAGGGTGAAGCTCGACGCCTGAGCGCATCGAGCCCACACCGACTGCGCTCAGATCACTCGACGAACTTGTAGTCGGTCTTGGTCTTGGCGCGAATGTCGTCGCGGAACTTGGTCATCTTCATCTGCGCGATGCGCTGCTGAATCTGCGGCTTGAGCTCTTCGAGCGATGGCGGCGTGGACTCGCGTGTTTCCACCAGCAAGATGATGTGATAGCCGAACTGCGACTGCACCGGCGTGTCGGTCATCTCGCCCTTCTTGAGCTTGACCATGGCCTGTGAAAACTCAGGCACATAGGCCGCCGGGTTGGCGAAGCCCAGGTCACCGCCATTGGCGCCCGAGCCCGGGTCCTTGGACTGCTTCTTGGCGATGTCTTCGAAGTTGCCACCGGCCTTGATCTGGGCGATCAGCGCCTTGGCTTGATCCTCGGTCTCGACCAGGATGTGCGACGCGCGGTACTCGACCGGGTTGGATTGGGCCTTGAACTTGTCGTACTCGGCCTGGATCTCGGCATCGGTGACCGGGTTTTTTTCCTGGAACTTGGCGAACAGCTCGCGGATCAGGATGGTCTGGCGCGCGAACTCCATTTGCATCTTGTATTCGGGGGTGGCGGTGAGGCCGCGCTTTTCGGCTTCCTGCACGAACATCTCGCGCAGCACCACTTCATCGCGCACCTGGGCCTCGAGCTCGGGGGTCTTGGCTTGGCCTTGCTTGATGACTTGCTGCAGCAGCGCCTCGTAGCGGGCCTTGGGCACCGCCTTGCCGTTGACGATGGCCACGTTCTGGGCGAACGACGGCAGCGGCGCGAGCAAAGCCACGCACAGGGTGGCCAGTGCCACGGGTTGGAACGACTTGTTCATGGGATTGAGGCTTTCAACTCAGGAGGTGAAAACAGCACGAGCACGGCGGCATGCCGTGTCGGGTACTGCCAGAAAGTCCGGCAAACGTGCCGGGGGGTGAAGATCAGGCGTGGCCATCGGCAGGGGCTTTGGCCTCGATGGCCAGCGCGTGGATGGACGAACTCATTTCGCTTTGCAGTGCAGCGTAGACCAGGCGGTGACGGGCTACTCGGTTGAGTCCGTCAAAGCGAGCACTGGTCAGACGCACGGTGAAGTGACGGCCTTCTTTCGCGCCTGCATGACCGGCGTGCAGGTGACTGTCGTCTTGCACCTCGAGCTGCGTGGGTTGCAAGGCGGCACTGAGCACGCGTTCGATGTCGGTGGCACAAATGCTCATCTCAGGCTTTCGGTGGGCTGGCGTCTGCGTCTTCTTCTTCGATGTGGCGGCTCACGTACAGACCCTGGCCGATCATGAAGGCGATCATCAATCCGGTGCCGCCGAACAGTTTGTAGTTCACCCAGCTGTCGGTCGAGAAGTTGTAGGCCACCAGGATGTTGATCACGCCCATCACCGCAAAGAACGCGCACCACAGCAGCGTGAGCCGCTTCCAGATGGGATCGGGCAGCTTGAGCTGATCACCGATCATTTTGCGCAGGATGTCCTTGCCGAACAGGTTGGCGCTGGCCCACAGCGCCAAGGCCATCACCCAGTACAGCACGCTGGGCTTCCACTTGATGAAGGTCTCGTTGTGAAACCACACGGTGGCGCCACCCAGCACCACGATCAGCCCCAGGCTCACCCACAGCATGGTGTCGATCTTCTTGCCGCGGGTCTTCAGCCAGGCCACCTGCAAAGCGGTGGCGGCGATGACCACCAGCGTCGACAGCAGCACCGGTGCTTCCGTCTCGCCGACCACGCCGCCCGAGACCATGAAGCCGAAGTGCTCGGTGGCGAATACCGCCGCCCAGTCCTTGTGGGCTTCGGCGTACTTGTAAGTGCCGAAAAACAGCAGGATCGGCAGGAAATCAAGTAGCAGCTTCATCTGTGGCGTTGCCGTTCAGTCCTGGGGTTTGAAATCGATCGACGCCGAATTGATGCAAAAGCGCTCGCCGGTGGGCGCCGGCCCGTCGTTGAACACATGGCCCAGGTGCGAGCCGCAGCGGTTGCAGCGCACCTCGACGCGCACCATGCCGTGGCTGCGATCGACGATCCGGTCGACGACTGTGGCGTTGATGGCTTCGGAATAGCTTGGCCAGCCGCAGCCCGCATCGAACTTGGTGTCGGCCGCAAACAGCGGCGTGCCGCAGCCGATGCAGTCGTAGCGGCCACTCTCCCAGTGATCCCAGTACTTGCCGGTGAAAGCGCGCTCGGTGCCGGCCTGGCGTGCCACCTCGTACTGCGTGGCATCGAGCTGCGCGCGCCATTGGGCGTCGGTTTTGGCGATTTCGCGGGGCTTGTCGTCTTTCATGGGGTGTCTCGCGGTGGATTGTTCAGGATGAACATGAAACTTCGATGTGGCTCGCCCATTCGGGTGGCGGGCCAGCATCAGGCGTGCCGTCGAGCGCGTCGTCGAAGGGGTTTTGCAGCACCTTCAGCAAGCGGTTCACCTCGGAAAAATCGCCGGTACGGGCTTGGCGGATGGCGCCTTCGGCCAGATGGTTTCGCAGCACCACAGCCGGATTGACGAGCTTCATGGCGGCTGCGCGTTGTTCGTCGATGCTGCCTTCGGCACGCAGACGATCGCCATAGGCCTTGGCCCATACATCGACAAATTTGCGATCCTTGAACATGCCCATCACGACCGAATTGTCGGCACCTGCGGCGGTGCTGAAGCCGGCCAGTCGGCGGAAGAACAGGGTGTGGTCGGTGCGCTCGTAGGCCATTTGCTTGAGCAGCCAGTCGATCATGCCAGCGTCTTCGGCCTGCGTGGTGGCCAGTCCGCATTTTTCGCGCAGCCGGCGGCGCATGGAATCGGCATACACGGGCTTGAAGATGCTGATCGCGGCCAGTGCGTTTTCGCTGTCGCCGATCAAGGGCATCAGCGATTGCGCCAGCGCGTGCAGGTTCCACAGCGCCACGCTGGGCTGGCGGCCGAACGCGTAACGACCCTGGCGGTCGGTGTGGTTGCAGATGTGTGTGGGGTCGTAGCCGTCGAGAAAGCCGAACGGCCCGTAGTCGAGGGTCAGCCCCAGGATCGACATGTTGTCGGTGTTCATCACGCCGTGGCAAAAGCCCACCGACTGCCACTGCGCGAGCAGATCGGCCGTGCGACCGGCCACCTCCTGCAGCATTGCAGGATAGGGCGAAGCCGCCTCGCGGCACTCCGGGTAGTGGTGGTCGATCACGAAATCGGCCAGCCGACGCAGGCCCTCGGGCCCGTCGGCCTGAGAAAAGTGCTCGAAGTGACCGAAGCGGATGAAGCTCGGCGCCACGCGGGTGACCACCGAGGCAGTCTCCAGCGTTTCGCGCAGCACGGGCAGCGGCGAGCCGGTGATGGCCAGCGCGCGGGTGGTCGGGATGCCCAGGCCGTGCATGGCTTCAGAGCACAGAAATTCGCGGATCGACGAGCGCAGCACCGCGCGGCCGTCGCCCATGCGCGAATACGGCGTCAGGCCGGCGCCCTTGAGTTGCAGTTCCTGCACGCCAGATGGCGTGTCGATCTCGCCCAGCCACAGCGCGCGGCCGTCGCCCAACTGCCCTGCCCACACGCCGAACTGGTGTCCGCTGTAGACGCTGGCCAGCGGTTGCATGCCCGGCCACAAGGCGTTGCCGCTGAGCACTTGCAGCGCGTTCCAGTCGCTGCGCTCGGCCCAGTCGGCTGGCAGCCCGAGCATTTGCGCGCAAGGCTCGCTGCGTGCGACCCAGTGGGGGTCGGGCACGGGCTGAGGCGAGAGCTCGGTATGGTGGCCATCACCCAGCGCCTTGAAGCGGTTGGGCCAGCTCCAGTCGGGTCCGGTGGTCAGGGTCTGCGGCGCGGCCGCGGCGGTGTGATTGGGCGTTGAATTCATGGCCGGCAGTGTATGCACCCCGGCCATGCCGACCTTGCTACCCTTGCGGCCTTTGCGGCAGCCGCCTTCGACAACCAGGACAGAAAAAACATGATCCGTCACATCGTGATGTGGAGCCTGCACGAGCCGGCCGACGCTCCGCGCTTCAAGGCGCTGCTCGACTCGTGCGCTGCCGTGGTGAGCGGCATCGTCGAATTCGATGTGGGCATCCGCCGCCAGGGGCTCGAGGCCAACGTCGACGTGGTGCTGGTGTCGACCTTCACCGACACCGCTCAGCTCGAGGCGTACCAGAACCACCCGCATCACAAGGAAGTGGCCGTGCAGCTGGGCGCCATGAGGTCCGGCCGGCACGTGCTGGACTTCGATTTCGACACCTCGGCAGGCGCGCTCTGAGCGAGGTGCGGCGCTGGCTTCGATGGGCCGCGCTGCTGCTGGCGTGGCCCGGGGTGTGTGCGAGCGCGTGGGGCGCGGGGCCCTTGCCGACGGCTCGGCAGCCGGATGCCGGCGCGTTCGTGTTTCCGGTGCCAGCGAGCGCGCGGGTCGTCGCCGCGCAATGCGCGGCCATGCTGATCGATCTCGCTCTCGCGGAAAGTCGCCTCGCGAGTCAGGAGCAGCCTTCGGCCGCGCAATTCTTCGAGCAACTCGATGCGATCACCCGCCGCGAAGAAGACACGCTCGGGCCGCTTGGCGTGCTGGCCGCCGTGAGTCCGCGCAAGTCGATCCGCGATGCATCAGAGGCCTGCGAGCGCGATCACGATGCGTGGTCGGCGCGCTTTTTCCAGAACGCGGCCGTCTACGCCCGGCTGCAGCAGGCGGTGCCCGACGACGAGATCGATCGTCGTTTCCAGCGCGAAGCGCTCGATGCATTCGAGGACGCCGGCGTGGCGCTGCCGGCCGATCGCCAAAACCGTGTGCGCGAGCTGCGCGAGCAACTTACGCAGCTGAGCCAGACCTTCGAGCGTCGTCTGCGCGAAGACCGCACCCAGCTCGTGTTCTCGAAGGCCGAACTCGCCGGCGTGCCTTCGGGGGTGTGGCGCCGCGCACCGCGCGACGCCCACGGGCGCTACCGGCTGGGTCTGGCGCAGCCCACGGTGTTCGCGGTGCTTGAAAACGCGACCGTGCCGGCCACCCGCGAGCGCATGTGGCGAGCCTTTTTATCGCAAGGCGGCGAGCCCAACATCGACACGCTTTTCGCGTTGGCCATCGCGCGCCATGAGCTGGCAGGCCACTTCGGCTTCGCGTCGTACGCCGATTTCGTGCTGCGCCGCCGCATGGCGCACAGCGAGTCCGAGGTGCAGGCTTTCCTGGCCACCGTGAAGGATGCGGTGCGCGATCGCGAGCTGGCCGATCTGGCCGAGCTGCGCATTGAGAAGGCACGCGATCTTCAGCAGCCTGTGGAGGCCACTGTTGTCGAGCGCTGGGACGTGGCGTTTTATGCCGAGCGGCTGCGGCAAAGCCGCCACGCGGTCGATCAGGAGCGCTTCAGGCGCCACTTTCCGCCCGAGGCCAGCCTGGCCTGGGCATTTCGTCTGGCCGAACGGCTGTTTGGCGTGGTGATCGCACCGCTGCCGGCTTCGTCGAAACCGGCGCTGTGGCATCGCGACGCACGCGCTTATTCGTTGGTGGACGCCGACACTGGCACGCTGCTGGGTACGCTGTTCGTCGACCTGTATCCCCGCGCCGACAAGTACAAGCACGCGGCGGTGTGGAGTTTTCGCAGCGCGTCGAGGCTGGCCGCGCGGCGGCCGGCGGCCGCGTTGGTCGTCAACTTCAACCGCCAAGGACTCACGCTCGACGAGCTCGAAACGCTGCTGCATGAGTTCGGACATGCGCTGCACGCGCTGCTGTCGACCACCCGACATGCCGCCCAGGGCGGCACCAACGTGCAGCTCGACTTTGTCGAGGCGCCGTCGCA
>CAMCNE010000032.1 GCA_945875935.1 Bordetella parapertussis
CCGCCATGAACATGATCACCGATGCCCACCACGTGGCCAAAGAAGCAGCCGCCCGCGAAAACGCCGCCAAGGCGCTGCACAACGGCGGCGAGTTCCTGACCTTCCGCCTGGGTGCCGAGGAATACGGCATCGACATCCTGCGCGTGCAGGAGATCCGCTCGTATGAGGCGCCCACGCGCATTGCCAATGCGCCGGCGTTCATCAAGGGCGTGGTCAACCTGCGCGGCGTCATCGTGCCCATCGTCGATCTGCGCGTGAAGCTGGGCTGCGAAACGGTCGAATACAACGAATTCACCGTGGTCATCGTGCTCAACGTGGCCGGCCGCGTGGTCGGTGCGGTGGTCGATTCGGTCAGCGACGTGCTCGAGCTGGCACAGGATGCGGTCAAGCCCGCGCCCGAGCTGGCCTCATCGGTGGACACCAGTTTCATCACCGGCATCGGCAATGTGGGCGAGCGCATGCTGATCCTGATGGACATCGAAGCCTTCATGTCGAGCACCGACATGTGCCTCATCAGCGAAGTTCACTGAACCCCCAACACAAGAAGGACAGCTCATGAAGTCGCTCATTCGAAACCTCAAGCTCTCGCACAAGTTCATGCTCATTGCCGTCATCGCGATGCTGCTGCTGGCGATCCCGGCCTCCATGGTCGTGCGCTCCGAAATCGCCCTGCGCGACTTTGCCCAGCAGGAACTGACAGGCATCGAACCCGCCACCGACGCGCTCAAGCTGATCCAGCTGACGCAGCAGCACCGTGGCCTGTCGGCCAGCATGCTGGCGGGCAACGCTGCGGTGGCGGACAAGCGCCAGGCCAAGCAGGCCGAGGTCAGCTCGGCTTTTGCCAAGGCACAGGCTTCGGCGGCGAGCCTTGGCGACGCCAAGCTCACCGCGACGTTCACCCGCATGTCACGGCATTGGTCTGAGCTGTCTGGCGCCATCGGCAGCAAGACCATCGAAGGGCCGCAAAGCTTTGCGCAGCACACCGCGCTCATTCACGAACAGCTCAGCGCACTCGACGATGTGGCCAACACCTCAGGCATCGTGCTGCATCCTGCGGCCTCGGGCTATTTCTTGCAAACCGCGGTGCTCAACGACCTGCCCCAGTTGACCGAATCGCTGGCCCAGCTGCGCGGCTTTGGTGCCGCGCTGCTGACCCGCGGCGAGGCCGCTCCCGAAGACAAGGCCAAGGTGCAAGCGCTGGTCACCAACGCACAGTTCCGCCTGGAAAAGGTGCAAAAGAGTTTGGCGCTTGCCGTCGATGGCAACGACCCGCTGCGTGATGCGCTCGGCGCACCGCTGGCGGCGATGGTGTCGGGCACCGACGATGCCTTCAAGCTCATCCACGACAAGATCCTCAGCCCCGAGAAACTGGAGCTGGCCGCAGGCAGCTACTTCGCCGCACTGTCCACCACCATCGACCAGCAGTACAAGCTGGTCGACACCTCGATGAGCGAGCTCGACAAGGAATTACAGGCCGGCGTCGTGGCAGCCAACGACAAGCTGCTCTTCATGAGTGCGAGCATCGCGTTGCTCGCCGCCCTGGCCGCCTGGCTGATGTGGACGATTGCACGCACCACCACCGCGTCGGTGCAGCTCGCAGCCAAGCTTGCTGACGCCGTGGCGGCGGGCGATCTCACCACCGACGTGCCGGATGCGGGACGCGACGAGATCGGCTCGCTGCTGCGCTCGCTCGGCGCCATGAACAGCAACCTGTCTGCGGTGGTGTCTTCGGTGCGCAGCAATGCCGAAAGCGTGGCCATCGCCAGCGCCCAGATCGCGCAGGGCAATCAGGACCTGTCGGGTCGCACCGAACAGCAGGCCTCGGCGCTGCAGCAAACCGCATCGTCGATGGAAGAACTGTCGGGCACCGTCAGGCAAAACGCCGACAACGCACGTCAGGCCAACCAGCTCGCCACCAACGCGTCGAGCGTGGCCATCCAGGGCGGCGAGGTGGTCGCTCAGGTGGTCGACACCATGAAGGGCATCAACGCCAGCTCCAAGCGCATCGCCGACATCATCAGCGTGATCGACGGCATCGCCTTCCAGACCAACATCCTGGCGCTCAACGCTGCGGTGGAAGCCGCACGCGCCGGCGAACAAGGCCGCGGCTTTGCGGTGGTGGCCTCCGAGGTGCGCAACCTCGCGCAGCGCTCGGCCGATGCCGCCAAGGAAATCAAGACGCTGATCAAGGCCAGCGTCGAGCGCGTCGACCAGGGCACGGTGCTGGTCGATCAAGCCGGTGCCACGATGACCGAAGTGGTCTCATCGATCCGCCGCGTGACCGACATCATGGGCGAGATCAGCGCCGCGAGCACCGAGCAAAGCCTGGGCGTGAGCCAGGTCGGTGAAGCCGTCACGCAGATGGACCAGACCACGCAGCAAAACGCTGCGCTGGTCGAAGAAAGTGCGGCTGCGGCCGAAAGCCTCAACGCACAGGCCCAGCAACTCGTCGATGCGGTGGCGGTGTTCAAGCTGTCACGCGCCGATGCCTATGCCAAGAGCTCGGCACCGGCCCAGGCATCGAGGGCCACGTCGGTCAGCTCGGATCGGCGCGGCGCGAACCGCGCGACAAATGTGGTGCGGCCGGCCTTCAAGGCCACGCCACCGGCACAGTTGGCTGCCAGCCCAGCGGCCAAGACAGGCACCGACGACTGGGAAACCTTCTGATCCCGATGCGGCTGCCCCATGGCAGCCGCGTCTGATTTTGGCGAGTAGTTCACGCGTTTGCGCGTGGCCTGCTCCGTGTGACGCAAACGTCACACACGGCGATACAACTCGGTGCGAGACTTACTTCCAGCAACAGGGCACACCCGCACGAAAGTCGGGGTCGCAAAGCTTCCGGTCTAAAGCTCTCACGAGCCAAGACAGCGGGGCCGCAAACTGGAGCGCCGGCATCAGCTTGGCGCCCCATGGCGATCGGCCCTGCTTTTTTGTACGGGAGATCGCCATGAAGACCTTGCTCATTCGCTTGTTGATCGCGTCCACCGCCGCCCTGGCGGGACATTCGGCGCTTGCCGCCAATCCGCCACCGCCCAGGCCCAGGCCACCCGCGCCGGCACCAGCACCCGCGCCAGCACCCGCACCCGCACCCGCAGCGTCGGTGATTGCGCAATACCTGAACATCAACATCAACGCCCCGGCCAAGTACGCCGGTGTCACGCTGCCGGCCTTCTACGACGCGCAGGTGCTGCAAGGCGTCAACACGCCGGCCAACAACCGCATCACCGACAAGGGCGCCACGCTCGGGCGGGTGCTGTTCTGGGACAAGCGCCTGAGCGTGAACAACACCGTGGCCTGCGGCACCTGCCACCAGCCGGCCAACGGCTTTTCGGCCACCACCCAATTCAGCAAGGGCTTCTCGGGCATCAACGGCACGGCCCACACCATGGGCCTGGCCAACATCGCTTTCTACCGTGCCGGATCAATGTTCTGGGACAAGCGCGCGGCCAGCCTCGAAGCCCAGGCCACGCAGCCGCTGAAGAGCTCGATCGAGATGGGCTTTGATGCGAGCAACGGCGGCATCAACGCGCTGCTGGTCAAGATGCAAAGCCTGCCCTACTACCCCGAACTCTTCAGGGCCGTCTATGGCGATGCGGCCATCACCGAATCGCGCATCCAGCTCGCGCTTGCGCAGTTCCAGCGCAGCATGGTCTCTGTGGGCAGCCGCTGGGATCAGGGTTACGCCCGAACCTACAACGCGGCGCTGGCCGACAAGGGTCTGAGCCTGAACGTGCCCACCCTGAGCGCACAGGAAAACCGCGGCCGGCAGCTGTTCATGAACGGCGGCAACAACGGCGGCCTGGGATGCGCCGGCTGCCACCAGCCACCGACCTTCGCGCTCTCGCCCAACTCTCGCTCCAACGGGCTCGACGCGGGCGAGACCCGGGTGTTCAAGTCGGCTTCGCTCAAGAGCCTCTCGCCGGGCCAACCCATGATGCATGACGGGCGGTTCACCACCTTCGAGCAGGTGGTTGACTTCTACAACCTCAACGTCAAGAACGGCCCCGCGCTCGACAACCGGCTGAAGACGCGCGACGGCAATGTGCGCGTGCCCAACATGACGGCCACCGACAAGGCCGCGCTGGTGGCTTTTCTGAAGACGCTGGACGACCCGACGCTGCGCACCGACGCGCGCTTTGGCAACCCGTTCAAGCAGTAAGGCCAGCGTGCTTCGGCACCGAGATCACTGCGCCGCCTGGCGCAGGGTCTCGACCACAGGGCGGCGCAGCACGTCGCGCAAGCCCCACCAACCTGCGGCCAGCGACAGCAGCGCACCGGCGACACCGCCGAGCAGGGGCACCAGCGGCGACGGGTTCCAGCTGAAGTCGAACACCTGGTTGGCCAGCACCCAGCCGATGGCCGAAGCCGCGAGCGAGGCAAGCACCCCGGCCAGCGCACCCACACCCAGCAGTTCGGCACGCTGCACCTGCGCCAGCAGCTTGCCGCTGGCGCCCAGTGCGCGCATCACCGCGAATTCTCGCGAGCGTGCCTCACGCGTGGCAGTGACTGCCGCAAACAGCACCACCAGACCGGCCGCCAGCGTGAACAAGAACAAGAACTCGACCGCACCGATCACCTGATCGAGCACGCCCTGGACCTGCGCGATCGAGGCCGAAACGTCGACATTGGTGAGGTTGGGAAACTGCTGCAGCAGCGCGCGGTCGAACTCGGCGGCTGCGCTCGGCGCCCGAAACGCCGCCACAAAGGTGTGGGGCGCTTCATCGGACGGCTTGCCGGGGAACAACACAAAGAAATTGACGCGCATCGATCCCCAGTCGACCTTGCGCAAGCTGGTGATGCGAGCGGCCACAGGCTGACCAGCCAGATCAAACAGCAGGGTGTCGCCCAGCACCAGGCCGAAGGTTTCGGCCAGCCCCACTTCGACGCTGATGGCCCCCGGCTCGTCGCTCACCCAACGCCCGCCGGCGAGATCGTTGTGCAGCGGCAAGTCGCGCGTGTAGCTGAGGTTGAGCTCGCGCTCGATGAGTCGCTTGGCACGCTCGCCCTTGACCGAGTCGGCCGTGACCTTGACGCCGTTGATCTCGACCAGGCGAGCGCGCACCATGGGGTACCAGTCGAACTGCGTCACACCGGAAGACTGCAAATTGGCCTTGAAGGCGTCGGCCTGATCGGGCTGCACATTGATCACGAAGCGGTTGGGCGCATCCGGCGGCGTGGCCTGCCGCCAGCTGTCGATGAGGTCGGTGCGCAGCAGCACCAGCAGCACCAGCGCGAGCAGCCCCACGCTGAGCGCTGACACCTGCAGCACCGCAAAGGCCGGGCGGGCGGCGATCTGCCGCGTGGCCAGCACCAGCCAGCGCGGCGCGCTCGATTCGGGCACCGCACGGCGCAGCAGCCACACGGCGGCCGCACTCAGCAGCGCGAACATCGCAATCGCTGCGGCAAAACCGCCCACCGCGATCAGCCCCAGCTTGATGTCGGACGACACGCCCAGCAGCAGCGCCGAAAAACCACCCACACCGGCCAGCAGCACGGCCAGCGACGCAGGCTTGAGTGCGCCCACCTCGCGGCGTATCACCCGCAGCGGCGGCACCCGCGCCAGTTGCAGCACCGGCGGCAAGCCAAAGCCCATGAGCAGCGTGAACCCCACGCCCACGCCAAACAGCGCCGGCCACCACGACGCGGCTGGCAGGCTCACCGCCACCAACCCGGACAGCAGCCACACGAACACGTGATGCACGCCAAATCCCAGCAGCACGCCGACCACACTGGCCAACAGGCCGACCAGCGCGAACTCGATCAGGTACTGCAGGGCAATCGTGCGCTGCGACTGACCCAGCACGCGCAACACGGCGCAATCGTCAAGGTGGCGGCTGGCGAAATCGCGCGAGGCGATGCCCACCGCCACCGCGGCCAGCAGCGCGGCCAGCAAGGCCACCAGGTTGAGAAACTTCTCGGCGCGGTCCAGCGTTTGGCTCATCTCGGGTCGCCCGGTCTCGAAGGTCTCCAGACGCACGCCGGGCAGCGCAAGAGACTTGATCTGTGCGCTCGCCCAGTCGCTGAACGCGGCGACCGCCACAGCATCTTGCTGGCCGCTACCACGGCTGGCGCCCGCCAAGATCAGCCGATAGGTGACACGGCTGGCCGGCTGGATCAGACCGGTGGACGCCAGATCAGCCTGGTTGATCAGCACCCGCGGCGAAAAACTCAAGAAGCCAGCGCCACGGTCGGGCTCGGTGAGGATCAAGCGCGAAATCTGCAAGGCCGCATCGCCAAGCAAGATGGGATCGCCCACCTTCAGGCTCAGCGCATCGAGCGTCGCTTTTTCGACCCACGCGGTGCCCGGCTGCGGCGCTTGCGCCACCGATTCCGCCGGCTGGCCGTCGCCGGTGCTCAGGCTGAGTTTGCCGCGCAGCGGATAGCTCGAGCTGACCGCCTTCAAGGTGATCAGCCGCGAGCCGCCGCCTTGGCTGTCGCTGGCACGGCCCATGGTGGGAAACACCGCCGTCGTGGCGCTGGCCAGACCCAGCGCGCGCGCGCGTTCGATCACTGCGCTCGGCGTCGGCTGATCGCTGACCACCACCACGTCGCCGCCGAGCAGTTGCGCCGCGTCGCGTGTCAGCCCACCATGGATGCGATCGGCAAAAAAGCCCACCGCCGTGAGCGCGGCCACCGCCAGGCTCACCGCCACCAGCAGCAAGCGCAACTCGCCAGCGCGAAAGTCGCGCGCCATCTGGCGGCTGGCCATGCGCCAAACCGAGACGGTGGTTCGTGGTGATTGAATGGGTCGTTTCATCCCGCCACCTTACACCGGCGGGGCAAAGCGAGCTGCACCAGACGCTAGCCCTTGCGGCCCAGCTTTTGCAGCGCCTCTTCGCCGGCCCACAGCTCGTCGAGGTGGGCAAACTGCCACTGCTCGTTGGATTCGCGCCCGACGATGCGGTCCGAGCATTTCGGGTCGGCCAGATCGAGCACGCGCGGGGTCATGCGCAGACCCTGCTTGATCGAGAAGAACACCTTCACCTCAGGTGCGGTGAGCTTGACCGGGTTTTGCTGAGTGACCACCGCCAGATAGCCCGAACGCAGCCGCACCATGGAGCCCACGGGGTAGATGCCCAGGCTGGTGACGAACGAGCGGAACACGTTCTCGTCAAAGTGCCCCTTGGACCACGCGGCCATGCGGGTGATCGACTCGGCGGGGTCCCAGCCTTTCTTGTAAGGGCGGTTGGAGGTGATGGCGTCGTAGACATCGCACACCGCACCCATGCGCGCGAGCAACGAGATCTGCTCGCCTTGCAGCCGGTGCGGGTAGCCCGAGCCGTCCATCTTTTCGTGATGGTGCAGACACACATCGAGCACCATGGCGTCGACACCGCGGCCGGTGAGCAGCAGTTCATGGCCGCGCTCGGGATGGGTCTTCATGGTGCCGAATTCGGCATCGGTGAGCTTGCCCGGCTTGTTGAGCACGTCGATGGGCATCATGGCCTTGCCCAGGTCGTGCAGCATGCCGGCCTCGGCGGCCAGGCGGGCTTGGGACTCGTCCTGGCCCATCTGCTTGGCCAGCGCCACCATCAGTGCGGCCACTGCCACCGAATGCATGTAGGTGTAGTCGTCGTGGGTCTTCAAGCGGGCCAGAGACACCAGCGCAGACGGATTGCGCCACACCGACTCGGAGATCTCGGCCACCATCTCGGCGCACTTTTCGGTGTCGATGGCTTTGCCCATGCGCGCCTCGTTGAACAGCGACACCACCGCCTCGCGCGAGCGGGTGCACACCGCGGCAGCGCGACGCACCTCTTCATCGAAGGGCACGGTGGCCGGCGGTGCGACTTGCGCCGCGCGGGCGAGATCGGCCGCGGACTCAGCGTCCAGCGACTTGGGCGCGGCAGGCAGTGAAGCCGGCGCCGCAGCCACCGGCAAGCTGTTGAATGGCGTGGCGACGTCGAGGCCCTTGGACACATCGATCCAGCACTCGGCCACGCCGCTTTGCTGCAGCTTTTTCAGATCTGCTGCATCGCTCAGCACGAACTTGGTTTTCCAGAAGGGATGGTCTACCCACGCACCACACAGTTCCTGCAGGTGCATGCCAAGCCGCAGCTGGTCAACGGATACTTTCTTGAGCATGTAGAGGCACTCCCGCCGGAGTATCGACATCTGGCTCAGGGACTTGAGCCGTGATGGCAGATCGATGCAGCTTGGCGCCGCGACATGAAAAAAGCCGCTGAGACAGCGGCTTTTCAGCTGGTGACTGGCAGGATCAGCGGAAGCTTGACTGCTGCACGGTTTGCAACTCGCCGGGCAGCGAGCCGATGTACACGGCCAACTCCTTGAGCTCGGCGTGGGTGAACTGACGGGCCATGCCACTCATCACGGCATTCTTGCGACCCACCAAGGCGTTGCCATCGGTCTGGTAAGCCTTCAGAGCCACGTACAGGTAATCAGAATGCTGCCCAGCGATCTTGGGGTAGTTGGGTGCGATGGGCTGGCTGTAGTTCTCACCGTGGCAAGACGTGCAATTGGCCTTCTTCACCAGTTCGGCCACGCGAGCCGAGGGGGCCGCTGTAGACGCAGGCGCTGCAGGACCGGCCTGACCCGCGTAATAGGCCGCCAGATCAGCCATGTCCTTTTCGCTCAGCGTGGCGGCAATGCCCTTCATGGTGGGGTGCTGGCGCTCGCCCTTTTGGTATGCGGTGAGAGCGGCAACGATGTAGCCCGTGCTCTGGCCGGCGATCATCGGCACCTTGTGGATTTCGGGGAAGCTGGCCTGGTAGCCAGCAATGCTGTGGCAGCCAGCGCACATCTGAGCTTTTTTCTCGCCAGCGGCTGCGTCCTGGGCCACAGCAACCGAGCAAAAGGTGCTGGAAATCAACACAGCCACGGCAAAGGAAATCAAAGTTTTCATGGTCTGACGCGATAGAAGTGAGGGTGCCAAAACAGTCCCGGAGTATAGGGGGGCCCTTGCCTATACTGCCCCCGCCTTTGACGACCGGACGAGCACATGAAGTTTCAGGGAACGCACGACTACGTGGCCACCGACGACCTCAGGCTCGCGGTCAACGCCGCCGCCACGTTGGCCCGACCCCTGCTGATCAAGGGCGAACCCGGCACCGGCAAGACCATGCTCGCCGAAGAGGTGGCCAAATCGATGGGCATGCCGCTTTTGCAGTGGCACATCAAGAGCACGACGAAGGCGCAGCAGGGCCTGTACGAATACGACGCGGTGAGCCGGCTGCGTGACAGCCAACTCGCCAGCTTCGACGGCGGCGAGAAGGTGCGTGACATTCGCAACTACATCGTGCCCGGCGTGCTGTGGCAAGCCTTCACCGCCGATGAGCCGGTGGTGTTGCTGATCGACGAGATCGACAAGGCCGACATCGAGTTTCCGAACGACTTGCTGCGCGAGATCGACCGCATGGAGTTCTACGTCTACGAAACGCGCGAGCTCATTGCGGCCAAGCACCGCCCGCTGGTGTTCATCACCTCGAACAACGAGAAAGAACTGCCCGACGCCTTCTTGCGGCGCTGCTTCTTTCACTACATCCAGTTTCCCGATGCCGCCACCATGCAGCGCATCGTCGAGGTCCACTTTCCTGAGCTGAAGAAGCAGTTGCTCGCTGCCGCACTGAAGCACTTCTATGCGGTGCGCAACCTGCCGGGGCTGAAGAAAAAGCCGTCCACCTCGGAGCTGCTCGACTGGCTCAAGCTGCTGGTGGCCGAGGACATCGCACCCGAGGTGCTGCAAAGCCAGGACGCATCCCTGGTGATGCCACCCCTGCTCGGCGCGCTGCTCAAGACCGAGCAGGACGTGGCCCTGTTCGAGAAGCTCGCACTCGCGCAGCGGCAGCGGCGCTGAGCACCGTGAAAACGCTGCGCGGGGCACACCGCAGTGATTCCCGCTGAGTGGCAAGGGCTCTTTGCTTTGACGAGGACATGACCCCCATGGACTGTGGCCCCGCGGACATAGCGAGATGCTGATCTCGTTTTTCCTCGCCCTGCGCGCGGCCAAACTGCCGGTGTCGGTGCGCGAGTTCCTCACGCTGCTCGAAGCACTGGAAGCCGGCGTGCTCAACGACGATCAGGGCGTGCCCACACTCGAGTCGTTTTATGCGCTGGCGCGGGCCACGCTGGTCAAGGACGAGTCGCGCTTCGATGCCTTCGACCGGGCGTTTTCGGCGTACTTCAAGGGCATCGAATCGCTGGCGGATTTCAGCGCCGACATTCCGGCCGAATGGCTGCGCAAGGCGATCGAGCGCGAATTGAGCGCCGAAGAGCGCGCTGCCATCGCTGCCATGGGCTGGGACGAGTTGATGGACACGCTGAAAAAGCGCTTTGCCGAGCAAAAGGAACGCCACCAGGGCGGCAACAAGTGGATCGGCACCGGCGGCACCAGCCCGTTTGGCGCCTATGGCGACAACCCGCAGGGCATCCGCATCGGCCAGGACGCGAGCCGCATGCGCAGCGCGGTCAAGGTGTGGGACGAGCGGCGCTTCAAGGACTACGACAGCGAGGTCGAGCTCGGCACGCGCGAGATCAAGATCGCGCTGCGCCGCTTGCGGCGCTTTGCGCGAGAAGGCTCGGCCGACGAGCTGGATCTGCCGGGCACCATCCGCGCCACCGCGGCCAATGCCGGTGGGCTGGATCTGAAGATGGTGCCCGAGCGCCACAACCGCATCAAGGTGCTGCTGCTGATGGACGTGGGCGGCAGCATGGACGACCACGTGCAGCGGGTGCAAGAGATGTTCAGCGCGGCCAAGTCGGAGTTCAAGCACCTCGAGTTCTTCTACTTCCACAACTGCGTGTACGAGCACCTGTGGAAGCACAACCAGCGCCGCTACGCCGAGAAGTTCTCGACCTGGGACGTGCTGCACAAGTACAACCGCGACTACAAGCTGATCTTCGTGGGCGATGCCACCATGAGCCCGTTCGAGATCGTGCAGCCCGGCGGCAGCGTCGAGTTCAACAACGAGGAAGCCGGCGCGGTGTGGCTGCAGCGGCTGACCGAGGCCTTTCCGAAGTGCGTGTGGATCAACCCCGAGCCCGTCGAGTTGTGGAGCTACCGTCAAAGCGTGGGGCTGATCCAGCGCCTGATGAAAGATCGCATGTTCGCGCTCACGCTGCCGGGACTGGACGCCGCCATGCGGGCCTTGAATTCATGAGCTGGCGTCGCCTGTCTGGCTTGGTCGCCGCCATGGCGCTGCTGATCGGCCTCGGCGGCTGCGCCAGCGTGTCGAAGTGGTTCTCCAAGGACGACCCCACCACACCCCAGGACGCACCGGTGCCCACGGTGCCGGTGTATCAGCTGGACATCGACGCGCCCAGCGATGTGCGCGGCCTGCTCAAGGAGTATCTCGACCTGTCGCGCTACCAGAACGCGCCGCAAGGCGATGAGGTCACCAGCCTCGAGATCGACCGCCTGATGTCCGCCGCACCGGCTCAGGTGCGATCGCTGCTGCAGACCGAGGGCTATTTCTCGCCGCAGGTGAAGGTCTCGCGCGATGGGTCATCGGCTGAGGACCCCGCGCCGGGAGCTACGCTCGCGAGCGCGCCAGCCAACGGCAAGCGCGCAGGCGATCTGCCTTTGCTGAAACTGCAAGTCGATCCGGGGCCGCAAACGCGGGTCAGCCAGTTCGAGTTCAACGCCCAAGGGCCGCTGCAGCAGTTGGCGCTGGCAGGCGACCTGCAAGCGCGGGTGCTGATGGCTCAGGTGCGCAATGAGTGGAAGCTGCCGCCCGACTTCGCCTTCACGCAGTCGGACTGGTCCAGCGCCAAGAACGCGGCCCTTGCCAAGCTGCGCGCCGACGGTTATCCGTCGGCCACCTGGGGCAAGACTTCGGCCACCGTCGACGAGGCCACGCGAACAGCGGTGCTGGAACTCACAGCCGACAGCGGCGACCTGTACCGCATCGGCCCGCTCGAGATCGAGGGCCTTGAACACTTTGGCGAAAGCGCGGTGAGAAACCTCTGGACGGCCCAACTCGGCGAGCCTTACCGGGAGTCCGACCTGATGGACTTTCAAGAGCGTGTGCAGCGCGCGGGCCTGTTCGAAGGCGCTTCGGTCTCGCTCGACAGCAACCCCGACACCTCGCAAGCAGCACCGGTTCAAGTGCGCGTGCGCGAGCTGATGCTGCAGCAAGCCACCTTCGGTGTGGGCGTGAGCGCCGACACCGGCCCGCGCCTGGGCGGCGAGTACATCCACCGGCAACCATTCGGCTTCGAGTGGATCGCCAAGAACACCCTCGAGCTCGGCGGCAAGCGCAAGTTCTGGTCGGGCGAGCTGACCTCGTACCCGCTCGAAGGCCTGCACCGCCATCTGATTTGGGCCAATGTCGAGCGGCTCGACACGGTCGACGAGGTGCGCGATTCGTCGGTGGTGCGCGTGGGCGTGAGTCAGGACCTGCCACGCACCGAAAGGCTGGCCTTTGTCGAGTTCACGCACGCGCAGCTCGAGGCGGGATCCGACACCGGCACCGTCACCTCCAACAGCGATGCGGTTTCGGCCAACCTGAACTGGATCTACCGCGACCTCGACAGCGTGCTGTTGCCGACCAAGGGCAACACGCTGGCCACGCAGACCGCGCTGGGCTATGCGCTCAGTCGCAAGGACGACACCGGCACCGATGCCAACGGCCCGTTCGCTCGCCTGTATGCGCGCTACACGCTGTACGAGCCGCTGGGCGCCGCCTGGTACGGCACCGTGCGTGTCGAGGCCGGTCAGATCCTGGCCGACGACGCTGTGGGCATTCCGGACACGCTGCTGTTTCGTGCCGGCGGCGAAGATTCGGTGCGCGGCTACGCCTATCGCTCACTCGGCCCCACCGTCGATGGCGCCTTGCTCAGCGGACGCGCGCTGCTGACCGGCAGCGTCGAAGTCGCCCGGCCCATCTCGGCGCGGTACCCCTCGGTGTGGTGGGCGGCCTTTGTCGATGCAGGCAATGCGGCCGACAACTGGCGGGACATGGATCCGGTGCTGGGCTACGGGCTCGGACTGCGCTGGCGCAGCCCGGTCGGCCCGCTGCGCCTGGACATGGCCTATGGTCAGGAAGAGCATGCCTGGCGCATGCATCTCAGTGTGGGGATCGCGTTTTGAACACGCCTGACACCGCACGCCAACGCGGCTGGCCGGGTGCGCTCGGCCGACTCGCGGGCGGCTTGCTGCTGGTGGGTGCGGCGATCGCCGGTGCCGGCTGGTGGGCTCTGTGCACCGAGGCCGGCAGCACCTGGCTGCTCACGCGCGCATCCACGCTGGTGCCCATGGTCGAGGTGAGCGAGCCGCGCGGCGCGCTGCTGGGCGACTTCAGCGCGCGGCAGGTGCGGGTCAAGCTGTCGGACGACGGCAGCCGCGTGGTCATCGACGCGCTGAGCTGGCGCGGCCTGAAGGTGCGCCCGGGCGATGCGGCAGGCTTGTGGGTGCATCTGGGTTTTGCCGAACTGCGCGCCTCGCGCGTCGACGTGCAACTCGAGCCCTCGAAGACACCCACCAAGTCCACGCCGCCTGTCGACCTGGGCTTGCCGCTGCAGATCGATGTGGACGCGCTGCAGCTCGATGCGCTGCATGTGTCGAGTCTGGGCGATGAGCCGCTGCGCGAGCTGCGAGCGCGCTTGCAACTCGGTGCCGCCGGCGGCGCGCAGCACCGCGTGGAAGGCCTGCAGGTGGTTTGGCAGCAGTTGCAGGCGCGCGTCTCGGGTCGCATCGACACCCACGGCGCGATGGCGCTGCAAGCGCAGCTGGATCTGCTTCAAACACCCGCCCCCGTGCAAGGCGACACGGCCGCAGCAGCCGCGGCCTCGACACCGCCTTCGGCCGACGCGGCGCAGTCCATCGACCTGACGGGCTGGCAAGCCAGCCTGACGCTCGACGGCCCGCTGGCCGCACCCGAGTTGCGTGCCGAATTGCGCGAGACCGCCACCGACACGCGTGCCGCGTCGTCACTCGACGCCCAGGCGCAACTGCGGCCCTTCGCCGACTGGCCGCTGGCCGGGCTGCATCTCAACGCCCGCGAGCTCGACTTGTCGCGCCTGCACCGCCAGGCACCGGTGACCTCGCTGAACCTTGAGGCCACGCTGCAAGGCGACGCGCTGGATCAGCCGATCACCGCCAGCATCGATCTGAGCAATGGCGCGGCCGGCCGCTGGAGCGAAGGCCGCGTGCCGCTGCGCTCGCTACAGGCCACGCTGCTCAGCCGCAGCGACGACCGCAGCACGCTCGAGCTGCAGCAGTTCAAGGCCGAGCTCGGCGACCGCGATCAAGCTGCGGGAGTGGTCCAAGGCCAAGGCGTGTGGAACGCGCTGCGCGCGAGCCTCGATCTCACTTTGGCCGCCGTGCAGCCCGAAAAGATCGACGAGCGGGCACCGCCGCTACGCATCGACGGCCCGCTGTCGCTGGTGCTGCACAAGCCAATGGCGCCGCAAGCCGAGGCCGTCTCCACGACACCCAACGCCACAGCGACCGATGCGGCGGCCAGCCCGTCCATGCAAGTCGACATCAAGCTGGACCTGCGCGGCGAGCTGCTGAGCGCATCGACGCCGACCAAGGCCAAGGCCAAGCCTCGTGCGGTGCCACAGGCGCTGCAGCTGCAGCTTGATGCCAGCGTGTCGGCATTGAGCATCGAGCTGCGCGAGGCACGTGCGCAGTCCCAAGGCGCCAGCGCTTCGCTGTCGGGCACGGCGCAGCGAAGCAGCCAAGCCGATCCCTGGCAGGCCAAGGGCCAGGGCGAGCTGATCGACTTCGATCCCCTGCCGTGGTGGCCGGGGCCTGAGGCCTCGCCTTGGCGGCGCGGGCCGCACCGGCTCAATGCCGACATGGCTTTTGATGTGCAGTTGCCTGAGGACGTGGCTGCCCAGCCCGGCGCGGTGCGCGGCCATGCGCAACTCACCGTCAAGCGCAGCGTGCTGGCGAACACGCCCATCGAGGCCAGCGTGGCGCTCAAGTCCTCCGATGACCACCGCGTGGCTGTGCGCGTGGACGTGAACCTCGCGGGCAACCGGGTGCTGGGCGAGGGGCGCCTGGCCACCGACACAGGGGCTGCGGCCGGCCGCAACGATCGCTGGGACCTGAGCCTGGATGCGCCGGTGCTCGAAGCCGTGTCGCCGCTGTGGCGGCTTGTGCAACCGGCGGCTGAACAAGGCTCGGCTGCGGCAGCGCTGTCGGGCGCCGTGCACGCCAGCGCACGCGTCGATGGGCGCTGGCCTGCGATGACGCTGCAAGGCGAGGCCAAGGCCAACGACCTGCGGGTGGATTCGATCACGCTGCAGCAGGCGCAGGCCCGTTGGCAAGTGGGCACGACCGAGTCGTCCGAGATCGACATTGAGGCCAGCGTGTCGCATCTGAAGCAGCTGCCACCGGCTGAGCAGGCTGCGACGCCGAAGCGCAAGACGTCGGCCGCAGCGGCTGTCCCGCCAGCGCCCTCGCCTTCGATCGAGGCCGCGACGCTGCGCATCACCGGCACCCTGGCCGAACACCGCATCGAGCTGCGTGCCGGCTCGAAAGTGCAGCCGCCGGCATGGACCGAGACGCTGCAGCCCGACATCGCCGCCCAGCCCGGCACGACGCTGCACCTGCTGTCACGCGGCGGGCTGTTCACCCATCAAGGTCAGCCGCTGGCCGGCTGGCGCGGCAGCGTGCAGCGGCTCGAGGTGAGCGGTGCGGGTGCGACAGACCGCAGCGCTGAGGGTGGCTTGCCGACGTGGCTGGCCTTGCAAGACATCGATGTGCAAGCGCGCTGGGCGGGCGGGCCGGCTGCGCTTACCGTGCAGCCGGGACAGGCCAGGCTGCTCGGTGCCACCGTGCGCTGGAGCCAACTGTCCTGGCTGGACGGCAGCGCGGGGCCAGGCGGCAAGCCGCCGCAGATCGATGTGCAAATGACGATCGATCCCATGCCGGTCGCGCCGGTGCTGAATCGGCTGCAGCCGAAGTTTGGCTGGGGTGGCGATCTGGCGATGAGCGGGCACGTCAACGTGCACAGCGAAGGCCAGCTGGTGGCTGACATCGTGCTCGAACGCAGCGGGGGCGATCTGACCGTGTCCGACGAAGTCTCGTCGCAGGCGCTGGGCCTCGAATACCTGCGCCTGGCCGTCAGCGCCAAAGACGGCGTGTGGACTTTTTCGCCCTACGTCAACGGCCGCACGCTCGGCGTGGTGGCCGGTGCCGTGGTGGTGCGCACCGACGCCGAGGCCCTGTGGCCCCTGCCCGAGGCCGGCATCGAAGGCGCGATGGAGCTCGATGTGGCCAACCTCGGCGCGTGGGGTGCGTGGGTGCCGACGGGCTGGCGCCTGAGCGGGCAGCTCAAGGCCAGCGCGCTGTTCGCGGGACAGTTCGGCACGCCGGCGGTCAATGGCCGGGTCAGCGGCCAGGGCTTGGGCGTGCGCAACTTTGTCGAGGGCGTCAACATCAGCGGTGGCGAGGTGGCCGTCTCGCTCAACGGCGAGCGCGCCGTCATCGAGACCTTCACCGCACGCGCCGGCACCGGCACGCTGGCCATCGAGGGCGGCGCCCAGTTCGGCGAACGCCCTGCGGCGCAGTTGCAGCTCAAGGCCGATCACTTCACGCTGCTCGGCCGGGTGGATCGCCGCATCGTGACCAGCGGCGAGGCGGCGCTGAGCTTCGCAGGCGACGGCAGCAGCATCAAGGGCAACTTCACCATCGACGAGGGCCTGATCGACTTCACGCACAGCGACGCGCCAACGCTGTCAGACGACGTGGTGGTGGTGCGCACGGTCGCCAAAAAGGTCAAGGCTGCCAGGCCAGCGGCAGACACCGACGCGACGGACACCGACGCACCGAGCGCGCCGGCCAAGGCCATGGCGCTCGACGTGGCGCTGGATCTGGGCAAAAAGCTGCAGTTGCGCGGACGCGGCCTGTCGACCCGACTCAATGGCCTGCTGGCCATCACCGCGCCAGGCGGGCGGCTCGCGGTCAACGGCGAGGTGAAGCTGGTGCGGGGCAAGTTCTCGGCCTACGGCCAGCAACTGGACATCGACCCGGGCAGCATCAACTTCGTCGGCCCGCCCGAGAACCCGCGCCTGAGCATCGAGGCCGTGCGCCCCAACACAGATGTGCGCGTGGGTGTGCGGGTCAGCGGCACGGCCATGAACCCGCGCGTGCGGCTGTTCTCCGAGCCCGAACTGCCCGAAGTCGACAAGCTGTCGTGGCTGGTGATGGGGCGTGCGAGCGACGGTCTGGGCCGCGGCGACACCGCCTTGCTGCAGGCCGCGGCGATGGCGCTGATCTCGGGAAAGGGCGACGGCCAGGCCATGCAGCTTGTCAAGGCGGTCGGGCTGGATAATTTGAATGTCTCGCAGTCCACTGGCGAGGTCCAGGACACGGTGCTCTCGCTGGGCAAGAATTTGTCGCGGCACTGGTACGTGGGCTATGAACGCGGGCTCAATGCCACGGGCGGCAACTGGCAGCTGATCTACCGGGTGGCGCGCAGCTTCAACCTGCGCGCGCAATCGGGCGAGGACAACTCGGTCGATGCGATCTGGAGCTGGCGGTGGAACTGATGTGCCGCTGTGCACCGCACGCGGCTGCGCGCCTTGTCACCCTCAAACGCTAGGCTCAAGCCATGAACGAACCTGACCACTCCGCTCACTCACTCGCGCCGGTGCCTGATACGCCGGCAGACCGTCCACGCGTCGATCTGCCGCGCATCACGCTGGGCGTGTTGTGCATCGGCGGCCTGCTCATCTCCGCGTTCTGGGTGCTGAGCCCCTTCATCGGAGCGACCATCTGGGCGGCCATGATCGTGGTGGCCACCTGGCCGCTGATGCGCCAATTGCAATCCAGACTCTGGGATCGGCGTGGTGCCGCGGTGGCGGTGATGACGCTGGCCTTGCTGGTGCTGTTCGTGCTGCCGGTGACGATGGTCGTGATCGCGCTGGTGCAAAACGCCGAAGAGATCAGTGCGGCAGCCAAACAGATCTCACAGCTGCAAGTGCCACCGGCGCCCGCATGGCTGACGGGGCTGCCGCTGGTGGGCCCAAAGATCAGCGAGTTCTGGCAGACCAGCGTGGCCGGTGGGGCGGCCGTGCTGTGGCCGCATCTGCAGCCCTATGCCGGAATGGCCACCGGCTGGCTGCTCAAGCAAGTCGGCGGCGTGGGTTTTCTGCTCGCCCAGGGCTTGCTGGTCGTGGCCCTGGCAGCCGTGATGTACGCCCAAGGAGAAATCGCCGCCCGCGGCTTGCTGCGCTTTGGCCGGCGGCTGGCGGGCACTTATGGCGAGAGCACCGTGGTGCTGGTGGGTCAGGCGATTCGCGGCGTGGCGCTGGGCGTGGGCGTGACGGCGGTGGTGCAGTCGGTGCTGGGCGGCATCGCACTGGCAATCGCCGGTGTGCCCTATGCGGGCTTGCTCACCGGGGTCATGCTGGTGCTGTGCCTGGCACAGGTGGGGCCCATGCTGGTCATGGTGCCGGCCGTGGTGTGGATGTACTCGAGCGGCGCCGATGGCTGGGGCACCTTTCTCGTGGTGATGACGGTGGTGGTGGGCACGCTCGACAACTTCCTGCGGCCCATCCTCATCCGCATGGGCGCCGACCTGCCACTGCTGCTCATCCTCACCGGCGTGATCGGCGGTCTGCTCACGCTCGGGCTGATCGGCATCTTCGTCGGGCCGGTGCTGCTGGCGGTGGTCTACACGCTGCTCAGCGCCTGGGTGCGCGATGGCGAGACGGCTGACGCGTCACAACCCGACCCCACGCAATAACACCCGGGCTGGCGTCTTCAGATGGCGATAGCATCGGCCCGGCTTTACCTGCCCCCTCAAACCCCTTGAAAGGCTCACCCATGAACCATCTGTCACGTGTCATCCTGGCCGGCGCCATCGCGCTGTCGTTGTCCCCCATGGTCTCGGCGCAAAGCGCTGAGGCCGTCGCCGTGGCTGCTTCGGCACCCGGCATGCGCGGCGGCGCTGCGGAAATCGAGATCCGCGCCCGCGTGGTCGAGATCGACAAGGCTGACCGCACGGTCACGCTGCGTGGCCCCAAGGGCAACATCGTGACGGTCGATGTGCCGCCGAGCGTCAAGAATTTCGCCCAGATGAGCGTCGGTGACGACGTGGTGGTTCGCCACCTGGAGGCCGTGGTGGCCGTGCTCGAGCCGGTGGCCAAGCGCACCGGCATCCGCGAGCGCATCGAGACCACCGAGGTCGCCAAGGCACCTGCAGGCGGCATGCCGGGCTACGCCGAGATGCGCACGGTGGAAGTGCTGGCCATCATCCAGTCGATCAACCAGAAGAAGAACCAGGTCACCCTGCGCGGTGCCAAGCGCACCGTCACCGTGAACGTGCCTGCCAGCGTGGACATCAAGAAGCTCAAGGTGGACGACGAAGTCCGCGTGGTCTTCACCGAGGCCACTGTGATCAGCGTGCAGCACACAGACGCAACGGCAGCACCAGCGCCAGCGGCTGCAGCCTCCAAGCCCTGAGGACGCAGGCTCCCGCCCTTCGGTGGGAGCCGACTCAGGCACTTCTCGGGTGAAGTCCATGCACGCCAGGTGGTTCACCCGCAGGCCCGCAAAGGCACAGCCGATGCGGGCCTTTTTGTTTTCGGCTGGCCAACGCCCATTAAGCCGCTGAACGCAGCTTCAAGCCATGCCAACGAACAGCCTCAGAGCACCGCCACCCGCGCCAGCGCCACTACCCCCGCTGGTCAGGGCCAAATTGACTGAGGCGATTCGGCTGCATCAAACCGGACAGCTCAAGGAGGCCGCAGCCGCCTATGCGTTTGTCTTGCAGATGCAGCCGCGGCAATTCGATGCGCTGCATCGGCTGGGCATCGTGTGCATTCAGCAAAACAACCCTCAGCGCGCCATCGAGCTGCTGCGCAAGGCGCTGAAGGTCAACCCCGACTCAGCCCACGCGCACTCCAACCTTGGCAATGCACTGCTGGCATCACGGCAGGCCGATGCGGCAGTGGCGAGTTTCGACCGCGCCATCGCCATCGCGCCGGACTTTGCCGAGGCCCATGTCAACCGGGGCGACGCCTTGCGGCGCCTGCGTCAGTTCGAGGCCGCCGTGGCCAGCTTCAAGCAAGCCATCGCGCTGCAGCCCGGCTTGATGCAGGCCTATGCCAACTGGGGCAAGACGCTCGAAGACCTGGGCCAGAGCGACCAGGCCGTGGCCGTCTTCGACCAGGCCATCGCCATCAGCCCGGACTCGGCCGCGGCCTTCTACAACCGCGGCAATGCGCTCAAAGCCAACCATCAGAGCGATGCCGCGCTGGCAAGCTACGACCAGGCGATAGGCCTGAACCCGGCCTATGCCGAGGCTTGGTACAACAAGGGCGTGGTGCTGCAAGAGCGCAACCAGATCGATCAGGCCATCGCCCACTATCGCCGCGCGATAGAGATCAACCCCGACTACGCACTGGCCCACTGGAATCTGGCCACGGTGCTGCTGACGGGCAACGACCATGAGCGCGGCTGGCAAGAGTTCGAGTGGCGCTGGCGCAGCGACAACAACTCGCTCGTGCACAACCGAAGGGGTCTGCAGCAGCCGGGCTGGCTGGGACGCGAGGCACTGGCGGGCAAGACCATCCTGCTGCAAAACGAACAGGGCCTGGGTGACACGCTGCAGTTCTGTCGCTATGCGAAGTTGGTATCCGACTTGGGCGCACGGGTGATCCTTGAGGTGCAGGCGCCGCTGCTCAAAGTGCTGCGCGATCTGGAGGGCGTCGATCAGTTGCTGCCCGACACCGCCAAGAAGATTCCCGAGGTGGACTTTCACTGCTCGCTGATGAGCCTGCCGCTGGCGCTGGGCACCACGCTCGAGACCATTCCGAATCAGGTGCCCTACATCTTCAGCGAGCCGCAAAAGGCAGACGCCTGGCGCGACAGGCTCGGGCCGACGTCACAACTGCGCGTGGGTCTGGTCTGGTCTGGCGGACACCGGCCCCACCTGCCCGAACTCAAGGCGGTCAATGAGCGCCGCAACATCGCGCTGCAAAAGCTCGCCCCGCTGCGCATGGACGGCGTCACCTTCTACAGCCTGCAAAAAGGCCAGCCCGCCGAAGCCGAACTGCCCGCATTGATTCAAGCCGGCTGGAGCGGCCCGCCCATCATCGATCTCACCGCAGAGCTGCAGGATTTTTCGGACACCGCCGCGCTCATCGAGCACCTCGATCTGGTGATCTCTGTGGACACCTCGACCGCCCACCTCGCAGGCGCCATGGGCAAGCCGGTGTGGGTGCTCAACCGCTTCGACACCTGCTGGCGCTGGATGCTCGAGCGCGATGACAGCCCTTGGTATCCCACGCTCAAGCTGTACCGCCAGACCACGCCAGGCGATTGGGACAGCGTGGTCGAGAGGGTTCGCGATGACCTGATCGGGCTGGTTCACGAAAGGCGGCCAAGCGCAGAGAGCTGATTGCAGCGTGGTCGTCGGTGGCGCGAGCTTGGCCTTGGCACCTGCGGGGGCGAGGCCTTCAGGTCACGGCGTGAGCAAGGCTTCAGGCCGCCGGCTTGTGCTGGCTGAGCCAGTCTTGCAAGGCGGCATCGACCCGCGTTTGCCAACCGTCACCGGTGGCGCGAAACGTCTCCACGACGTCACGCGAAAGCCGGATCGTGATGCGCTCTTTGGTGGGGGCTTTCTGCTCGCCGCGCTGTCCCACCTTGCGCCGCAACGAGGCAGGAAGCGTTGTGATGCCGCGCATGGCCTTGATGTCCTTCGAGCCGAGCTCGCGGACCTCGCCTGTTGAATCAGTCAGTGGGTTGGGCTTGTTCATAGCGCTTGACCTCTCTGGCGTTTGCCTTGCGAAAACTGATGACCCGAATGCCTGTATTCCCTTCCGTGAAGCACAGCACGTGCACCCGGTCACCGAGCAGACCGATGCCGACGTAGCGCAGTTCGCCGTAGTCCTCCCGGCCGTCCACGGCGAAGAGCGCACCTTCAAAGTCAAAGTCTGCGACCTGATCAAAACTGAGCCCGCGCTCCCGGATGTTTCTGGCGTTCTTTGCGGCGTCGTATTCAATCTGCACGAACTTGAGTGTACATACAAAAAGATGGCGTTATCCGTCCGTTTCACAGCGGCGAGAAGGTCAAGCAACCGGCCATCGGGTTCCTGCCGGGGCAAGCGAGCACTCGGCAAGACGGCCCGAAAGGCTCAGCCCTCACCCAGCAAAAAGTTCGATCGCTCTTCCGTGGCCAGGACGCTCGCGCCGCTCTCGTCTTTCAAGCCTACGCCAGTGAGCTGACGGCTGCGGGCTTGCTCGAGCAGGTAGACCAAGCGGGTGGCCGCATCGGCGTAGCCCAGGCCTTCGGGGCGCACGTTGGAGATGCAGTTGCGCTCGGCATCGTTGCGCCCAGGGCGCGGTGCCCAGGTGAAATAGATGCCCAGGCTGTCGGGTGAGCTCAGGCCCGGACGCTCGCCGATAAGCACCACCACGATGTCGGCGTCGAGCAGCTCGCCGATGGGGTCGCCCACCGCCACCCTGCCCTGCTCGACCACGGCCACCGGCGCGACGCGCCAGCGCAAGGCCGCCCTATCGCCAACACCCGCGCCAATGTCACCCGCAGCCGGATTCAGCCTGGCCAGAACCTCGGCCAGCAGCGGCGCGCCGTGACGCTGCACCGCCAGCGCCGACAGCCCATCGACCACCGCGAAGGCGATATCGAAGGAGCGCACGCCGCCCACATGGCGATCGGCACGCAGCGCTTCGAGCTGCTGGCGCGAGGCCACGCCCAGACGTCGCCCCAGGTCGGGGCGCTGCAAATAGATCTGCCG
>CAMCNE010000033.1 GCA_945875935.1 Bordetella parapertussis
GACTTCAAGAACACCGTCATCGTGATGACCAGCAACCTCGGCTCGCACCAGATCATGCAGATGGCCGGCCAGGACAGCGAGCTGATCCGCGAGGCGGTGTGGGTCGATGTGAAGCAGCACTTCCGCCCCGAGTTCCTCAACCGCATCGACGAGGTGGTGGTGTTCCACGCGCTTGACCATCGCCACATCGAGTCCATCGCCAAGATCCAGCTCAAGACGCTGGAAGCGCGGCTCGAGAAGATGGACATGAAGCTCGAGGTGTCCGACGTGGCGCTGGCCGAGCTGGCCAAGGCCGGCTTCGATCCGGTGTTTGGTGCGCGCCCGCTCAAGCGCGCCATCCAGCAGCGCATCGAAAACCCGGCGGCCAAACTCATCCTTGAGGGCAAGTTCGGGCCCAAGGATGTGATCCCGGTGGACATCCGCGACGGCGAGTTCGTGTTCGATCGCGTCGTTCACTGAGCCCGAGCCGAGGGGGGCGGTCGATAGAATCGGCCGATGAAAAACACCCCTCGAGCCGACGCCTTGCGCGTTGTCGCCGTGCGCCATGGCTGCGTCTGAGCCGACTGTGGCGGCGGCCCCCGTGGTCATCATCGGTGCGGGGCTGGCCGGCCTGACCGTGGCGCTCAACCTGGCTGACGATCACCGGGTGGTGGTGCTGGCCAAACGCGCACTCGGCGAGGCCGCCACCGCCTGGGCGCAAGGCGGCATCGTGGGCGTGCTGGGCAGTGACGACAGCGTCGATCTGCACGTCAATGACACGCAAGACGCTGGCGCGGGGCTGGTCGACGAGCACACCGCGCGCTTCATCGCCGAGCAAAGCGCCCAGGCGGTGGGCTGGCTGGTCGACCATGGCGTGCCGTTTTCTGCCGACCCCGACGGCCCGCTCGGCCTGCACCTCACCCGCGAAGGCGGCCATGCGGTGCGTCGCATCGCACACGCTGCCGATGCCACCGGCAAGGCCATTCACGACGCGCTGCTCGACGAGGTCAAGCGCCACCCCAACATCGAGGTGCGCGAGCGCTGGATGGCGGTCGACGTGATCACCTCGCGCCATCTGGGCCGCGACGAGCCCAACCGCTGTTACGGCGTGTATGCGCTCGACATCGACAGCCAGCGTGTCGAAACGCTGGCCTCACACGCGGTGGTGCTGGCCACCGGCGGCGTGGGCAAGGTCTATCGCTACACCAGCAACCCCGACACCGCCACCGGTGACGGCATCGCGATGGCGTGGCGTGCGGGTTGCCGCATTGCCAACATGGAGTTCATCCAGTTCCACCCGACCTGCCTGTACCACCCGCAAGAGCGCAGCTTTCTCATCACCGAGGCGCTGCGTGGCGAGGGCGCTCACCTGAAGCTGCCCGGCATCGGCGCGGGCTTTGGCGATCGCTTCATGGCCGCGCACGACGCACGGCTCGAGCTCGCACCGCGCGACATCGTGGCGCGCGCCATCGACTTCGAGATGAAAAAGCACGGTCTCGACCACGTGTGGCTCGACGCCACGCACCTGGGCGAAGACTTCCTGAAGGAACACTTTCCGACCATCCACGCGCGCGGTCTGGCGCTGGGCATCGACATCGCGCGTCAGCCCATTCCGGTGGTGCCGGCCGCGCACTACACCTGCGGCGGTGTGGTCACCGACTTGCAGGGGCGTTGTGATGTGCCGGGTCTGTATGCGGTGGGTGAAACCAGCTACACCGGCTTGCACGGCGCCAACCGGCTGGCCAGCAACTCGCTGCTCGAGTGCGTGGTGCTGGGGCGCACCTGCGCGCAGCACATCCGCACGCTGGCGACGGACGTCCAATCCAAGCCGCCGGCGTGGGACGAGAGCCAGGTTGAAAACGCCGACGAGCAGGTGGTGATCGCCCACAACTGGGACGAGTTGCGCTTGCTGATGTGGAACTACGTGGGCATCGTGCGCACGACCAAGCGGCTTGAGCGCGCGCTGCATCGCATCAAGCTGTTGCGCAGCGAGATCGACGACTACTACGCCAACTTCCGCGTCAACCGCGACCTGCTCGAGTTGCGCAATCTGGTCGATTGCGCCGAGTTGATCGTGCGCTCAGCCTCGATGCGCCACGAAAGCCGGGGCCTGCACTACAGCCGCGACTACCCGTTCACGCTGCCGGTGAGTTTTCCGACGGTGCTCATGCGCACGCTGCGCAGCGGCAAGAAGCCCAAGACCAACGGCTTGAGCGCCTGAGGCTGAGGCGCTGCCGTCAGCGACGCGCGCGCATGGCCACCTTGGCCTGCACGAACTCGAACGCGAAGGCCACCGCCTCGTTGATCGCGGCTTCGTTCTCGGCGCGCTCGCGCTCGGTCAGGTAGAACGAGTAATCCACGGCGTGCCGGATGTAGCGCGGCGGCAACCGATTGAGTGCCACACAGGCCACATCGGCCAGCGTCTGCGGATCGCTCAGGTGCTCGAAGTCGCGCGCGGCCGCGATCACCGCATCGAGCACCGCGCGTTCGTGGTGGTTGTGGATGGTTTCGAACATGCGGGCCTCGGTGGGTTGCGCTGTGGGTCACGGCTGATGCTGCAGTGTGGACCACCGGGCGAGGTTTCAGACCCCGAACAGCACCCGAAGTCCGGCCCAGATGAGCGCCAGACTGAGCGCAACAGCCAACTCAGAACGCCGACAGCACCCGCATCGAGTAGTCGGTGGCGCGCACGTCCTTGGTCAGCCGGCCGATCGAGATGCGATCGACGCCGGTGGCGGCGATGTCACGCACCTGGTCCAGCGCCACGCCCCCTGACACCTCCAGCAAGGCGCGCTGCGCCGTGAGCGCCACCGCCTCGCGCATGCGTGGCAGATCGAAGTTGTCGAGCAGCACGCTGGTCGCACCTGCGCCGAGTGCCTCGGTCAGTTGCTCGAGCGACTCGACCTCGATCTGGATGTCCACGCCCGAGCACAGTGCCTGCGCGTTGCGCAGCGCAGCCGCCACGCCACCGGCCGCGGCGATGTGGTTTTCCTTGATCAGGATGCCGTGCCACAGCGCCAGGCGCTGGTTGCTGCCGCCGCCGGTGCGCACCGCGTACTTCTGTGCCTGACGCAAACCCGGCAGTGTCTTGCGCGTGTCGAGGATCACGCAGCCGCGCGGGTTGGGGCTGGCACCGGCGATCGCCTCGACGTGGCGCCGTGTGAGCGTGGCGGTGCCCGATAGCAGCTGCAGAAAGTTGAGGGCAGGGCGCTCGGCCGACAGCAGCGCACGCGCATCGGCCTCGATGTGGCACACCAGCGTGTCGGGAGCCATCCATGCGCCCTCAATGACGTGCCACTCGACGCGTGCGGTGGCGTCGAGCGCGGCGATGCACGCGTCGAACCAGTCACGCCCGCACAGCACGGCGTCTTCGCGCACCAGCACGCGGGCATTCACGCGCCGGCCCGCAGGTACCAGTTGAGCGGTCCAGTCGCACACGCCGATGTCTTCCATCAGTGCGTCGCGCACATTGCGCTCGAGAGCGACTGCCAGGCTTTCGTTCGTGGGGAACATGGTGGTGCGCTGGTCAGGCCGCGCCGATGTGGGGCACGAAGGCGGGCTGACGCACGGACACCGGGTGGGCTGCCACGAAGTCCAGCATGCGCTGGATGCACCCCTGTGCCTGCGTGCGCACCGGCTCGGCCACGGCGATCTCGCCGCTGCCGGTCTCCAGGCAGTCGATCACGCCCTGCAGCGCATTCATCGCCATCCAGGGGCAGTGCGCACAGCTCTTGCAGGTGGCGCTGTCGCCGGCGGTGGGCGCTTCGAGCAGTGTCTTGGTGGGCGCGAGCTGGCGCATGCGGTGCATCAGCGCGTTGTCGGTGGCCACGATGAAAGTCTGCGCGTCCATCGAGGTCACGGCGTTGAGCAATTGCGTGGTCGAGCCCACCACATCGGCGAGCTTGACCACCGCCTCCGGCGATTCAGGGTGCACCAGCACCACGGCGTCGGGGTGCTGCGCCTTGAGCAGCTCGAGCTCGACGCCCTTGAACTCGTCGTGCACGATGCACTCGCCGTTCCACAGCAGCATGTCGGCGCCGGTCTGGTCCTGGATGTAGCGACCCAGATGGCGGTCGGGCGCCCACAGGATCTTTCTTCCTTGATCTTTCAGGTGCCGCACGATGGCCAGCGCGCACGAGCTGGTCACCATCCAGTCGGCGCGCGCCTTCACCGCCGCGCTGGTGTTGGCGTAGACCACCACCGTGCGGTCGGGGTGCGCGTCGCAAAACTGGGCAAAGGCATCGGCCGGGCAGCCCAGGTCGAGCGAGCAAGTGGCGTCCAGATCAGGCATCAGCACCCGTTTTTCGGGGCTCAGGATCTTGGCGCTTTCGCCCATGAATCTGACGCCGGCCACCACCAGCGTGCGCCCGGCGTGATCGCGGCCGAAGCGCGCCATCTCGAGCGAGTCGGACACACAGCCACCCGTCTCCAGCGCCAGGTCCTGCAAGTCGCCGTCGACGTAGTAGTGCGCCACCAGCACCGCGTTGTGCTGCTTGAGCAGCTCGGCGGCCCGAGCCTTGAGGGCTGTGCGCTCGGGCGGGGTGAGGGCGGGCGGCACCTTGGCCCAGGCTTGCGCGGTGCTGCACGCGCCCTTGGCGTCTTGCCGCGTGAAGTCGAACAGCGTGCGTTCCATGCGGTGCAGCTCGCGTGCGAACTCAGCCGGGCTGCTTCTGGCCCTTGCGACCGGCCAAGGCGTGAGCCAGGGCTGCAGGGTCACGCTCGTCGGTCGGCACGAAGTCGACGCCGCCAGCGACCTGAACCGACTTGAGGTAGTTCAGCCGCGTGAGCACGGGCTCCTTGGGCCATTCGCCCTCGTCGACGGCGATTTCCATGAAGTGAATCGCGCCGCCAATGATGTACAGCAGCGTCGAGACCGGCGCCGTGACCCCTTCGACCTCGACGTTCACGTCGCCAAAGGCCATCTCCAACGGCGTGACGCGGGCCACTGCGGCGGGCAACTGGAAGTCGACGAAGCAGCCGATGCCGGTGTGGGTGCGGTTGCGGACCTGCAGCTTGGTGATTTGTTGGCGCAACACGGCCAGTTCGGGCTGATTGCCCTTCATGAAAGCTTCGAGGATTTGTTGTTCAAAAGGGTTGAGCGGGTTCATGGGATTCCTTGTAAGACTGAATCTGGCGACTTTGGCGCGCCGGCGATTATCTGCGCTTGAAAGGCGCAATCAGCGGCTGACGGCTGCAGCCGGTCGACGGCTGCAGCGTTGGGTGTTCGACAATCAGCCCGTGATGAATGCACCTTCCACCACTGACGCCAGCGACACCTCATTGCGAGAAGACGTCCGCACGATTTCGTTGGTCGGTTTGGTGCACGGTACCTCGCACTTCTTTCATCTGCTGCTGCCCCCACTGTTCCCGATGCTGCTTCACGATTTCGGCTTCAGCTACGCCGAACTCGGCTTGCTGGTGACCACGCTGTTCGTGGTGTCGGGCAGCGGTCAGGCTGCTGCCGGCTTTGTGGTCGACCGCATCGGCGCGCGGCCGGTGCTGTTCGCCGCGATGGCGTGCTTTGCGCTGTCGGGCCTGGCGCTGTCGATGGCCACGGGCTATGCCGGGCTGATGCTGGCCGCAGCACTGGCGGGTCTGGGCAACGCCCCTTTCCATCCAGCCGACTTCACCATCTTGAACCGCCGCGTGTCGCTCAAGCGCCTGGGTCACGCCTTCAGTGTTCACAGTCTCACCGGCAACCTCGGCTGGGCCTTGGCGCCGGTGTTCCTGACCGGGTTGGCTACCGTGTTCGGGTCCTGGCGCGTGGCCGCTGCGGGTGCGTCTGTTCTGGCGCTGTCGGTGCTCGCGGTGATGTGGTGGCAGCGCGACGCCCTCGACGACAGCCGGGGTCACGCGGTGCACGTTCCGTTGTCTGCAGCGGTTGGAGCGCCAGCCTTGGCATCCCAACACCCTATGGCCTTCCTGCGCATGCCCGCGCTGTGGCTGTGCTTTTCGTTTTTCCTGTGGTCGAGCTTCGCGCTCAGCGCCATCCAGAGTTTCGGCAGCCCGGCGCTGCAGATCATCGCCGGGTTGCCGCTGTCGACCACCTCGCTGGTGGTCACCGGCTTCATGCTGTTTGGCGCCGTGGGCATCGTGATCGGCGGCTTTCTGGTGTCTCGCAGCGAGCGGCTCGAACGCATCATCGGCCCATGCCTGCTGGCCTCGGCCGCTCTGCTGGTGCTGGTGGGCACGGGCGTGGTGCCTGGCGTGTGGGCGGTCGTGCTGGTGGCTGTGTCGGGCTTTGGCGTCGGCATTGCGATGCCCTCTCGCGACATGCTCATCAAGCGTGCGGCGCCGCCGGGCGCCACCGGCCGCGTCTACGGCACGGTGTATTCGGCACTCGACCTCGGCTTTGCGCTGGCCGCTCCGCTGTTCGGTTCCTTGCTCGACCACGGCTGGCCGAGTGGCGTGTTCCACGGCTCGGCACTCGCGCTGGCGCTGGGCGTGGTGTCGGCGGCCGCGGTGGGTTCTGACATCCACCGTCGGCGTGTGGCCGCCTCGACGTCGCCGGCCTGAGCCGCGCCTTGCGCTCGGACGAGCGGTCGCGCCCGGGCGCGTGGCACAGTGTGGCCATCCCCCCACCTTGATCTCGATGCGATGAACGCTGCCAACCCCTCCTCAGCCCAGCCTTGCACCAGCACCTGCGATCTGGGCGACCAGTACAAGACCGACACCAGCGGCGCTTTCCGCGCGCTGCCGCCGGTGTTCAAGAACTACGGTGCGCGCACGCGTTTTGCCGGGCCCGTGAGCACCGTGCGTTGTCTGGATGACAACTCGGTGGTCAAGGCCGCGCTGGAAGAACGCGGCGCCGGTCGCGTGCTGGTGGTTGACGGCGGCGCTTCGCTGCGCCGCGCGCTGGTTGGCGGCAACATCGCTGCGGGTGCCGCGAAAAACGGCTGGGCCGGCATCGTGGTCGATGGTTGCGTGCGCGACAGCTCCGAGCTGGCGGCTGCCGACGTGGGCATCCGCGCGCTGGGCCTGATGCCACTGCCCACCGACCGCAAGAACCAGGGCCTGCGCGATGTGGTGGTGCAGATTCAGGGCGTCACCGTGCGCCCCGGCGAATGGCTGGTGGCCGACGAGGACGGCATCGTGGTGATGCCCGCGCCGGTGTGATTCGACTCAGGCGCGCAGCACCTCGAGCAGGCGGTCGAGGCCGCCTTCGTTGATTGCCACCATCGCCTGCTCGCGCACGCGCGGTTTGGCGTGATAAGCCACCGACAGCCCGGCCACGCCCATCATCGGCAGATCATTGGCGCCGTCGCCCACAGCGATGGCCTGCGCCGCGCTGATGCCCATGTCGGCGCAGGTGGCCAGCAGCGTGCGGCGCTTTTCCTCGCCGTCGCAGATGTCGCCCCAGGGCTGATCGACCATGTGACCGGTGAGCACGCCGGCTTCGACCTCGAGCACGTTGGAGCGCGCCGCATCGAGCCGCAGACGGTCGCGGATGCGGTCGGTGAAAAAGGTGAAACCGCCTGACACCAGCAGCGTCTTCAGTCCTGCAGCCTGGCAGGCCTGCACCAGCGTTTCGGCGCCGGGATTGAGCTGCAGCCGCTGCGCGTAGACCTGCTCGAGCGCCGTCACCGGCACGCCTTGCAGCAGCGCGACGCGCCGGCGCAGGCTGTCTTTGTAGTCGGTGATCTCGCCGCGCATGGCGGCTTCGGTGATGGCGGCCACTTCGGCCTTGCGCCCGGCGGCATCGGCAATCTCGTCGACGCATTCGATGTTGATCAGCGTCGAGTCCATGTCGAACGCGATGAGTTTGAAGTCACCCAGACGCAACGGTGGTTTGAGTCCCTGAACGATCAGGCCGGGCGCGAATTCAGCTGTCATTTCGGTCTTCCCGTGAGGGCTTGTGGTGGCCGCGCGGGCGGGATGTGGGCTGCTGCAACGTCATCGCTGGTGGGCTGGCCCAGCGCGCGCAGCACGTCACGGATGTTCTGCGCGCGGTCCTTGGCTGCAGGCGTGGCGCGCTCGATGCGCAGCTTGTCGTTGCCGGCGAGCTTGATGTGGCGGTTTTTTTGCACCAGTTCGATGATCTTCATGGCGTCAACCGGCGGGTTGGGCCGAAAGCTGATGACCGTCAGCGCCGGCGCGGCATCGATCTTCATCACGCCGAACGGCTTGGCCAGCACGCGCAACCGGTGCACGTCGAACAGGGTTTGCCCCTGTGTCGGCAGCTTGCCGAAGCGGTCGGTGATTTCCTCGAGCATCGCGTCGATCTGTTCGTTCTTCGAAGCGCTGGCCAGCTTCTTGTACAGACTCAGCCGGGTGTGCACATCGCCGCAGTAGTCGTTGGGCAGCAGCGCCGGCGAGTGCAGATTGATCTCGGTGGTCACCGACAGCGGCGACATCAGATCGGGCTCCTTGCCCAGCTTCAGTGAGCGCACCGCTTCGGCCAGCATCTCGTTGTAGAGCTGGAAGCCGACTTCCATCATGTTGCCACTCTGGTTTTCGCCGAGCACCTCACCCGCACCACGGATCTCGAGGTCGTGCATGGCCAGATAGAAGCCCGAGCCGAGTTCTTCCATGTCCTGGATGGCCTGCAGGCGCTGCGCGGCCTGCTTGGTGAGCCCTTCGACGTCGGGCACCAGCAAGTAGGCGTAGGCCTGGTGGTGCGAGCGGCCGACCCGACCGCGCAGCTGGTGCAACTGCGCCAGACCGAACTTGTCGGCGCGGCTGATCACGATGGTGTTGGCGCTGGGCACGTCGATGCCGGTTTCGATGATGGTCGAGCACAGCAGCAGGTTGTGGCGCTGGGCCACGAAGTCGCGCATCACACGCTCGAGTTCGCGCTCGGGCATCTGGCCGTGGGCGATGGCGATGCGCGCTTCGGGCAGCAGCTCGGCGAGCTTGTCGCGGCGGTTCTCGATGGTCTCGACCTCGTTGTGCAGGAAGTACACCTGCCCGCCGCGCTTCAACTCGCGCAGCACCGCCTCGCGGATGGTGCCGCTCGATTCGCTGCGCACGAAGGTCTTGATCGACAGGCGACGCTGCGGTGCGGTGGCGATCACGCTCAGGTCGCGCAGGCCCTCCAATGCCATTCCCAAGGTTCTCGGGATGGGCGTGGCCGTGAGCGTGAGCACGTCGACCTCGGCGCGCAGGGCCTTCATCGCTTCCTTGTGGCGCACGCCGAAGCGGTGTTCCTCGTCGATCACCAGCAGCCCGAGGCGCTTGAATTTCGTGCCCTGACTGAGCAGCTTGTGGGTGCCGACCACGATGTCAATGGTGCCGTCGTCCAGCCCTTCGAGCGCGGCCTTGATTTCCTTGGTCGACTGAAAGCGCGACATCTCGGCAACCTTGATCGGCCACTTGCCGAAGCGGTCGGAGATGTTCTGGTAATGCTGCTCGGCCAGCAGCGTGGTGGGCGCCAGGATGGCCACTTGCTTGCCACCGGTCACCGCCACGAAGGCCGCGCGCAAGGCGACTTCGGTCTTGCCAAAGCCCACGTCGCCGCACACCAGCCGGTCCATGGGCTTGGGGCTGATCATGTCCTGAATGACGGCGTGGATGGCGGCCTTCTGGTCGGGCGTTTCCTCGAAGCCGAAGCTCGCGGCAAAGGCCTCGTAGTCGTGCGGCGAGAAGCGGAACGCGTAGCCCTCGCGCGCGGCGCGGCGGGCGTACAGGTGCAGCAGTTCGGCCGCGGTGTCGCGCACCTGCTCGGCCGCCTTGCGCTTGGCCTTTTCCCACTGCCCCGAGCCCAGCCGGTGCAGCGGTGCCTCTTCGGCGCTCACGCCGGTGTAGCGGCTGATCAGGTGCAGCTGTGCGACCGGCACGTACAGCGTGGCCTTGTCGGCGTATTCAAGATGCAGGAACTCGCTGTCGCCGTCGCCGGTGTCGATGTTGCGCAGTCCCACGTAGCGGCCGATGCCGTGGTTCATGTGCACCACCGGATCACCCACCTTGAGCTCGGACAGGTCCTTGATCAGCGCGTTGACATCGCTGACTTGCTCTTGCTTGCGGCGCCGGCGTGCGGTCGGGCTGGTGGCGAACAGTTCGGTCTCGGTGACGAACTCGATGTCCACGCCTTCTTCGGCGTCGCTCCAGAAAAAGCCCGAGGCCATCGGCGCCACCGCGATCGCAAAGCGCTCGTCGCCCGATTGAAACTCGGCCAGCGAGGCCACGCTCGGCGGCTCGATGCGGCTGTCGCGCAGCAGCTCGAGCAGGCTCTCGCGCCGGCCTTGCGTCTCGGCCACGATGAGCACGCGGTGGGCTGTGGTGCCCACGTGGATCTGCAGTTTTTTCAGCGGCTCGGGCGCGCCGCGGTCAACGCCCAGATCGGGCAGGGCGCGCGCCCAGCTGAGCGCCGCCTCATCGGCGGACTCGCGACCGCGCAGGCTGAGCGTGGCGTGAGCGCCGGCCAGCGTGAAGAAGTCTTCCGAGCGCAGGAACAGGTCTTCGGGCGGCAAGATGGGCCGCTCGCGGTCGTGCTGCAAGAAGCGGTGGCGCTCGCGGGTGTCGACCCAAAAGCGCTTGAGCGTCTCATCGACCTCGCCATGCAGCACCAGCGCGGCGGGTTGATCGCTGAGCGCACCCAGGTAGTCAAAGATGCTGGCCGTCTGGTCAAAGAACAGCGGCAGGTAGTACTCGATGCCCGCCGTGGCCATGCCGGTGCCGATGTCCTTGTACAGGCGCACCTTGGTCGGGTCACCTTCCATGCGCTCTCGCCAGCGCGAGCGAAACGCGTTGCGCGCGTCTTCGTCCATCGGAAATTCGCGACCCGGCAGCAGCCGCACCTCGGGCACCGGGTACAAGCTGCGCTGGCTGTCGGGGTCGAAGGTGCGGATCGAATCGACCTCGTCGCCGAACAGGTCCACCCGGTAGGGCACCAGCGAGCCCATCGGAAACAGATCGATCAGCCCGCCGCGCACCGCGTATTCGCCCGGCGACACCACCTGGCTCACGTTTTGGTAGCCGGCGAGTGTGAGTTGCGCCTTGAGCGCGGCCTCGTCGAGCTTTTCCTTTTGCCTGAAGTTGAAGGTGTAGGCGGCCAGGAAGCTCGGCGGTGCGAGGCGCACCAGCGCGGTCGACGCCGGCATCAGCACCACGTCAAGGTCGCCGTCCTTGTGCGCTTGCAGCAGCCGCCACAGCGTGGCCAGCCGCTCGGAGATCAGGTCCTGGTGCGGCGAGAAGGTGTCGTAGGGCAGCGTTTCCCAATCGGGGAAGACGGCGATGCGCAGCTCGGGCGCAAAAAACGACAGCTCGCCTTCGAGCCGCTGGGTGTCGGCAGGTTCGGCGGTGAAGATGGCGGTCAGCCGCTTCTGGGCGGCTTGCGATTGGGCGTGGCGGGCCAGCAGCAGGGCATCGGCGGAGCCGAATGGACGTGGCAGTGTGTGGCGCTTGCCGGGAGCGATAGAGGGTGTTTTCATCAGACAAAGCAAATCGCCCCGAGAGACGATCCCTGCGGGGCGAAACAGGGTCAAATTATAGAATTCGCCCCGTTACAAAGCCCCCATGCCACAGCCGCCCAATCCTCACAGTTCGCCCCGCCTCTACGCTCTTGTGCCATGTGCCGGTGTGGGCGAACGAGCGGGCACAGCGGGGCCGAAGCAATACGAAAGTCTGGCCGGCAGCACGGTGGTCGGCCACACACTGGCCGCGCTGGCTCAGGTGGACAGGCTGCACCGGGTGCTGGTGATGCTGAGTCCGAGCGACTCGCATTTCGAGTCGCTGCTGCCGGGATTCGACGGTTGGCTCGAGTACCGCGGTGGCGCCACTCGCGCAGCCACGGTGTCGCGCGGCCTGGATTGCCTGATCGAGCGCGGAGCGCAGCCTGACGACTGGGTACTGGTTCACGATGCGGCGCGCTGTCTGATCCTGCCCGAGGCGGTGGATCGTTTGATTGATGCCTGCCTTGAAGATGAAGTGGGCGGGCTGCTCGCACTGCCTGTGGCTGACACGCTCAAGCGCGCATGGGATGACGATGACCGCGTGGGTGCCACTGTTGCGCGATCGCGCATGTGGCAGGCGCAAACGCCGCAGATGTTTCGCATCGGCTTGCTGCAAGACGCGCTGATGGCCGCCGAGCGCGCCGGCGTGTCGGTCACCGATGAAGCCAGTGCCGTCGAGTCGCTCGGGCACGCCCCGCGGCTGGTGCGCGGCGACATGGAAAACCTCAAGGTCACCTTCCCGCCCGACTTTGCGCTGGCAGCCCGGCTGCTGCGCACACGCTGAATCCACCCCACTGAAAGACACGCCATGACCGCGCCTGTATTCGCATCGCCGTTTCGCATTGGCGAGGGCTGGGACAGCCACGCTCTGGTGATCGGCCGCGCCTTGATTCTGGGTGGGGTGACCATTCCCCACACCCACGGCTTGCTCGGACATTCAGACGCCGATGCGCTGGCGCATGCCATCACCGACGCCTTGTTCGGCGCGGCCGCCATGGGCGACATCGGCCGCCACTTTCCCGACACCGACGAGCAGTTTCGCGGTGCCGACTCGTTGGCTTTGCTGGCCGAGGCGGCTCGGCGCGTGCGTGCTGCCGGCTGGAAGATCGCCAACATCGACTGCACCATCGTGGCCGAGAAACCGAAGATGGCGCCGCACGTGCCGGCGATGCGTTTGCGCCTGGGTCAGGCGATGACGGTGCAGCCTGATCAGGTCAACATCAAGGCGAAGACCGCCGAAGGCATGGGTCCCGTGGGTCGCGGCGAGTCGATCGAAGCGCGCGCCGTGTGCCTGTTGATGCGCTGAGTACGCGTCAGAGGTCTGGGTTGGGTGGAGCGGTTAGAGTGCTTCGAAGCAACCAGGAGACCATGCGTTGAAGCGGCTTTTGATCTTTCAGTACGGGGATTACGGTACCGCATGGCGGCGTCGGTCGGAGTGCCTTCCCGAGACATACCGCGATCAGAATGCCTCCGTTGATTTGGTCGCCAAGTTGAGCGCGCGTTTTCATGTGACCACTTTGTCGGTGTGCGATCGCCCCCACCGCGAAGAAGTGGCACCGGGTCTTTGGTCGATGGGAATCGACATGGCGAGCGCCTATTCGGCGCGGCGCATCCTGCCGCTTCTGACGGAACTTGCGCCCGACCGAATGATCGTGCGGATGCCCCACCGCTATGCGCTGCTGTGGGCACGTTGTCGGGGTGTGCCTACGCTGCCTGTCTTCGCCGATATCTTTGGTGCTGCAACGTTGCGACAACGGATCGAGAACAAGCTTTTGCGCTGGGCGCTCACGGGGCCGAATGTGCCATGCGTGAGCAACCACAGCTTGAATGCTTCGCTGTCGATACAGACTGTGCTGGGCTTGGCACCCGACAGGATCGTGCCTTGGGACCGTCCAGCCCCGAAGCCTGACCCGCAGGCCAAGTCTGCTGCCTCGTCAGATTGCCTGTTCCGGGCTTTTTACGCGGGCCTCGTGGTGGAAGAGAAGGGGATCGGCGATTGCCTCGAGGCCTCGGCTTTGCTGGCTGCGAGGAACCTGCGGCTGGAAATCGACTTTGCCGGTAGCGGTGATCTTCAGGCCTGGGCAGCGCGGGCAATGGCACTGGGGATCGCTGACCGTATTCGTTTTTTGGGTAACTTGCCCAACGAAGAGGTTCGCGCCCGGATGCGTGGGGCCGATCTGGTGCTGGTGCCGTCTCGACATGAATATGCCGAGGGTCTTCCCAACACGCTGTGCGAGGCGTTGGCGGCGCGCACTCCTGTGGTGATATCCGACCATCCAGCCTTTGCCAGTCGGTTGCAAAAAGACCGTGATTGCTTGATGTTCCGCGCTGCTGATCCCGAGCATCTGGCCGCCGAGATTGCGCGTCTGATGCAGGATGAAAGACTGCAGATTTCCCTTTCGGAGAGGGCGCCCGTGGCACTGGCTTCGCTGAGCTATGGCTGGGATTGGTTCAGTCTGATCGAGCAATACGTTGACGATCCGGCCGATGCGAGCGACTGGGTGGCGGAGCACTGCATGGAACGTCTGCGTACGCCGGTTGTTTCAACAGGTGTGCACTGAAGCCCGGCGACGCGGTGTTTACAGGGGCCGCTTGAGCGTGATCTGCACCACGAAGCCGCCGTCGCTGGCCAGATCGAAGTTCAGCGCGCCACCCATGCGCTGAATCGCCTTTTCGACAATCGCCAGCCCCAGGCCGGCGCCGGTGGCAGCGGTTCGGGCTGCGTCTCCGCGATAAAAAGGCGTGGTCAGCTTGGCGAGCTTTTCGATGGCGATGCCGGGGCCGTGATCGCGCACGATCAGCTTGAGCCAGGGGCCTTCGGGCGCGCAGGTCACATCCACGTGCGCCGTATCGTCATCCGTGCTGCGGCCGTAGCGGCGGGCGTTTTCAAACAGGTTTTGCAAAACGCGCCCGAGTTCGGTCTCGTCGGCGATGACCATCACCGTGTCGGGCACCCTGGAGGTGATCTGGATGCCCGACGGGTCGCGAAACGCGGCGCTTTCGCGATCGATCACCGCAGCCAGCGAAATGGACGCCAGACGCACGTCGCCGGGGCGCGAATAGTCCATGAACTTGTCGATGATCGCGTCAAGCTGATCGATGTCGAGCGCCATGTTGTTGAGGGCTTCCTCGTCGTGGACGCTCATCTCTGCTTCGAGCCGCAGTCGCGCCAGCGGCGTGCGCAGGTCGTGCGAGATGCCAGCCAGCATCACCGCGCGGTCGTCTTCCAGTTTGGCCAGTTCGCGCGCCATGCGGTTGAAGCCCATGTTGACCTGCCGAATTTCGCTGGTCAGCGTGTTCTCGTCGAGACGCGAATCGAACTCGCCTTCGCGGATGCGACTGGCCGTGAACGACAGTTCGCGCAGCGGCTTGGTGATGGCCGTGGCAATGGCCAGGGCACCGAAGACCGTGATGGCCAAGGCAATGCCGACCCAGATCAACAGCGTGCTGGTGGCCATCGATCCCAGCCGAGTCGGATCGGCCTGCAGCCAGTAGGCGTCGTCGTCGATCTGAAAGCCGACCCACAGGCCAGCGACACCATTGAGCTCGCTGGCCACCACGGTGTCGGCGCCCAGCCGCGAGCGCAACTCGGCTGCGATGGCACGCGAGAAACGGTCGACCTCGTAGGGCTTCCAGCGGTCACCCGGCTCGCGGGGCGCGAACTTCACTGCGGCGTCGGCTGAAGCGGCCTTGATGATGGTCAGGCGGCTGATGGCGTCGGGCCCGCTCAACGCCACGCGTGACAGGTTGACGAGGCTGGCGATCTGCTGCGCGGCCTGCACTGCGCGGGGCTCGAACTCGAGTGCGCGAAAGGTCTGGGTCCAGGCGAAAACACCACCGACCAGCAGGACCAGCAGCAGCACGAAGGTGCGCCAGAAAAGGCTCAGCGCGGGCTGACGTCTTGCCATCGGGCAGGCGCTGCAGTCAGGGGCGCTGGCGCGTCAGGCCGACTCGTCGGGCACGAAGACATAGCCCACGCCCCACACCGTCTGGATGTAGCGCGGCTGTGCCGGATCGGGCTCGATCATCTTGCGCAGCCGCGACACTTGGACATCGAGGCTGCGGTCGAAGGGCTCGAACTCGCGGCCTCGGGCCAGTTGTGCCAATTTGTCGCGCGTGAGCGGCTGCCGCGGGTGGCGCACCAGCGCCTTGAGCATCGAGAACTCGCCCGTGGTCAGCGCGATCGGCTCGCCTGACTTGGACAGCCTGCGCAGCGAAAGATCGAATTCGAAATCGCCAAAGGTGATGCTCTGCACTTCCTTGCCCGGCGCGCCCGGCGCCTCGAGCGAGGGACGCCGGCGCAGCACCGCGTTCACGCGGGCGAGCAACTCGCGCGGGTTGAACGGCTTGGGCAGGTAGTCGTCGGCGCCGACTTCAAGGCCCACGATGCGGTCGACGTCTTCGACCTTGGCCGTGAGCATGATGATGGGCGTGAGGTCGTTGCTGTTGCGCAGCCGGCGGCAGATGGACAGACCGTCTTCGCCTGGCAGCATCAGATCAAGCACGATCAAGTCGACGCTTTCGCGGCTGAGGTGGCGGCTGAGCGCCTTGCCGTCTTCGGCGAGCAGCACCTCGAAGCCTTCCTGGCTCAGGTAGCGGCGCAGCAGATCACGGATGCGGGCATCGTCGTCCACCACCACGATGCGGTCGGCTCGTTCAGAAGTGGTCGCGTTCATGCCGCTCTCCTATTTGTAACAAACCAGATTCTGCGCGGCTTTGCGGGCCGCAGGAGCGTGCATTGACCATTCGTTACAAAGATCTGGCGGGGGCCGCAGCGACATTCGCTGGCCCGTGTCATCGGCATGCGAGCGCGCGGCGTTACGCTGTGTGATCGCGCTTTGCGATGCCAACGCTCCAGCCCATGAAACCCATGACCACCCATTCCAAGCTGTTTGGCCGACTGTCGGCCTGCGTTCTCGCCGCAGCGTCCATCTCGAGTGCTGCATTTGCCGCCGAGCAAGCAGCGCCAAGCGGCGTGGTGGCGCTCACCGCCACCGCCAGCACCGACGTCACCCGCGACATGCTGACCATCACGCTGATGACCAACCGCGATGGCGCCGACGCGAGCGTGGTGCAGTCCTCGCTCAAGCAGGCGGTGGAATCCGCTTTGGCCGAAGCACGCAGCGTCAGCCGCCCGGGGCAGATCGACGTGCGCACCGGCAACTTCTCGCTCAGCCCGCGCTACAGCCCGAAGAACGCAATTTCAGGCTGGCAAGGCAGTGCCGAGGTGGTGCTCGAAGGTCGCGATTTGCCGGGCCTCAGCCAACTGGCCGGCCGCATCCAGAGCATGAGCATCGCCCGTGTGTCTCAGGGCTTGTCGCGTGAACAGCGCGAGAAGGCCGAGGCCGGTGCGCTGTCGCAGGCCATCAGCCGCTACCGCGCCCAGGCTGCCGAGGTGACCAAGCAGTTTGGCTACTCGAGCTACGTGATTCGCGAGGTCAGCGTGAGCACCAACGACCCGGGTTCGAACCCGGTGCCCATGTTTGCCGTGGCGCGTTCGATGGCAGTGCAAAACGACGCACCGATGCCGATCGAAGCGGGCCAGACCAGTGTCAGCGTCACCGTGAATGGCACGGTGCAAATGGCCAAGTGATCTGACCCGAGTGGCTGGCTGTGGCGCTTACTGCGCCGCCCAGCCGCCGTCCATGTTCCAGGCGACTCCGCGAACCTGGTCACCGGCCGGCGAGCACAGGAACACCGCCAGTTCACCCAGTTGCTCGGGCGTGACGAACTGCTGCGAAGGTTGCTTGTCGCCGAGCAGACGACGGCCCGCTTCCTCGACGCTGATGCCTTCGCGCACAGCACGGTCATCGATCTGCTTTTGAACCAGCGGAGTGAGCACCCAGCCCGGACAGATGGTGTTGACCGTGATGCCGGTGGTCACGGTCTCGAGTGCCACCACCTTCGAGAAACCCACGATGCCGTGCTTGGCGGCCACGTAGGCGGCCTTTTGCGCCGAGCCGACCAGGCCGTGCACGGATGCCAGGTTGATCACGCGGCCCCAGTTCTTTGCGCGCATGGCGGGAATGGCCAGACGCGTGGTGTGGAAAGCCGAGCTGAGGTTGATCGCGATGATCGCGTCCCACTTTTCCACCGGAAAGTCCTCGACGTTGGCCACGTGCTGGATGCCGGCGTTGTTGACCAGGATGTCGACGCCCCCGAAGGTCGCCGTGGCCACCGCGAACATGTCGGCGATCTCGGCCGGCTTGGTCATGTCGGCGCCGTGGTGAATCACCTGCACCCCGTGCGCTGCCACCTGAGCCTTGGGCGCTTCGACATCGCCGAAACCGTTGAGCACGATGTTGGCGCCCTGACGGGCCAGACTGAGCGCGATGCCCAGACCGATGCCGCTGGTTGATCCTGTGATGAGCGCTGTCTTTCCTTTGAGCATGCTGATTCCTTCAGGCAAGGTGGTTGATACGATGCATTATCGAAGAGCCGTGATGGGCGTCCATCGCGGCTTGAGCCAGCACTGGATTTGCCCATGTCCGACCAGCAACCCCGACTTCATCGCGTGAACTGTCTTGATGCCGGCGGCCTGCACCGCGTGGCTTACTGGGAGTGGGGTGATCCCGCCAACCCCCGCGTTTTGGTGTGCGTTCACGGTCTGACGCGTCAGGGGCGCGACTTCGATGTGCTGGCTCGCGCCATGAGCGACCACTACCGCGTCATCTGCGTGGACGTGGCCGGTCGCGGTGAATCCGACTGGCTGCCGCAGCCGATGGATTACGCCATCCCGCGCTATGTGGCCGACATGGTCACCGTGCTGGCCCGCGTCAACGCCGAGACGGTGCATTGGGTGGGCACCTCGATGGGCGGGCTGATCGGCATCGTGCTGGCCAGCCTGGCACGTGGCCCGATCCAGCGTCTGGTCATCAACGACATCGGCCCGGCGCTCGAGGCCGCCGCGCTCACACGCATCGGCAACTATGTGGGCACAGCCCAGACTTGGGCGACGCCAGAAGATGCGGCCGACTATATGTGGTCGAACTCGCGCGGCTTCGGTCCTCACACGAAAGAGCAGTGGCTCGCGCTCACGCGGCCCATGCTCAGGCCCATAGCCGCGGCCGATGGCGGTGGATTCCGCTCGCACTACGACCCGTCGATCGCCGTGCCATTTCGCGCCGCCACGCCTGAGGCCGCCGCATTGGGTGAGGCCGCGCTGTGGCATGCCTATGACGCGATCACCTGCCCGACGCTCTTGCTGCGTGGCGCCGAATCGGATTTGCTCAGCAAGTCCACCGCGCTGTCCATGACGCAGCGCGGGCCTCGGGCAAGCCTGCGGCAGTTCAGCGGTGTGGGCCATGCGCCCACGCTGGTGGCGCACGATCAGGTGCAAGCGGTGCGCGAGTTCTTGCTGGCTTCATGAAGACAGGCGCCCAGGCGACCAGGGCCAGCGCGCTGCGCATGGCGCCGCCTGGCGACGAGCCGCCCGATTCACTGCAGCGCGATGTGCTTGCCGACCACGAAGGTGAGTTGCAGCGCCAGCGTGCACGCGCTTTCGCCGAGCCCTTGCTGGCCGGACAAGCGCTGGACACTGGCGAAGATGCACTGGAGCACGCCGACGGCGTGAGCGAGATCCTCGATCAGATGGGCTCGGCGCCGTCCTTGCGCGCGGCCGCATACCTGGTCTACGCCGGTGATTACCTGCAAAAACCCGAGGAGATGGTGGCCAAGGCCTTCGGTGCGTCGCACGCCAGCCTGGTCAGCAGCACCCGAAAGCTGGTGCAGATCCAGCGCGCGGCACGTGAAGCCAGCTTCGAAGGCGAGCAGCGCAAGCAGCAGACCGAACTGGTTCGCAAGATGCTGCTGGCGTTCTCGCGCGATCTGCGGGTGGTGCTGCTGCGTCTGGCCTCGCGGCTGCAGACCTTGCGCTACTACGCGGCGAGCAAGAACGCATGCCCCGAGCCGCTGGCGCTGGAATCGATGCAGGTGTTTGCGCCGCTGGCCCATCGGCTGGGCATCGGTCAGATCAAGTGGGAGCTCGAAGACCTCGCGTTTCGCTTCCTGCAGCCGCAGCAGTACAAATCGGTGGCCAAGCTGCTCGACGAAAAGCGCGCCGAGCGCGAGCAAGGCGTCGAGGCCTTCAGGCTGCGGCTGGCGTCCCATCTTCAATCGCACGGCATCGAAGCCGAGGTCCACGGCCGCCCCAAGCACATCTACAGCATCTGGAAAAAGATGAATGGCAAGGGGCTGGATTTCGCCAGCGTGCTTGATGTGCGAGCGCTGCGGGTGATCGTCGCCGATGTGTCGGACTGCTATGCCGCGCTGAGCCAGGTGCACTCGATGCTGCAGCCGGTGGTCGACGAGTTTTCCGATTACATCGGTCGACCCAAGCCCAACGGATACCAGTCGCTGCACACCGTGGTGCTCGACGAGTCGCGCCGGCCGGTCGAGATCCAGATCCGCACGCACACCATGCACGAACACGCCGAGCATGGCGCTGCCGCACATTGGGTTTACAAGGAGTCTGGCGTCAAGGGATACAGCGGCGCGGTGACCGATGCCGCCGCCGTGGACGAGCGGCTGGCCGAAGCGCGCAAGGGCGTGCTGCGGCAGTTGCTGGCCTGGGAGCGCGACCTTTCAGTTCAAGGCAGCGACGCGGCTGCAGGCGATGCGCAGGCCGATTCGGCCGATCGCATCTATGTCTTCACGCCGCAAGGTGCTGTGGTCGAGCTGAGCTCGCCGGCCACGCCGCTCGACTTTGCGTACGCGGTGCACACCGAGTTGGGTCACCGCTGCCGTGGCGCGAAAGTCGACGGCAGCATGGTTCCGCTGCAGTCGGTGCTGGCCAACGGGCAGACGGTGGAGCTGACCGTCGCCAAAGAAGGCGGCCCGTCCATGGATTGGCTGAACGCCGATCTGGGCTACTTGCAAAGCTCGCGCGCCAAAACCAAGGTGCGCGCCTGGTTCAATGCGCGGGCATTGGCCCAGACGGTGGCGCGTGGTCGCGAGGCGGTGGAAAAACTCCTGCATCGCCTGGGCAAGACCGCCGTGAAGCTCGACGATCTGGCCAGCCGGCTTGGCTTCAAGCAGGCTGACGCCTTGTTCGAGGTGGTCGGCAAGGACGAGTTTTCACTGCGCACCATCGAAACACTGCTGCGGCCCACCGAGCCCGCACCGTCGATCGACGACAGCATCGCGCAGCGCCTGTCCCGGCCCGAAAGCGATGCGCCCAAGGGTGGGGTGCTGGTCGTCGGCGTGGAATCGCTGCTGACGACCTTGTCGCGCTGCTGCCGACCGGCACCGCCCGACACGATCGGTGGATATGTCACGCGGGGCCGTGGGGTGGCGATTCACCGCCAGGGTTGTTCCAACTTCGTGCAGATGTCGCAGCGATCGCCAGAGCGGGTGATCGCGGTGGCCTGGGGTGAGCCGAGCGGCGACAAGGGTGCGCTCTACCCCGTGGATGTGGTGGTTGAGGCCTCGGATCGCCAAGGGCTGCTCAGAGACGTCTCTGACGTCTTTTCAAAAGAACGGGTGAACGTGATCGGCGTGAAAACCCAGTCGATCAAGGAAAGCTCGGGCGGCACCGCATGGATGACCTTCACGCTGGAGGTGAGCGATGCGGCTCGGCTGACCAAGGTGCTCAATTCGGTTGCACGAATCGCCGGGGTGAGGGCGGTTCGACGCAAGTAGAAGAAGGACGCAAGCCCGATTTGCGTGTTTGACGCGGGATTGGGGGTCTAGACGGGCTCTGTTCGAGCCTTCTCCCCTCGCAGGGCGATCGGAAAATCGGCGCCATCTATGGACGATCCGCCCATCCACGACCCCGTTGCCCAAGTGGTGGCATGGCACAACCGCCACCCGTTGGCGTTGCGCATCAAGCCCGAGCATGTGAGCGGGGTGGGTGTGGTGTCGCTGCCGTTTGTGGCTGCTGAAGAGCAAGCCGCCAAAGCTTGGCAGCGCTTGCCGAAGATGCTTTGGCAAAAGGTGCTGCGGCTGGCCAAGCGCCCCGAAAAGCCGGCTGCTGGCTCCCGTCTCAAGGCTGCGTTCAGCGAGGACTTCATCGCGCCCATCCCCGCCAAAAAGGTGGCCGCGTTTGCCTTGCGTCATGCCAGCCCCGAGCGGCCGGGCGCGGCCGACCTGCCTCAACGCGAAGTGGCGGTCGATGAAAAACTGGTCTCAGGGGCTGTCGTTCATCTGTACCTGACCACCGCCTGCGTTGAAAAGGGCAAAGGCCGGGTGCGCGTGCTGCTGGGCAGCGCAGCGAAATCCCAGTTCCTTGGCGGGCGGCTGTGGGACAAGCCAAAACGTGCCGCCGCAGCGGGCGTGGCCGTGCTGCTGGTGGCAGCAGCGGTGGCCATTGGGTTGATGTGGGGCGGTGGCGGTGGCGGTGGCGGCGGCGTTGGCGTTGGCGTTGGCGTTGGCGTTGGCGCAGACGGTGACAAGGCGTCCGGTGTGGCCTCGGCGGCCAGCGCCGCACAAGCCACAGCCGTTGCGCCCGCAGCATCCGAACCCGCGAAGCCCGAATCACCAGAACTGCCGTCCGCAAACGCATCGGCACCATCCGGTGCGTCGGGCGAGGCCCAGGCCTCAGAGCCAGCCGCATCCGCAGAACAAGCCGACTCCGCAGCCGTTTCTGCCTCGGCGGCGGCTGACCGTTCGGCGAAATCCGATGCCCCCACCGAGGTGGACACAGCACAGGACACAGAGGCGATCGAACTCGGGGCCAAGCAGCCCTTGCGCCCCGGGCTGAGTTCCGAGGAGCGCGCCGAGGCCGTGCGTCAGGCCAACCTTTTGCGATCCCAAACACCGGCGCCGCCAGCGGCTGTTGCCAAACCGACGAAGGTTTATGCCCTGGTGACGTCGCTCACCGGCACGCGGGCGGCTTCAGAGAGGCGACTGCGCATGATGGGTTTGAGCTTTGCAGGCGGCAAGATGTCCGGTGACTTGCGCAGTGAAATCATGAAGGTCGACAAGGGTTGGCGCGCCACGCTGTGGCCCTTCACCTCACGCGCCGAAGCCGAGGCCGCACGCGACATGCTGGCCGATCGTGGCGTCTACACCGAGGTGCTTGCCTTCTGAGGTGTCCGCCTGTCGCGCCGCAACCTGATTCGCCCCAGCAAAATGTGCCTAGGCCTCAAGTGAGATGGTTAGAATCTGCGGTTTTGCAGGCGCGTAGCTCAGCTGGTTAGAGCACCACCTTGACATGGTGGGGGTCGTTGGTTCGAGTCCAATCGCGCCTACCAGGTATCAGCCCCGGCTCTCA
>CAMCNE010000034.1 GCA_945875935.1 Bordetella parapertussis
GCGATCGCGCAGATCCGCGAGCGCGCCGGCTTTTTTGCGAGCATGGTGCCGCGCATGCCAGCGGCCTACCGGCGGCTGATGGACGGTGATCTGGTGCCTGCGGGCAGCACCGAGCTGGCCGGCCGCCATCCGTGGCGCTGCATCGCCGGCTACGGCCACGCGCCCGAACACATCGCGCTGTACAACGAAGCGCTGGGCGTGCTGATCTCGGGCGACATGCTGCTGCCGCGCATTTCCACCAACATCAGCGTCAGCCACCACGAGCCCGAGGCCGATCCGCTGGCGATGTTTTTGGCCTCGCTCGATCGGCTGCGCGAATTGCCCGCCGACACGCTGGTGCTGCCGTCGCACGGCAAGCCGTTTCAAGGCCTGCATGCGCGCATCGACCAGCTGTTTGCGCACCACGCCGATCGCCTGGCCGAGGTGATGGCCGCCTGCCGCCAGACCCCGCACAGCGCGGCCGACTTGCTGCCGGTGCTGTTCAGGCGGCCGCTCGATGTGCACCAGACCACCTTTGCATTGGGCGAGGCCATCGCGCACCTGAATGCGCTGTGGCATCAGGGCCAGCTGCTGCGGCGGCCCGATGCCCAAGGCGTCTATCGCTTTTCGCCGGCCTGACCCGCTCAGTTGAAGACCGGCAGCACGTCGGTCTTGAGCGCGAGGCGGGTGCTCTCGAAGTCGGGCACCACCGAGCGCACCACATCCCAAAAGCGCGCGCTGTGGTTCATTTCGCGCAGGTGCGCCAGTTCGTGGGCGACCACATAGTCGATGGTGCTCAGGCCGAAGTGAATCAGCCGCCAGCTCAGGCGGATCGAGCCGTCGGCGCTGGCGCTGCCCCAGCGGGTTTGCGCCGACGACAAGCTCAATCGCTGGTAGCGCACGCCCAGCTGCGCGGCAAAGTGTTCGCAGCGCTCGGCAAACACGCGACGGGCCTGGCGCTGCAGCCAGCTTTGCACCGCGTCGCGGATCTGCTCCGGCGTGGCGTGGGCGGGCAGCCCGATGTGCAGCCGGCGTGGTGCGGTGTCGTCGGCCGGCGACGCATCGAGCACGGCGCCCGACGACGTGATGCCGGCGCGCGCATCGAGAACCACCACCACCGGCTGGCCGAGAAACGGGATCGTGGCGCCGTCGCGCCAGTCGACGCGCGCCGATTGCAGCCGGCGGCCGCGCTCTTGCTGCTCACGCAGCTTGACGAGGATCCAGTTGGACTTTTCGCGCAGGGCGGCTTCGATGTCGCGCACGCCGACCCACGACGGCGCGTTGACGCTCAGGCCATCGACGCCGACCACGAAGCCGATGCTGCGCCGGCGCGAGCGCCGCAGCGCGTAGCCCACGGTGTGGCCGGCGAGCGCGATGTCGTGCACGGCCTGCGGATGGCGAAACACCGCGGGCGGCAAGGCTGCGGCGGCGGGCTCGGCAGCTTGCGTCACGGCAGGCTCTATCGCGCCGTCGGTTGCCGGCTCAATGCGTTCGGGCCGTGCCAGACCCGCGGGCTCCACGGGCGGTGCGCTGCATGCTGTCGGCTCTGCCGACACGAACAGCGACAACTGCGCGGGATCGGGTCGAAGCGGCAGCCGGGCCATGCGACTACGCCAAAGGGGCTGTGGGCGGTGCGTCCGCGGATGCCGGGTAGGCCTCGGGATCGAGCCGGCGCATCTCGGCCTCGATCCAGGCCTCGACTTCTCGCATCAGCTCGTCGGGGCGCCGGCCGGTCGACGGGATCAGCGGGCCGATCGACACGTCGATCACGCCGGGCTGCAGCACGAAGGACTTGCGCGGCCAGCAGCGCGCCGAGCTGACGGCGATGGGCAGCACCGCCGCACCGGTGGTCACCGCGAGGCGCGTGCCGCCGGTTTTGTACTCTTCCTGAGAGCCTCGCGCAGCGCGGGTGCCTTCGGGGAACATGATGACCCACGAGCCGTTGGCCATGTGCCGCGCACCCTGCTCGGCCACGCGCCGCCAGGCTTCAGATCGCCGTGCGCGGTCGATGTGAATCATGTCCATGCGCGCCATCGCCCAGCCGAAAAACGGGATGTAGAGCAGCTCGCGCTTGAACACATAGGCCAGCGGATGCGGCATCAGGCCGGGAAAGGCAAAGGTCTCCCAGGTCGACTGGTGCTTGGGCAGCACGATGACCAGCGGCGCCACGTTGGCCGCAGCCAGGTTGTCGAGCCCGTGCATGCGGTGACGCACGCCGCAGATCACGCGTGCCGCGGAGATCGACATGGTGAGCCAGCCGGCACACATCCAGTAGACGCGCTCGCCGCGAATGAAGATGGACACCAGAACCACCGCCGTGGCCCACGGCACGACGCTGATGAGCATCCACACGAAAAACGCCACCGACCGCAGCACACACAGCAAGCGGTGCATCAGTGGGTGCTCCCGCTGGCAGGCGCAGGCTTCGCGTCCTGGTGGGATTCGACGTCACCGCGCTGGCTGCGCTCGTTGCGAAGCCACCAGTCGGCAAAGCCGGCCAGATCGTCATGGGCACGGGTGCCGGGCACCAGACTCAGCAGATCGGCCAGTGCCTGACCGGCCAGCCCGGCGCTCTTGCCGGTCTTGACCAGATGAGTCGGGCAGCCCGCGGCCGCGCCGGCCTGGATGTCGCGCAGGGTGTCGCCCACCACCGGCACGTTCTTCAGCGAGACGCCGTAGCGCTCGCCAATCAACTGGATCAGCCCGGGCATGGGCTTGCGGCAGTGGCAACCATCGTCGGGCGCATGCGGGCAGAAAAAAACCGCATCGATGCGCCCGCCGTGCTTGGCCAGCGCCTGGTTCATCTTGATGTGGATGGCGTTGAGCGAGGCCATCTCGAACATGCCGCGCCCCAGCCCCGACTGGTTGGTGGCCAGCACCGTGCGCCAGCCGGCATGGTTGAGCCGCGCCACGGCTTCCAGCGCGCCAGGCAACGGCTCCCACTCATCGGGCGACTTCACGAAGTAGTCGCTGTCGGCATTGATGGTGCCGTCGCGGTCGAGGATGATGAGCTTGAGCGGGGTCATGTCAGCTCGCCAGCTTGGACAGATCGGCCACGCGGTTCATCGCGGCGTGCAGTTGCGCGAGCAGCCCCAGCCGGTTGGCGCGCAGCGCCGCATCGTCGGCATTGACCATCACCGATTCGAAAAACGCATCGACCGGCGCCTTCAGCGCGGCCAGCGCCTGCAGCGACGCCGTGAGGTCGCCGCGCGCGAAAGCCGCATCGGCTTGCGGCTGCACCTGCGCCAGGCCCTGCGCCAGCGCGAGCTCAGCCGGCTCGCACAGCAGCGCGGCATCAACGCGGGCTTCGACCACCCCGTCAACCTTCTTCAGGATGTTGGACACGCGCTTGTTGGCGGCTGCCAGCGCCGGGGCCTCGGGCAAGGCTGCAAAGGCGCGCACTGCCGCCAGGCGCTGGGCCACCTCGCCCAGCCGCTGCGGGCGCAGTGCCATCACGGCGTCGACTTCCTGCGCGCTGTAGCCCTGCTCGCGCAGGCTGCCCGACAGGCGATCGAAGATGAACTCTGACAGCGCCGCCGACGCATCGACGATCAAGGCATCGAAGGCTGGCAGCGTCAAGCGCAGCAAGGCGTCCATGTCGAGCGGCAGCGACTTTTCGCTCAGCATGCGGATCACGCCCAGCGCGTGGCGGCGCAAGGCGAAGGGGTCCTTGTCGCCGGTGGGCAACTGACCGATGCCGAACAGCCCCACCAGCGTCTCGAGCTTGTCGGCCAGCGCCACCACCACGCCCACCTCGTTGCGCGGCAACTCGTCACCGGCAAAGCGCGGCCGGTAGTGGTCTTCGATGGCGTAGGCGATGTCTTCGGCCAGGCCGTCGTGCAGCGCGTAGTAGCGCCCCATGGTGCCTTGCAGCTCGGGAAACTCGCCCACCATGTCGGTCAGCAGATCGGCCTTGGCGAGCCGGGCGGCCTGCATGGCGCGGGTGGCCAGCGACGGGCCACCCAGTTGCTCGCCGATCGCACCGGCGATCGCCTCGACGCGCCTGACACGCTCGCCCTGGCTGCCCAGCTTGTTGTGATAGACCACCCGGCCCAGGCCCTCGACGCGCGACGCCAGCGTCTTCTTGCGGTCCTGATCGAAGAAGAACTTCGCATCGGCCAGGCGCGGGCGCACCACGCGCTCGTTGCCGCCAATCACCGCGCTCGGGTCGGCTGGGCTGATGTTGCTCACGATGAGAAAGCGATCGGTGAGCTTGCCCGCGGCGTCGAGCAGCGGGAAGTACTTCTGGTTGGCCTTCATGGTGAGGATCAGGCATTCCTGAGGCACCTCGAGAAAGCTCGCCTCGAACCGACCGAGCAGCACATTCGGCCGCTCGACCAGTGCGGTCACCTCGTCGAGCAGCGCCGCATCGTCGATGGGCACGAGGCCTTCGCGTGCCGCAGCGTGCTGCAGCTGCCGCACGATCTCGCCGTGGCGATCGGCAAAGCCGGCAATCACCGCGCCTTGGTCGGCGAGCTGCTCGGCATAGCGGTCGGCGTGTTGCAGCACGACCGGGTCCATCGGCGCTTCGAAACGGTGACCGCGGGTGTTGCGCCCCGATGCGAGCCCCAGCGCGGCGAGCGGCACCACGTCAGCCCCGTGCAGCGCCACCAGCCCATGCACCGGACGCACAAAGTGCACGCTGTGCCAGCCGGGTTGTTCGCCGGACTCGAGCTGATAGCTCATGACCTTGGGAATGGGCAGCTTCGCGATGGCGTCGTCGAGCGCCTTTTGCAAGCCGGCGGCCAGCATCACGCCGGGCACCACGCTGTCGAAGAACAGGGCTTCAGCCTTGCCGTCGGGCTGCCGCTTGAGTTGCGACACGACCGAGGCGTCAGCGCCCAGCGAGGCCAGCTTCTTGAGCAGCGCGGGCGTCGGCGTGCCATCGGCGGCAAGGCCCACGGCCACCGGCATGAGCTTTTGCGACACCGACTGATCGGCGGCCACCGAGCGCACCGCGCTGATGTGCGCGGCCAGCCGGCGTGGCGATGCGAACGGGGTGGTGGCCGACACGTCGGTGGTCAAGCCCTGCGCCTTGAGCCCATCGCCCAGCAGTTGCGCAAAGGACTCACCCAGCTTCTTGAGCGCCTTGGGCGGCAGCTCCTCGACGAACAACTCGACCAGCAAATTGGCGGTGCTCATGGTTCAGGCGGCTTTCTTGGCACGTTGCGAAGCGAGCTGGGCGATGACTTCATCGGCCCAGTCGCGCGGCGCCATCGGAAAGCCCAGGCGCTCGCGGCTGTGCAGATAGCTCGCAGCGACCGCGCGCGCCAGATTGCGGATGCGGCCGATGTAGGCGGCGCGCTCGGTCACGCTGATCGCACCTCGCGCGTCGAGCAGGTTGAAGGTGTGTGCCGCCTTGAGGACCTGCTCGTAGGCAGGCAAGGCCAGCTGGATCTCGATGAGGTGCTGAGCCTGTTTCTCGTGGCTGCCAAAGGCGCCCAGCAGAAAGTCGACATCGCTGTGCTCGAAGTTGTAGGCGCTTTGTTCCTGCTCGTTTTGCAGATAGACGTCGCCATAGGTGATGCGCCGGCCGCTCGCGTCGATGGTCCAGGTCAGGTCGTAGACGTTGTCCACGCCCTGCAGATACATCGCCAGCCGCTCCAGGCCGTAGGTGATCTCGCCGGTGATCGGCCGGCAGTCGATGCCGCCGACTTGCTGAAAGTAGGTGAACTGCGTGACTTCCATGCCGTTGAGCCAGACCTCCCAGCCCAGACCCCAGGCGCCCAGCGTCGGGTTCTCCCAGTCGTCTTCGACGAATCGCACGTCATTGACCTTGAGGTCGAAGCCCAGTGCCTCGAGCGAGCCCAGGTACAACTCAAGGATGTTGGCCGGCGCCGGCTTGAGCACGACCTGGAACTGGTAGTAGTGCTGCAAGCGGTTGGGGTTGTTGCCGTAGCGGCCATCCTTGGGACGGCGGCTGGGTTGCACGTAGGCGGCCTTCCAGGGCTCGGGGCCGAGGGCGCGCAGGAAGGTGGCGGTGTGGCTGGTGCCCGCGCCCACTTCCATGTCGTAGGGTTGCAGCAGGGCACAGCCCTGAGCGTCCCAGTACTGCTGCAGACGCAGGATGATTTGCTGGAAGGTCAGCATGTCTCGGGTATCGGGTTGGAAGTGGCAGGACGCGAAGCGGGGCTGGTCCCGCTGAAGTGAAGCCGCGCCATCGAAGGCATCGAGTTTACGGGCGGGGGGCTGCGGCCAGGCCATCGCGTCGGCCCAGCAGCATCGCGCCACCGAGCACGGCCAGCGCGGCCACCAGCAGCGGCCACAGCCCCCATGCGGCCAGCCAATTCGCGTAGGGCGTCTGGCCGATGCGGCCTTCGACGCGAGCTTCAAGGATGCCCGCGGTCAGCATGGGCAGCCGCGCGGTGACCTGACCGTGGTGGTCGATGACCGCCGTGGCGCCGGTGTTGGTCGAGCGAATGAAGGGCCGCTGGAACTCGAGTGCGCGCATCTGCGAGAACTGCAGGTGCTGGTCTTGCACCAGCAGCCGGCCGAACCACGCCAGATTGCTGACATTGACGAACACCGTGGCGGCCTGATCACCGACCACGCTGGAGGCGATTTCCTCGCCAAACAGGTCCTCATAACAAACCAGCGGGCGCAGCCGCTGGCCGGCGAAGCTGAGGCTGGCGGTGGTCTGCCCGCGCGCCTGGTCGGCCAGCGGAATGCGCATCAACGTGACGAACCAGTGAAAGCCCGGCGGGATGATTTCGCCGAACGGCAGCAGGTGGCGCTTGCCGTAGGTGTACGCGGCCAGCGTCGCAGCGCCGTGCTCATCGAAGGTGTGCGACGGCAGCCCCACCACCGAGTTCACATACCCCGACTCGGCATCCCCCACGAAGATGCCGACCAGCGCGGCGCGTGGCGCGTCGGGCTGGCCGGGCAGCGGCTTGAGCTGGGCTCGCAGTTCGTCCCAGTAACCCGCGCTGAGCTCGGCACGGGTGAGCGGCACCACCGACTCCGGCGTCACCACCAGCGTGCCGCGGGCGGCCGCGAGTTGCTCGGTCAAGCCGACGAGCTGGGATTCGAGCCGCGCCGGATCGAACTTGAGGTTTTGCGCCACATTGGGCTGCAGCAAGCTGACGTCGAGCACGCCGGTGGACCGCGTGAATTCACCGTTCAGCGCGTGTGGCGCCAGGGCCAGCACCGCCACCGCCAGCGTGGTGGCAGCACGTGAACGCAGGGGCAGCACGCGCAGCCAAAGCGCTGCCGTGCTGGCCAGCACGGCGACGAGCGCACACAGGCCGTACACGCCGATCCAGGGAATCCACGCCGCCAGCGGCCCCACCGTGTGGGCATAGCCCGAAGCGATCCAGGGAAATCCGGTGAAGATCACGCCGCGCGCCAGTTCGGCGAGCAGCCAGCACGCGCCCCACAGGCCCACGTCCCATGCCGCTCGGCCGGTGCGCAAGCGAGCCCACAGCGCCATGGCAGCGGCGTAATACAGCCCCAGCAGCGCCGCAAGCATCACCACGGCCGCGCCGGCCAGCAGCGGGCTGAGCCCACCGAATTGATGCATGCTGATGTACAGCCACCAGAAGCCAGCGATCAGCCAGCCCAGCGCGAACAGCCAGCCCATCAGCGCGGCGCGGCGCATCGACGCGCGGGCGGTGGCATGGGCCAGCACCGCCAAGGCGATCAGCTGCAACCACCACAGCTCAAAGGGCGAAAACGACAGCGCCTGCGCCACACCGGCCAGCAGCACCGCAGGAGCACCGGCCAGCCAACCCGCGCGCGGCGGCTCGCGGCCAGAGGAAAGCTCGACCGCGCCCCGTGCCGAACGGCGCATCAGGCGCCGTCGGAGGCGAGCGCCTCTTCAGGTGCGGGGGTGACCTTGAACCAGCGCACCGCGCCGCCTCGGGTGAGCATCACGCTGAACACCAGCCCGCCCATCGAGACCACCTCGCCACGGCGTGGCACCCGACCCGCCTCCTGCGCGATCAGCCCGCCGATGGTGTCGACATCGTCGCTCGCGAGCAGCGAACCCAGGGCTTCGTTGACCGCGTTGATGCTGGCGTCACCGGCCACCCGGTAGCTGCCATCGGCCAGCGTGTAGATGCCGGACTCGCCGTCCTCGTCGTCGAACTCGTCTTCGATCTCGCCGACGATTTCCTCGAGCACATCTTCAATGGTGATCAGCCCGGCGGTGCTGCCGAACTCGTCGATCACGATGGCCAGGTGGTTGCGGTTGGAGCGGAAATCGCGCAGCAACTCGTTGAGCCCTTTCGACTCGGGCACGAACACCGCCGGTCGCAGCAGGGTGCGCAGATTCAGATGGGGGGAGCGCTGCAGCTTGAGCAGGTCCTTGGCCATCAGGATGCCGATGATGTTGTCGCGCTGGCCCTCGTGAACCGGAAAGCGCGAGTGCGCGGTGCTGATGACGATCTGCAGCAAGGCGTCGTAGGGCGCGTCGATGTCGAGCAGGTCCATGTGCGGTGCTGCCACCATCACATCGCCGGCAGACATGTCGGCCATGCGGATCACGCCCTCGAGCATCATGCGCGACTCGGGAGCAATCAGCTCTCGATGTTCGGCCTGCGCCAGGGCTTCGATCAGTTCATCGCGCGAGTCGACTCCGGGTGACAGGAACTCGATCAGGCGCTGAAAAAGATTGCGGTGGTCGCCGTTGTGCAACGGCGTTCGCGACGGGTTGGGGGAGCGCGCTGCAGCAGCAGAGCGCACCGGTTGAGGATCAGACATCGCGCCGGGGCGAAAAGTGGAACACAGCTGCAGCTTACCCGAAGCCACCTTGACGGATGTGCTAGTTTCGCCGGCTGCGTCACGCACACACTTGACGATCACGATTTTTCAGGACCTACCGCCATGGCTCTCATTCCCGCCACCATCGTCACCGGATTTCTGGGCTCGGGCAAGACCACCTTGCTCAAGCGCGTGCTGACCGAGGCCCACGGCCAGAAGATCGCCGTCATCGAAAACGAGTTCGGCGACGAGAACATCGACAACGAAATCCTGGTGCGCGAAAGCGGCGAGCAGATCATCCAGCTCAACAACGGCTGCGTGTGCTGCTCGATCCGCGAAGATCTGCGCACCACGCTGAGCGACCTGGCCGACAAGAAACGCAAGGGCGAGCTGCAGTTCGACCGCGTGGTGATCGAGACCACGGGTCTGGCCGACCCCGGCCCGGTGGCACAGACGTTTTTCATGGACGACGAGATCGCCGAGAACTACCTGCTCGACTCGATCCTCACGCTGGTCGACGCCGTGCACGGCAACCAGCAGCTCGACGACCGTCAGGAAGCGCGCATGCAGATCGGCTTTGCCGACCAGATCTTCATCAGCAAGACCGACCTGGCCGACAAGGACGCCGTCGACGCACTGGCCGCACGCATTCGCAACATGAACCCGCGCGCGCCGCAAAGCCGGGTGCACTTCGGCGAGGTGCCGCTGGCCAGCGTGTTTGACCTGCGCGGCTTCAACCTCAATGCCAAGCTCGACATCGACCCGAACTTCCTCAACCCCGAGGCGCACGGTCACGATCACCACGACCACGAGCATGACGAGAACTGCGACCACCCCAGCCACGGCCACCACCATGCGCATGACGACGACGTCAAGTCTTTCGTGTTCCGCTCGGACAAGGCCTTCAACCCGACCAAGCTCGAAGACTTTCTGAGCTCGATCGTGCAGGTCTACGGGCCGAATCTGCTGCGCTACAAGGGCGTGCTCTACATGAAAAGCAGTGCCCGCAAGGTGATCTTTCAAGGCGTGCACCAGCTCATGGGCAGCGATCTGGGGCCCGCCTGGGCACCCGGCGAGAAGAAGAACAGCAAGATGGTTTTCATCGGCATCGACCTGCCGAAGGACATATTTCTGCAAGGCCTTGAACAGTGCCTGTCCTGACGCAGGTCGATGGCTACAATCCGCCCCGCCCCATGCCCCGGTCGGGTCGGTCCATCCAAGTGAACAGGCCACTCCCGCCGCACGTCGTGGCGCCATAACCCCCCCCCACCGCTGCGAGGAGACTCCTGTGGCTCGATCCCCGGACAAGACTTCGACTGAATCAGCCCCTCGTGCGGCCTCCAGGGCGTCTGCCAAGGTGCCGGTGAAAGCCACCTCTACCACCCCCCCAGCTCCGGCGCCCAAAGCGTCGGCCAAGGCGCCGGTCGCCAAACCAAAGGCTGTGGCCGCCAAAGCGCCAGCCGTCAGGAAACCTGCCCCGAATCCCATGCTGAACACCCCTTCGAACACCCCGAAAGACGACGAGCCTGAAGCCGTGGCAGCGCCCGAAGCGCCATCCGCAGCGCTGGTGCCCCTCGTCAGGTCCACGCGCAAGTCGTCGGCCAAGTCGCGATACGGCGCGCCGATGCCTGTGGCGCCGCTGCCTCCGCCCACCTCACGCTTTGCCGACCGCTTCGCCCCGCCACGTCCGCCAACGCGGCAGATGAAAAATCTCGAGGACGACGCGCCGCGCGTCGCTGTCAAGGCCGACCCCAAACTGGCCAATGCCTGGAAAACCAAGGCCGGCATCGAGCTGAGCGAGGCCGAGGTGCTCGCCATGCCCGAAAGCGAATACATGGGCGACAAGCAGCTGGACTTCTTTCGTGCCACGCTGAAAAAGCTGCGCGACGACCTGCTGAGCAATGCCGGTGAGACCACCGAGCACCTGCGCGAGGACACCTCGATCGTTCCCGACCCGGCCGACCGCGCCACCATTGAAGAAGAACACGCTCTGGAGCTGCGCACCCGCGACCGCGAACGCAAGCTGCTCAAGAAGATCACGCAATCGCTGGGCCGCATCGACAGCGGCGAGTACGGCTTTTGCGACGAAACGGGCGAGCCGATCGGGCTGGGTCGCCTGATCGCCCGACCCACGGCCACCCTGTCACTCGAGGCGCAGCAGCGCCGCGAACTCAAGCAAAAGATGTTCGGCGACTGAGCACAAGCGGCCGGCCCATCCCATGACGGATCCCAAAGACTCGGGCGGCTTCTTCCGCAAGGTCGTCAAGTTTGTTGCCAACCCGAGTCTCGAATGGGGCGAGCTCTCGCAAGGAGCGCGTGACCCCGCCGAGATCGACATCGACAAGGCCGAGCTCAAGGCCCTGATCGAGCGCAAGCGCCGCAATGACTTCGTGCGCAAGCGCGAATTCGACATGTTGCGCAAGGTGCGCCGCGAAGGGCTGTCGCCCGAACAGCTGGCCGCGCTGGGTGACCTGTCTCCGATGGGCGATTCTGAAATCCGCATGCAGGACAAACCGCCAGCGCCCGGCACCAGCATGAAGGCCAAGATAGACGCCATCGAACGACAGATGGTGGGCAACAGCACCGTGGGTACCGTGGGCAGCACGACAGGCGCGGGCAGTGTCAGCCGGCCGGCCGATATCAGTTCTGCGCCGACCGAACGCATGCCCTTGCGTCCGCTTGAAGGCCTTTCACTGCCGCCTGCGGCCACGACCATCCATGCGTCGACGCTGACACCTGCCGCGACCCAGGCTGGCGGCAGCCCCAGCGAGCTGGGGTTGACCTTCAATGCCATCGAGACCCACTCGAGGCTCGACCTCGATGCGACCGAGACGGCGCCCGCCGCGCTGCCAGCGATGGTCCACGACCCCGAGCTGGACGAGGCGGTGATCGCGTTTGCAAATGCCGAGTTTGCCCAGTGCGAGCGGTCGCTCAGCCAGCTCACCCAGCCCAGCGGCTCGCGATCCAGGCATTCAGAGACCTGGCTGGCGCTGTTCGACCTGCACCGAGCCACGGGTGATGCAGCCAAGTTCGACCGACTGGCGCTGGTGTACGCGCAGCACTTTGGCCGCTCTTCGCCGCAGTGGTATTCAATGCCTCAGCAAGTGGCCGAGTCATCACGCGAGAACCAGCCGGCGCATGCGCGCGTCGAGGGCCAGGTCGGCTGGGTCAGCCCCGAGTGGATCACGATCGATGAGGTGGCCTCGTTGCGCTCGCACACGCTGCAAATGCCTTTGCCGTGGGTGCTGGACTGGAGCGCGGTCAAGCGCATCGACGCCGAGGCCGCGGCCCATCTCATGGAGCTGCTGAGCATCTGGATGCCCCAACGGCTGGAAATGCGCTGGCTGCGCGGCGATCGCCTGCTGCAGTGCCTGCAGGAGTTTGCGCCCGCTGGCGCGCGCGATGCGGATCCGATCTTCTGGAAGCTGCGCCTGGACGTGCTGCGCATGGTCAATCGCCCCGATCAGTTCGACGAGGCGGCCATCGATTACTGCATCACCTACGAGATCTCACCGCCCTCCTGGGACGCGGTGTCGTGTCGCGTGCGTCTGGATGGATCGGGCGGCAGCAACTGGTCCGAAGCCGGCTCGGTGGTCAGCGGCATGTCGACCAGCTTCGTCGAATCGCGCATCACCGAAGAAGAAGGCAGCGGCCAGGTCTGGGGCATCGACCTGTCCGGCCAGCTGGTGGGCGACATCAGCGGCTTGCTGGACAACATCAACACTCAGGCCGGTGCGGCGTCGGTGATTCGCGTGTCGTGCCTGAACCTGATCCGCGTCGACTTCATTGCGGCCGGCGACCTGCTCAACTGGGTGCTGGCGCGGCGCGCTGAAAACCGTGAGATCAACTTCGTCGACGCGCATCGGCTGGTGGCGCTTTTCTTCAGCGCGATGGGCATCAACGAGCACGCCCTGATCAAGGTCCGGGCGAACTGAGGCTCAAGCCACGCGCTGCGATTGCAGCGCCAGCAGGCCTTCGAAAATGAGCGTTTCGACCGTCTCAAAAGGCAGTTCGACAATGGACGCCAACTTGGCCGCCGCACCGCCACTCATCAGCAGCAAGGGCGCGCTGCCGGCCTGATCGACCAAGCGGCGGTGCATGCGCTCGACCGCGCCCGCCATGGCGTGCGCACCGCCACTCATCAAGGCATCGCTGGTGTTGGTGGGAAAGTCGACGACCTCGCCGGTGGGCGCCTTGAGGCCGGCCGTGCCCATCTCGAGCGCGCGCAGCATCAGCCCGAAACCCGGCAGGATCAGACCGCCCAGAAAGCGGCCGTCGGCATCGAGCGCATCCACCGTGACCGCAGTGCCGACCACCACCACCAGCACCGCCTTGGCAGCCGTGCCCGAGGCCAGACCTGCAGCCAGCGCACGTTGCCGCGCTCCGATCAGCGCCACCCACCGATCGGCGCCCAGGCGGTTGGGGTGGTCATAGCCGTTGACCACGCCGGCGGCCTGCGCGCTGGCCACAACCCAGCGTGGCTCAAGTCCCCAAAGGTCTTCGATCTGCTGGGCAACGCGGCGCTTGACGCCTTCGCCGGCCACCACGCAGCCCAGCATGGACGCAGGCTTCGGCAGCGATTTCCAGCCCTCTTCGGACAACTGGTCGATGGTTTCGAGAAACACCGCGCCGTGCGCCAACGGCTGGGCACCGGGCTCGGCTGCGGCATACAGCGCCCATTTCAGGCGGGTGTTGCCCACGTCGACGGCCAAAAAGCTCATCGCGACGGCCTCGCCGGTCTCTCAAGGGCCCAGGCTTGAAACGCACGTCGCCACGGAGTGAGTGCGGGCAGAGGCGGCCAATTCATCGGCGGCGATTGTGCAGTCAAACCGAGCGTGCCCAGTGCCACCGACCTACACTGGCTTGGACACGGCCGCCATGTTGGCTTGCAATCCGGTCCCCACAGCCATGCACGCACCCGACGAAGACCTCGGCGCCTATCGCTTCCGCAACGCCGGCAACGGCAAGCGCTTTCATCTGGAGCGAATAGACCCGTCCAGCAAACCGTTTTCAAGCGGCGACAAGGCCGCTGATCAGGCCCACTTCGAGCGGCTCGCGCTGAAGATCGACGACTGGCAGAACCTGCTGCTGGCCAACCGCAACCGCAAGTTGCTGGTGGTGCTGCAGGGAACCGATGCCAGCGGCAAGGACGGCACGGTGCGCGACGTGTTCCGCAACACCAGCCCGCTGGGCGTGCGCGCCGTGGGCTGGAAGGCGCCCACCGAAGAAGAGCGTGCCCACGACTTTCTGTGGCGCATTCACCAGCGCATGCCGGGAGCGGGCGAGATCGTCGTCTTCAACCGCAGCCACTACGAAGACGTGCTGGTTCCGGTGGTCAATGGCTGGATCACGCCTGAGCAAACTCAGCAGCGGTATGCGCACATCAACGACTTCGAGCGATTGCTCGTCGAGACGGGCACCACGGTGCTGAAGTTCATGCTGCACATCTCGAAGGAAGAGCAGCGCGTGCGCTTGCAAGATCGCATCGATGACGAGGCCAAACACTGGAAGTTCAACATCGGCGACCTCGAAGTGCGCAAGCACTGGGATGAATACCAGCAGGCCTATGCCGACGCGATCACGGCCACGGGCACGCGGGTCGCGCCATGGACGGTGGTGCCTAGCGACTCCAAGCTGCACCGCAACCTGATGATCGCCAGCCTCGTCAACGATGCCCTTGAGTCCATGGGGCTGGACACGCCCGCGGCCGACCCCGCGCTTGACAACTTGCGGGTCGATTGAGCGACCGCGCGCTCAGCGCCACGAACTGCACTCAGCTCACGTCAGGCCTTGAATCGCCCGGAACAGGCCTCTGAAAGGCTCGGGGTGCCTGGATGCGCAAGGGGCTTTCCGCCGTCGCCACGCACGGCAAGATGGAGCCATCGAGTCTTTCTTCCTCGCTCAGCCCAGGCCACTCGATCAGGTGACGCACCCGCCCGCTGATGACCTGACAGCGACAGGTGCGGCAGGTGCCGTTGCGGCACGATGTGGGCAACACGATGCCAGCGCGGCGGGCCGACTCGACCAGCGACACACCGGCCACCGCCTCGAACTGCCAGCCCTCGGGCTCGACGATCACCTGAAATCGCTCGACGGCACGACCAGTGAGCTGCTGCAGAACGCGGCGAATGCGATCCACGGTGGCGAGCAGGAGGGCGTGCCATGGCCGGGCGGCTCAACGCTGCCAGGCCACCCCGTCGTCGGTCAACAGCGCATCGAGCATCAGCTCGTCGGGGTTTCTGGCGCGCAGCATCGGCAAAAAGCCGTTGGAATAACTCAAGCCCACGGTGTAAGGACGCGGCTTCAAGGCGGCCACGGTGCGATCGTAAAAACCACCGCCATAGCCCATGCGAACGCCCTCGGGTCCGTAGCCGATGCAAGGCAGCAGCACCATCTGCGGCTCGAAGACCGCCGTGTCTTTGGGTTTGGGAATGTCGTAGGCGTCGGGCTCCATCGGGCAACCCGGGAACCAGACATGGAATTTCAGCGTGCGGGTGATGCGATCGGCCACCGGCAGCCCGATGCGGCGCTCATCGGCCGCTTCGGACCAGCGGTACAACGCCGGCAGCGGATCGAACTCGCCCTTGATGGGCCAGTAGCCACCGATGGCGGTTTCCTTGCGGCTGACCAGCCACACCCGCAGCACGTTTTGCAACTCCACAGCCCGCTCGAGTCGATCGGGCAGCGCCTGTCGCGCGGCGAGCAGTTTCGCGCGCAGTGAAGCGCGTTCTTCGTCGGTGGGTTCGCGGGAAAAAATATCACTCATGACGCCCCGATTGTGCAAGAGCCGACCGCGCAGCGGTGAACTTGTATTGACAAAGCGGCGTGGTCAACGCACCCCGTGTTCGGTCACGATGCAGGCCATCGGCCGATCATGGGGCTGCGGCCGCAGTTCGGCTTCGTCGATCTCGCACACCGACCAGCCCAAGCCGACTGCGGTGACGTGCGGGTGGGCGGCCAGCCAGCGGTCAAAGTAGCCGCCGCCGTGCCCCAGGCGAAAACCCGAGGCGGTGTGACCCAGGCAGGGCACCAGCACCACATCGGGCACCACCACCGGACCGTCGCACGCGGCGATGCCGCATTCGTCGCGAAGCGAGGGCGGCAGGCGATTCCAGTGGCGATAGTCCATGCGCAGCGGATCGCGAAACGAAAATGGCAGCGCCAGCGGGGTGGCTTCGAGCACGCTGTCTTGCAGACAAAAGGCCGCCGCGTCGAATTCGGATTGAACTGCGCAGTACACACCGAGTCTGTCTGGGCAGAGCTGCTCGATCACGGACATAAGATGGCCTGCCAGCGCCGCCTGCCGCGCAGCAAAGTCCGAGTCGGCCACAAAGGCCTGGCCAGCCGCGCGCAGCCGGGCTCTGAGAGCCTGGCGCTCGGCAATCGACGAATTCGCAAAAGAATCTGACATGGATGTACCGAACCGATGGTGAGTATCGAGATGATGAAGGCCAAAGTGGGACCGACGTGTTCCCGCATGCTGCGCGATTGCAGCATGGCGCTGTGGCTGTGCGTGCTGGCGCAGCTTCCCGCTCAGGCGGCGGTGGAGAAAACCGTCGATCGCGGCTTCGCCGAGCCCATCCTCGACGCACGCGAGGCGTTTCGCAAGCGTGACCGCGCACGGCTGGCTGCGCTGCGCGAAGCTGTCGTCAGCGAAAGCCATCCGCTGGCGCCGTGGGTCGCCTACTGGGACGCCAATGTGCGGCTTTCAGAGTTGCAGCAGAGCGACCTTGAACGCTTCTATGCCCAGTTCAAGGGCAGCTACGTCGAAGACCGGCTGCGCAACGACTGGCTGCTCGAACTCGGCCATCGCCGGGACTGGGCCAATTTCGCGCTCGACTTCCCGCGCTTTCGCATGAACGATGACCGCGAGGTCACCTGCTACGCACTGATCACCGATCACCTGGCGGGACGCAACGTGCGCGAAGACGCCCGCAAAGCCTGGTTCGCGCAGCGCGATGCCGATGAAGGCTGCGCGCAGATGGCCACCATGCTCATTGACGCCGGCGTGCTCAAGACGTCCGACGCATGGCGCAAGGCGCGTTTGGCCATGGACGCCAACAAGCAGCGCGCCGTCGCGCAGGCCGTGGGGCTGGCCAGCAAGACGTCCGACAAGGCGCTGCAAGCACTGCTGGATGCACCGGCGCGCTACCTCGCCCACAAGGCTGCGGCCAGCGACCGCGACAGCGCAGAGCTGGCCACGCTGGCGCTGGTGCGGCTGGCAGCGATCGATACCGAGGCGGCGGCCAACGCGCTGAAATCGCGCTGGGAACACGACCTGCCCGAGGATCTGGCCGCCTGGGCCTGGGCGGCCACCGCCAAGCAGTCGGCGATGCGGCTGTCGGACGACGCGCCCGACCAGTTTCAGCGTGCCGAGCGGGCGGCGGGTCTGGCTGCCAGCGCGGGCGTCAAGCGCCGCGGCCCGAACAGACTGTTGCCCGACGCCTCGCAGGCCGACTGGCCCGATGACACCCTGGCCTGGAAGGCGCGCGCGGCCCTGCGCGCCAACCAGGGCGCAGGCCGCTGGCAGCAGGTGGTGCAAGCCGTCAATGCGATGAGCCCGACCGAGCAACGCGATGCGACCTGGGTGTACTGGAAGGCGCGCGGACTGCAGGCCTTGAGCATCGATTCGCAAGACGGCGACGGACTGCGAGCGCTGTCGCGCGAGATGCTGGGCAGCATTGCCGGCCAGCCGCATTTCTACGGCAAGCTCGCCAGCGAGCAGATCGGCCAGCCCATCAAGCTGCCGCCGGCACCCGCCGAGCCCACGCCCGCCGAACGCGATGCCGCCGCGCGCAACCCGGGGCTGACGCGGGCGATGCAGCTGATAGCCATCGGCCTGCGCAGCGAGGGGGTTCGCGAATGGAATTTCAGCCTGCGCGGCATGACCGATCGCGAACTGCTGGCCGCGGCGCAGCTGGCCTGCGACAAGGAGCTGTGGGATCGCTGCATCAACACCAGCGACCGCACCCGCACCGAGATCAACATGCAGCAGCGCTTTCCCACGCCGTTTCGCCAGCAGGTGCTCGCGCGCACCCAGGAGATCGGGCTCGACCCGGCCTATGTCTACGGCCTGATCCGCCAAGAATCGCGCTTCATCATGGACGCGCGCTCGGGAGTGGGGGCGTCGGGGCTGATGCAGGTCATGCCGGCCACCGCCCGCTGGACGGCCAAGAAGATCGGCATGCCGTTCAGCCCCGACCAGATCACCGACCGCGACACCAACATCAAGATCGGCACCGGCTACCTCAAGCTGGTGCTCGATGACTTTGCGGGCTCGCAGCCGCTGGCTGCAGCCGCCTACAACGCCGGCCCCAGCCGCCCGCGCCGCTGGCGCGAGGGCCCGCCGCTCGAGCCGGCAGCCTGGGCCGAGAACATCCCCTTCACCGAGACCCGCGACTACGTCAAGAAGGTGCTGTCGAACACCGCCGACTACGCGGCCTTGCTGCGCGGCGAGACGGTGTCCCTGAAGTCGCGGCTGGGCAAAGTGATCGGCCCGCGCGACACCACAGCACCTGACGTTGACAAGGAATTGCCATGAACCACTCCAACCCCACCCCACCGAACTCACCCACACGCATCCTGGTGCTGGGCGGCAGCGGCTTTGTCGGCCGCAGCGTGTGCGAAAAACTGGTCGAGCGATCCAACGGTGCTGGCGGGCGCATCCTGGTGCCCAGCCGACGACCGCAGCGCGCGCAGCACCTGCGCACGCTGCCCACCGTCGAGCTGGTGGCCGCCGACGTGAATGACGCCGTCACCCTGGAGCGGCTGGTCAGCGGCTGCGACGCGGTGATCAATCTGGTGGCCATCCTGCACGGCAGCCAGGCAGAGTTCGAGCGCGCCCATGTGGCGCTGCCGCACAAGCTGGTGGCCGTGTGCAAGGCCCGCGGCGTGCGGCGCGTGGTGCATGTCAGCGCCCTGGGCGTGTCGGCCAACGCACCGTCGCGCTACCTGCGCTCCAAGGCCGCCGGTGAAGCGGTGCTGGCCGCCAGCGGGCTGGATGTGACGGTGCTGCGCCCGTCGGTCATCTTTGGCGAGAACGACAAGTTCATCAACCTGTTTGCGCTCATGCAAACCCTGGTGCCCATCGTGCCCTTGGCCGGTGCCACCGCGAAATTCCAGCCGGTGTGGGTGGACGACGTGGCTGCAGCCATCGTGGCCGCGCTCGACCGCCCTGACTCCATCGGCCAGACCATCGAGTGCGGCGGCCCCACCGTCTACACGCTGGCCGATCTGGTGCGCTTTGCCGGTCGCGCCAGCGGCCACCCGCGACCGGTGATCGGGCTGCCCGACGCCATCGCCCGACTGCAGGCCGGCCTGATGGAGCTGCTGCCGGGCACGCCGCTGATGTCGCGCGACAACGTCGATTCGATGCAAGTGCCCAATGTGCTGGGCGGCACGCTGCCCGGCCTGAGCGCGCTGGGCATCGAGCCGTGCTCGCTCGAAGCGGTGATGACGCCGGTGCTGCAGGGCCGAGCCGGTTGCGCGCGGCTCGACGCGCTGCGCGCACGCGCTCACGGCGATTGAGCGGGGTGGCGCTGCGATGAAGGTCTGGAAGGTCGGCGGCGCGGTGCGCGATGCGCTGCTCGGCCGGCCCTGCGGCGACACCGACTGGGTGGTGACCGGTGCCAGCCCCGAGCAGATGGTGGCCGCCGGCTACACACCGGTCGGGCGTGACTTTCCGGTCTTTTTGCACCCGGCCACGAAAGAGGAATACGCACTGGCGCGCACCGAGCGCAGCACCGCGCCGGGCTACCACGGCTTTGTCTTTCACACCGCACCCGACGTCACGCTCGAGCAAGACCTGCAGCGGCGCGACCTGACCATCAACGCCATGGCCGTGGACGCTGATGGCACGCTCATCGACCCCTACGGCGGGCAGCGCGATGTGGCCGCGCGGCTGCTGCGCCATGTGTCACCCGCCTTCGCCGAAGACCCGGTGCGCATCCTGCGCGTGGCGCGCTTTGCGGCCCGCTTTGATGACTTCAACGTCGCGGCCGAAACGGCGCAGCTGATGCGCCAGATGGTGAACGCCGGCGAGGCCGACGCGCTGGTGGCCGAGCGGGTGTGGCAAGAGCTCTCGCGCGGGCTGATGGAATCGCACCCCTCGCGCATGCTCGACGTGCTGCACGACTGCGGCGCGCTGGCGCGGCTGCTGCCCGAGGTGGAGGCCCACTGGCGTGACAGCTCGGGCGTGGCGACCTTGCGCCAACTCCATCTGCGTCACGCGCTGGATGCCGCCGCGCGTCGCGGCGCGGCGCTGACGGTGCGCTTTGCCATCCTCACCCACCTTGTGGGATCGATGCATGCGTGCGGTGCGCCCGATGCGCTGGCCGCACTGTGCGAGCGCTGGCGCATCCCCACAGACTGCCGCGAACTCGCCGAACTGCTGCTGCGCGAGCGGCTGGCGGTGCAGCACAGCGCGACCATGGACGCCGAAACGCTGGTGGGCCTGCTCGACAGCGCAGACGCCTGGCGGCGACCCGAACGCTTCGAGCTGCTGCTGCTGGCCTGCGACATCATCGCCCGCTCGAATGCCGAAGATGACGACGGCCTGGAAGTGCGCTCGCGCTGCCGACTGCGCTCAGCCCTCAAGCGCGCCAGTGCACTCGACACCAGCGTCATCGCCCAACGCGCCGCCGCCGCCGGTGAGCGCGGCCCCGCCATCGGTGCCGCCATCCACCAGGCCCGCGTGCTGGCGGTGGAAGACGAACTCAGCGACGAGATGAACGACTGAGGGTCAGGGCGCGCTGTTTGGCCGGGACATCAGCGGAAAAGCAGCCGGGTCGCGCAAGGCATCGACCGACAGGTCAACATCGAGCAGCGGCCAGTAAAGATGATTGGAAGTCGGTCGCTCGACTTGGGTGATCTGTTCGACCGTGGCCTTCTTGAACCACGGGAACTCGGTGAATGGAACGAGCAGCTCCTCGGTCCCGAGCAGCATCCAGAAGCCGTGGGGGGAGATGTGGGTGACCTCAACTTCCAAAGTGGCGGTACCAGGCATCTTCAACCTCCTTCAAATGGGCTTCCACGACAGCTTGCGCCTGTCGGATCTGTGTCGCAGACAGACCCACGTTGGCCGCAAGTTGAACCTCGGGCGTGAGCCAGAACTTGGCGTCTCCATCGGGGTGCGCCACGTGCACGTGAATTCGAGGCTCCTCCCGAGAGAAGAAGAAAAGCCTGAAAGGGCCATCTCGCAAAAGGGTGGGCGCCATTGGGTCAATGTACCCCAGCGCTTGCCGCTCACCCATCGACTCAAGCCCGGCGCGCTGCCTTTGGCCGCCGCCGCTGGGCCAGCCCGACCAGCACGCAGCCCAGCAAGATCAGGCCCCATTGCGGCAGGGTCGGGATGTCGGCATTGGCGGCGCCGCCGACCTCCATGCCGCCGCCGCCGTTTGGAGCAGCGACTGCGGCCACGCTCACACTGGCCACCGCCGAGGTGCTGCCGACGTTGTTGGCATCGCCGGAATACACCGCGGTGATGCTGTGGGCGCCCACGGTCAAGGTGTTGGTGGCGTAGCTGGCCGAGCCGTCTATCAGCGTGACGGTGCCACCCAGATCAACGCCGCCATCCTTGAATTGCACCGACCCCGTGGGCGCATAGCCGCTCACCGTCGCAGCGAGCGTCAGCGTCTGGCCCGGCGTGAGGCTGGCCGCGCTGGCGTTCAACGTGGTGCTGCTGGACGCCTGCGCCACGGTCTGCGTCAGCGCAGCCGAGGTGCCGCCCGCGTTGTTGACGTCACCCGCGTAGACCGCGGTGATGCCGTGGCTGCCCGCTGCGAGGCTGCTCACGTTGAGGCTGGCCGTGCTGGTGCTGGCGGTGGCAGCGCTCAGGTCGACCGGGCTGCCCAGGGTGCTGCTGCCGTCCATGAACTGCACCGTACCGCCAGGCGAGTCGCCGGTCACGGTGACGGTGAACGTGACCGACTGGCCGACCACGCTGGGGTTGGCGCTGCTGGCGAGGCTGGGGTGCAATGCGGCGATGGCGCTGCTGACCGCAGCACCCGCGTTGACGATGCCCGCGCCGCATGGCGAACAGGTGGCGGGAAAAGCACGGGCGCTGCTTTGGAGCAGACGCTTCACCTGGCCGGGCTTGAGGCCGGGGTTGGCCGAGAACATCAGCGCGGCCACGGCAGACACGTGCGGTGTGGCCATCGAGGTGCCTGAAGCGTAGGCATAGGTGTCAGCGCCCGGGGTGGTGGTTCCAACATTCCACGTCGACACCACACCGTCGGTACCACCGCCGCCGCCCGGTGCTGCCAGCGTGATGCCCGCGCCGTCATTCGAGTAGTAGGCCTTGCCACCACTGCGGTCCACCGCGGCCACGGCGATGACACCCGCGCAGTTGGCCGGCGATGAATTGGCCATGTCGACATTGCTGTTGCCGGCAGCCACCACGACCACAGCACCGCGGTCGCGTGCGCCGTTGATCGCGGCCTGGGTGGTGGCGCCACACGCGCCGCCGCCGCCGAGCGACATGTTGACCACCCGGGCGGGCGTGGGATTCAACGGCAGACCGGTGACGGTGCCGCCCGACGCCCAGACGATGCCGTCGGCGATGTCGCTGGTGTAGCCACCGCAACGACCCAGGGCACGCACCGGTTGCACCTTGGCGCCATACGCCACACCAGCCACGCCATTGCCGTTGTTGGTGACTGCGGCGACGGTGCCGGCCACATGGGTGCCGTGCCAAGAACTGCTGGTCGCCCTCGACAGGAGCCCGCACTGGCCGGCGGTGGTCCAGTCACCCGGATCCAACGCGTCGCTGTCGCGGCCGTCACCGTCATTCGACACCAAGGTGTCGATGATCATGTCGTAGCCCGGCACGATGTTGGCCACCAGATCCGCATGCGGCCGGTAGCC
>CAMCNE010000035.1 GCA_945875935.1 Bordetella parapertussis
GACAGGCTGGCGCCCTCATGCTGCCAAATGCGCAGAAATCGGGCGCCAGCCTGTCGCGCCCCTGTGCCGATGTCGGTGGTGGTTGCGGAGATCTTGTCGGGCTGGCTTGTGCTGGGTTGCTTACCTGGTAAGCGAAAGGTAGACTGGCCCGAGTGAATCACCAACGCCGGAGTCGCACCATGGCTGCTGCCACGCTCACCGAAAAGGGCCAGATCGTCATCCCGGCCGACATTCGTGCCCGCTACGAGCTCACGCCTGGCACGCAGGTTGAGTTTGTCGACGAAGGTGGCGTCATCCGGTTGCTGGTGCGGCGCCGGGTGGTCCCGTCCGATCCGCAAGCAGGCTATGGCCTGATCAAGGTCGCGCCCAGTAACACCGGCCAAAAAGCCCGGCGGCTGTCTGAATTCGACCCCGCGTCATTGCTCAAGCCAGCGTTATCCAAAGCCCCACGCAGCAAGAAATGATCGCCGTCGACACCAATATCCTCGCGCGCTTTTATTGCGACGACCCGGAAGACGTCGAGGCCAAGCGCCAGCGGCCCATCGCCCGGCGCGTGATGGTCGAGTCGCCATCGCTGTTCGTCCCGGTCACGGTGATCCTCGAATTCGAGTGGGTGATGCGCGGCTTCTACAACGCCGTGCCCGCGTCGTTCTGTCAGGCCGTCGAGCACCTGCTGGGCATGCCGCACGTCACCGTGGAGCGCTGGCAATCGGTCAAGGACGCGCTGGCCTTGCATCTGCGCGGCCTCGACTTCGCCGACGCCTTGCACTGGGCCAGCAGCAGCGGCTGCGAGCGGGTGGTCACTTTCGATGACCGCCGCTTCGCTCGGCGAGCTCGTCGGCTTGAACTCTCACCAGCCGTCACGCTGGCCAAATAGCCCGGCAAGTCAAACCCGAGCGCAGCGGCGGGGCCGGCTGGCGCCCGATTTCTGCGCATTTGGCAGCATGAGGGCGCCAGCCTGTCGCGCCCCTGCGCTCGCTTACCGCGTGAAAAGCCCCCGCCCTGTCGCCACTTGAGGCTTGACGCTCGATGAGCGCCGAGCGTCAGCGCCTTTGCTGCTGCCGGCTCCTCACCTGCGCCAGCGGGCGCTTGCCCTTGAGCTGGCGTTCGATGCCGTCGTTGAGCTGGCTGCGCAACTCGATGACTTCTTCGAGGTGGCCATAGGCGCCGGGGAATCGCAGGTCGAGCCACAGCCACAGCGTGCAGGCGCGCAGGGCTTGTTCCATGCGGTCGAGGCGGCTGTGGCCGTCGATGTCGCTCAAGAACCAGGGCCGCCCCGCACGGCCGGTGAGCGCGTGGCTGGACGCCCAGCCCAAGTACTCCTGCACCTGGTTTTCGGTGCGCGTGTCCACCGGTGCTTGCGCATAGGTGAAGCGCTCCTTCAGCGTGAGCGAGGCGGCGCAGCGGTCGAGCTGCTCGGCCAGATCGAGCATCTGATCGAGTTCGGCCACCGCGAAGTGCGCGTCGTCGAGCTTGAGCTGCTCCATGAACACGCCGAGCACCTCGCGCAGCTTGGTCTTGTGCAGACGCGAGGCGATGGTGTCGACGTGCCAGCCGTTGGGAGCCACCGGCGCCTTGAAGTCGTGCGGGGCGCGCGGCGTGCGCGGCAGCAGGTCTTTCAGCGTGCGCGCGGCCGTGGACTCGGCTTCTTTCAGCACGCCGACGAAGCCTTCTTCGTGGATGCCGTAGCGACCGGCACGCCCGGCGATCTGGTGCACCTCGGACTCCTCGAGCGTGCGGTCGCCCTGCCCGTCGAACTTGGTCATGGTGCTGAACAGCACGCGGCGGATCGGCAGGTTCAGGCCCATGCCGATGGCGTCGGTGGCCACCAGGATGTGCGATTCGCCGGTCGCGAAACGCTCGGCCTCGCGGCGGCGCACTTCGGGCGGCAGCGCGCCGTAGATCACCGACACCGGGTGACCGCTGGCGGCAATCTGGTCGCGCAGCATCAGCACATCGCGCCGGCTGAAGGCAACCACCGCGTCACCGAGCTTGAGCGCCGAGATCGGCACCGGCTGCGCCAGCAACTCGACGTGCTGCTTGCGCTCGAAGTGGCGCACCGTGCAGCGCTCGCCGCACAACCCCAGCAGGTTCTCGATCGCCGGCACGGCATAGGCCGAGCAAATGATGATCACCTCGTTGGCGGGCACCGCCACGATGGCCTGCGTCCAGGCCCAGCCGCGCGAGGCGTCAAAGATCATCTGCGCTTCGTCGATCACCGCCACGTCGATGGGCTTGTTGGTGCCCACCATCTCGATGGTGCTCGACACCACGCGCGAGTCGACCGCGGGCACGTTTTCCTCGCCGGTCAGCAAAGAGCACGGCACGCCGCGCCCGACCAGCCGGTCGCGCCCTTCGAGCGCAAGCAGCCGCAGCGGCGCGAGGTAGGCGCCGTCGTGCGCTTGCGCCAGACGTTCAAACGCAGCGTGCGTCTTGCCGCTGTTGGGCGGGCCCACATACAGCGTGACGCTGCGCTGCAATCGGCGCGCCTTGTCGAAGGTGTCGGGATAGCCCTGAAAGGCCAGCTCGGTGTTGAGGCCCTCGATGGTGTCGAGCTCGGTGACGCGGTGCTCCCAGCGTTCCTGCGCGCGGGTGAGCGAGGCCTTGAGCTCGGGCAGCGCCTGCGGCGTGGCGCATTCGGACTGCAGCCGCGGCAGCAGCGAGTCGAGGTGGCGCGGGTTGTGCGCGCGGCCGCGCTCGAGCATCAACTCGAGGTGCGCGACCAGCTCGGCGGCTTGCGGATACGGCAGCGGCGTGCCCAGCGCGGCGCCCAGCGCGGCGAGGTCACCGGTGCGATAGAAGTCCCACACCGGCTGTGCATCCACCGGCACATGGAACAGCACCGGCACGCGCCAGCCCGGCTCGCTCAACGTCAGGCCGTGGCTGATCAGACGCGTCCAGGCACCCGCGTGACGCGACACGCCCATCGCCTCAAGTGCGGCGGTGCGCTCGAGCATGAGTGGGCGAACCGCGGGGCCATCGCCCACCACATCGATGTGGGCCAGCGCCACGTCGAACAGATCGGGCGCGATCCAGCGGCTCGGCCGTGCGCCCGACACCGCCTTTTGCAGCAGCACGTAGCCCAGCCGGTCGAGGTGCTCTTCGAAACCCGTGCTGCGCTCGGCGATGAAGTCGCCCGGCTTGACCACCTGCGGCAGCCGGTAGGCGGCTTGTCGCACGCGCTCGAACTGCGTCTTGCCGATGTGCGGCGGCAGCCGCTGCGCATGACGCGCATTGGGCAGGTTGATGCGTTGGGGAGCCGCTTCGGCGGACGTGGCGGGCAACGGGGTCGCCACGGGCAGATCAGGAGATGGGGGCATCAAGGCGCATCGGCAAGGGAAAACCGACTCTAACCGGGCGAACTGCAGCGAACCGCTGCGTCCAAAGGCTGCGGCTCAGTGCCAGGCCGACCGCTTCGACGGGCTGCACATCACTCGACGCGCAGTGCCTGCTTGGCGCGCATCTTGGCGTTGATGTAGGCGCCATGGGGCACGTGGAGCAAGTCGCTCACGCGGCGCATGAGGTGGTTTTCGTGGGCAGTGAGCACGCCATCGGCATAGGCCACGCGCCACAGGTGCTCGACCATGCGGACCTTGTCTTCCATGTCGAACGTCTCGTTGATCTTCGAGGTGAACTGGAAGAAGTCGCTCGACCCCTGGGCCGTCTGGTGGGCCAGTTCGACCAGCCGCGCGGCCTCGTCGTCTGAGAGCTTGAACTTGTCGCGCAGCGCCGACAGGACGGCGGCGCGCTCGGCGGGGTCGAATTCGGCATCGGCGCGCATGACCTCGACCAGCAGCACGGCGGTGGCCAGCTGCAAGGCGTGCTCATCGCAGTGGGCGGCACCGCCCGCAGTCGGGGCGAATGTGGTCTCGAACAGATCCTTGAGGGTTTTCAGCATGGGGCTCAGAAGTTGTGAGGGTCTTGGCGTGCGGTCGCGCCCCTACAACGCGCGGCAGCGCCAACTCGCCGACAAGCCCACCGAAAACTTGCTGGATTGGGGAAAACCGTCACCGCGCATCGGACGTTGGCGGTAAGGTTCACCTCACGCCTTGCCTGCACGCGCGGTCTGAATGACGCGGTTGTGTGTGACCGGTGCACCCGATCCACCACCCCATCAGGAGTACGTAACGTGATAGCAAGATGGATGACGGCCCTCGGCGCCGCGTGCCTGTTCGCAGCCCTGCCGGCTGCCGCCAAGGATTCTGAAAAGACAACCGACGCGGGCCTGAAGGCCATGTTGATTGGCACCTGGATCAACCCACCTGACAGCGCCGACTATGAAGGCGTGCCCAGCCGCGAGATCTTCCAGGCCGATGGCACCTACCTGTACTACGAGTACGAGGACAAGGCCTGCCAGAAGCTGTCAGGCTCCCTCACCTCACGCTGGTATGTCTGGGAAGGCGCGCTGTTCACCCAGTTCCCCGACCGCACGCTGAAAGACCACATCATCAGCCTGCAGGCGAAGAAGGTGGTGCTGCGCTCGGTCGACGACAACGTGACCTACCACCGCATCAAGTCGACGCGCTGCCCGACCGAACTGCCAGCGGCCGCAAAAAAGACGGTCAAGCACTGAGTGCCCCTCGGGGCCTGGGCCCACCGCCGCTTCAGGTTTCGCAGTGCAGCGAGCGCAAGGCCAGGCTGAACGCGCCTTCCTGACGGTCGGAAATGATCACGCTCACGTGGCTGATGCGGAAGGCGTCGAGCGGATCCATCCCGCGCACTTCCCTGCCCCGGAAGGTGGGCATCAAGTCGGACACCCGCAGGCGCACCTGCGTCCACGCACCGGCCGGCGCGTCGAAGCTGGCCTGATACGTCAACCCCTCGACGCCACCCTCGGTGCGCACATTGAACTTGTAGCGCTTGCCATCGCCACACACATCGAGCAAGAAGCTGTCGGCTGCCAGCGGCTTCTCGGCCAGCACCCCCGAGCGCAAGGCGCAGAACCCGCCGTTGTTCTCGAGCGAGAGCGTGCCTTCGAAGACGGCGAACCCTTCGGGGTCATGGCGAACGCGGCTGCTCGAGACGCCGCCCATCACGACGTCATCGACGGTCATCCATTCGGTCAGGGCGGTGGGGTGTTCAAAATCGATCAGGAGTTGTGGCATGGTGAGTGGCGGCTTGTGGGGAGGGCACCGTCGTTTGCGGCAGGGCGCAGTCTGCCAGACGCCGCGAGCGTGCCACTCGGCGCTGACCCTCAAGCGCACGGTGCTGGCCCTCGCGGCACCTTGATGGCCACGCTTACAGTTGTACTTACCGTCCGGACGGGTGCAAACCCCAAACCCCATGAAAAAGTACGTCCATCAGATTTATTACAACGAAGAAACCAAAAGCCAGTTGCTGGACGGTTTCATTCCGCTGGACAACACACAAAACCCCCGCCCGGATTGGTTCGAGTTTTGGGTGATTCTGAATTTTCTGCGTAATAACGTTCTGGAAGAGGATGCCTGGTATGGTTTCTTGTCGCCCAAGTTTCATGAAAAAACCGGGTTCACCTCTGAATATGTGAACAGCTTGCTGGAGGGGCAAGAGGGTGTGGGCAGCGTGGTATTGCTGTCGCCCAGCTGGGATCAGCTTTCTTTCTTCCTCAACCCTTTTGAGCAAGGTGAGATGTGGCACCCCGGGCTGCTCGGCGCCTGCCAGAAATTCATCGATTCGACCTGGCTGGAGTTGAATCTGAGCACCCTGGCGACCGATACCAGCAGCTCGGTCTTTTCCAACTACATCATCGCCAAAAAAGACTTCTGGGAAGAGTGGGAAATACTGGCCGAAGAATTTTTCAACTATGTTGAAAACAATCCGGAGTATCAATCCCACACGCCCTATGGCTCGGTGGAAAGCCGCTTTCCCATGAAAACATTCATTCAGGAAAGGCTGGCCACCGTGGTGCTGGCAAGCGGACAGTTCAAGGCCGCATGCGCACCCTACAGTTTCATGCACCCGATTTTCACCCGCTTGTTCCCGGACGATATTGAAACCAGAGTCTTGCTGCAAACCTGCGATCTGATGAAACAAAAATACCGCCTGAGCGCAGATCAAAAATATCTTGATATGTACTGGAAGATACGGGGCGACATCACCTTCTTCCGCCAGAGTTTTTGATGGCTCGCGAAGTGCCCGCCAGACACTGCGTCCACGAAAGCGCATTTGTGCGCAGTCGTCGGCACTTACTGCCCATCATCGCGCTGTGGCTGGGGCTGTGTGGCGCCGGCCGGGCCGAGCCGGGCACCCCTGCGCCAACGACTCCGGCAGCCGCCTCCACTCGCGGGATCTGGGTGGTTCTGGGCTCGTCGACCGCTGCGGGCACCGGTGTGCCGGCAGGCCAGGGGTGGGTGAGCCTGCTCGAGGCCGCCTACCGGCCCGCGGGGGTGTCGATTCGCAACCTGGCGGTGGCCGGCACGGTGACCTATCACGCTCTGCCCGGCTCGCTGTGGCCGTCGCTCAGGCGCCCGTCGCCCAAGGCCGAGGCCAATGTCGATGCGGCGCTGGCGCACGCACCCCGACTGCTGCTGCTGGCCTACCCCAGCAACGACACCGCACGCGGCTACAGCGTCGAGGAAACCGTCAGCAACCTGCTCGCCATCCGGAAGGTCTCGCTGGCCAAAGGTGTTGCGGTGCTGGTGCTGTCCACACAGCCGCGCAACCTGTCAGCCAAACAGCGCGCCAGCCTGAGTCTGGTCGACCAGCAGCTGCGCGCCGCGGTGGGCCCTTGCTTCGTGGCGACCAGTGAAGGCCTGTCCACACCCGACGGCCTGCTGCAAAGCGCCTACGACTCTGGCGACGGCGTCCACCCCAACGCCGCGGGACACCGGCTGATTGCCGATCAGGTGCAAGCGGTGATCAACGGTGGAAAGTGCGTCAGGCCGCCAATCGCGCTTTCGTGATGGCGTCCTTGAGCCTGAGCAGTTCCTGATCCAGCAGCGGCGAAGAGACCCCGAGCTTGTCGGCGATCTGCTTGATGCGCCACCTCCAGTCGAGACGCTCGAGCGCCATGCGATGGTTCGTCAGCGCGATGCTCGGTGTCCAGTCAGCCAAAGCTTCAGAGATCATCTGCAGGCCGGTATCGCGCTCGGTGGTCCCCAGCTCGAGGGTGGCTTCAGGCCACAGGAGTTCACGGGCGCACTGACTGCGCGGCGAAATCCCTGCCACGGTCGCCCCGTTGGCCAAGGCATCCGTCCACCTGCCGGTCAGGTATTCCCTCGTGGAATGGACGTATGGGGCCGGACTGTGGACATTGCTGAACGAGAGCGTGTACTTTGCTCGAGCGAACGCCCTCGTGCAGGTGATCTGATTCACCATGGGGTCCGCATGACCTTCGGGGCGGCCTGCAAATGCAAGTCCCTTGATGGCACACGCCTGTGCAACGCGCTCATCGTCGTCCCACTGCTGGGGCTGGCGGCCGATTCGCTGCAGGTCAATCGGCCGCTGCGGCGACCCTGAACCCATGTCGAGGGCATCCGTGCCCCACGCCACCACGCTCACCGGGCGCCCCGTGGCGATCTCCCATGGCCGCACCGACTCTGCCTCGGGCACGAAGAACTGGTCGAAATGGCGACCACGTTTGGCAATCGCAGGAATGCGATCCACCCAGAACGAGTCGATCACCCATGCAGCCACATGCTCGTGGCCTTGCGTGAGGTACTCGAGCGACGGGAGTGCCCACAGATCGCCAGGTGCCGGGGCAATCAAGAGGCAGACCTCGCCTCGACGCGATCGCGGGACAAATGAAGACGCAGCTCGCAGGTATCCGACCTTCTTGGACCGGGAAACAACCTCCAGCTCTGCCCCCAGCAGACGGGCTGTCAGCCGAGCGACAAGCTCGATGGGCCCCCAGCCCCAACCCTCAGGCTGCGGAAAGATGACTTTCATGCGGCGCCCCGCGTCCCTGCCGGACTGTCGGTTTGTGACTCCAGACCTTCGGTTGGTTGCACGTGTTGCACGCTGATGGGTGAGAAAGCTCCAGAGCCTATCGGTACGGCTGCCGCGTTCTTGACTGACGACGACTCACTCCACCGTCACCGACTTCGCCAGATTGCGCGGTTTGTCGACGTCGGTGCCGCGGGCGCAGGCGGTGTGATACGCCAGCAGCTGCAGCGGCACCACGTGCAGGATGGGTGACAGCGCGCCGTAGTTCTCGGGCATGCGGATCACGTGCAGGCCTTCGCCCGATTCGATGCGCGTGTCGGCGTCGGCAAACACGAAGAGCTCGCCGCCGCGCGCGCGCACTTCCTGCAGGTTGCTCTTGAGCTTTTCAAGCAGCACGTCGTTGGGCGCCACGGTGACGACCGGCATCTCGGCGGTGACGAGTGCCAGCGGGCCGTGCTTGAGCTCGCCGGCCGGATAAGCCTCGGCGTGGATGTAGCTGATTTCCTTGAGCTTCAGCGCACCTTCGAGGGCGATCGGGTAATGCGCGCCACGGCCCAGGAAGAGCGCGTTTTCCTTGCGCGCGAACACCTCGGCCCAGGCGATGACCTGCGGCTCGAGCGCCAGCACGCCTTGCACCGCCACCGGCAAATGCCGCAGCGCGTGCAGGTGCTGCGCCTCGGCGTCGGCGCCGAGCTGGCCGCGTGATTTGGCCAGCGCCAGCGTCAGCAAGAACAAGCCCACCAGCTGGGTGGTGAAGGCCTTGGTCGAGGCCACGCCGATCTCGACGCCGGCACGCGTGATGAAGGCCAGCGCGCACTCGCGCACCATCGCGCTGGTGGCCACGTTGCACACGGTGAGCGTGTGCGCCATGCCTAACCCGCGCGCGTGCTTGAGCGCGGCCAGCGTGTCGGCGGTTTCGCCGCTTTGCGTGATGGTCACCACCAGCGTGCGCGCGTGGGGCACGCTGTCGCGGTAGCGGTATTCGCTGGCCACTTCGACGGCGGTCGGGATCTTGGCGATGCTCTCGAGCCAGTACTTGGCCACCGAGCCGGCGTAGTAGCTGGTGCCGCAGGCCAGGATGAGCACCGAGTCGACCTGCTTGAAGACCTCGGCAGCCGCTTCGCCGAACAGCGCGGGCGAGATGGCGTCAACCGCATCGAGCGTGTCGGCAATCGCGCGGGGCTGCTCGAAGATCTCTTTTTGCATGTGGTGGCGGTACGGCCCGAGTTCGGCCGCACCGGTGTGCGCGTGCACGGTGCGCACCTCGCGCGCCACCGGCTCGAAACCCTGGCCACGGCGCGCGCTGATGCGCATGCCGGTGAGCTGCAGGTCGACCACGTCGCCTTCTTCGAGGTAGACGATCTGGTCGGTCACGCCGGCCAGCGCCATCGCGTCGCTGGCCAGGTAGTGATCACCGGCGCGCTCGCCGGTGCCGATGCCCAGGATCAGCGGCGAGCCCTCGCGCGCGCCGATCACGCGGTGCGGCTCGTCACGGCAAAACACCGCGATCGCATAGGCGCCACGCAAGCGCGGCAGCGCGCGCTGCACGGCGGCGAGCAGGTCGCCCTCGTACAGGCGATCGATCAGGTGGGCGATGACTTCGGTGTCGGTCTGGCTGGCGAACACATAGCCCTGCGATTGCAGTTCGGCGCGCAGCTCGTCGTGGTTTTCGATGATGCCGTTGTGCACCAGCGCCACGCGGTCGCCCGAGAAGTGCGGGTGCGCGTTGTGCACCGCCGGCACGCCGTGCGTGGCCCAGCGGGTGTGCGCGATGCCGGTGCCGCTGCCGATGGCGTCATCCACCACGTTGCGCTCGAGCTCGGCCACGCGCTCGGTGCTGCGCGCGCGCAGCAAACCGCCGTGCTGGTGCACCGCCACGCCGCACGAGTCATAGCCGCGGTATTCGAGCCGCTTCAAGCCTTCGATCAGCACCGGAACGATGTTGCGCGCGCTGACCGCGCCGACGATGCCGCACATGGCACTCTCCTGAGGAAATCAATTCAAGGCGATGTTAAGCAGGCCCCCGGCCGCGCTCGCCGACGCTCGTCAAGACCGGGCGTTGAATCAGCGCTGCTTCACGATCACCAGGCCCTTGAGGTATTCGCCCTCGGGGAAGGTGATGGTCATCGGGTGATCGGGCGCCGCGCCGGTGCGCGCATGAATCTGGCCGTCGATGCCGGCATCGAGCCCGGCGCCGGCGACGATCTTGTGGAACAGGTCGGCACTCACGCCGCCCGAGCACGAGAAGGTGAACAGCAGGCCGCCGGGTTCCAGCAACATGAAGGCAAGCCGGTTGATGTCCTTGTAGGCACGCGCGGCACGCTCGGCCTGCGCCGCGGTCGAGGCGAACTTGGGCGGGTCGAGCACGATGGCGTCAAAGCGCCGGCCCTGATCGAGAAAGCCGCGCAGCGTGGCGTTCACGTCGGCATCGATCACGCTGTGGCGCTGCGCATCAAAGCCGTTGAGCGCCACGTGGGCGATCGCACGCCCGAGCGCCGGGCCCGATGAATCCACGCTGGTCACCTCGGCAGCCCCTGCGGCCAGTGCGGCCACGCTGAAGCCGCCGGTGTAGCTGTAGCAGTTGAGCACGCGCTGCGCGCCGAAGTGCCGCACGCTGTCGGCAAACAGCCGCCGGCTGTCGCGCTGGTCAAGGTAGTAGCCGGTCTTGTGGCCGTGCGCCACGTCCACCGTGAGCTTCCAGCCGTGCTCGTGGATGGTGACTTCGGTGTGGTCGGGCGCGCCCGGCGGCAGCCGCAGCCAGCCGGTGATCGCGGCCAAGCCTTCGAGCTCGCGCACGCTGGCGTCGCTGCGCTCGTACAGGCGCTGCAAGCCGGTCGCCTTGAGCAGCGCATCGGCAATCACCGGCTTCCAGCGCTCGACGCCGGTGGCCGTGAACTGCGCGCTGAGCGTGTCGCCGTAGCGGTCGACCACCAGCCCGGGCAGGCCGTCGGCCTCGCCGTGGACGAGCCGCATGGCATCGCTGTCGATGGGCAAGCGCGCGCGCACCGCCACCGCACGCGCGATGCGCCGCTCGAAGAAGGCCGCGTCGATGCGCTCGGCAGCGTCGAAGCTCCAGGCGCGCACGCGGATCGACGACGTCGGGCTGTACGCGCCCCAGGCCAGAAATTCGCCGGCGGCCGATTCGACGCGCACCGTCTCGCCCGGATCGGCGCGGCCGCTGGCGATGCTGCCCTCGAACACCCACGGGTGGCGCTTGATGAGCGAGCGTTCCTTGCCGTCACGCAGTCGGATGGTTTTCATGGTGTTGCCTGGGCTTGCCAGCTCGCCGCGTCGGCTGAACTGGAAGGATGGGACGTTGGAGTCCCACGGGGTTTTGTCTGCGATTCGAGAGTCTGCTTCATGCGGGGCTCATGCGGGCAACGCCCACACGGCATCACCCCCGACACCATAAAGGCGGCGACCCGGTGCGGCCTCCACCAACCAGCTGCCGGTGAACTCGCCAAACGCGGGCAAGATGGCCTGCTCGCCCTCGTGCACGAAGCAAGGCATGCGCACGCGGTCCCGCCCGCGGCCGTGCAGCGTGCAAGCCGGATGCACATGACCGGCCAGAACGAAGTGCGTCGCGTGCACCTGCGGATGGTGGCAGGCGGCGAAAGGGCCGATCAGATACGGCTCGTCGACCACGGCGATGCCCAGCGATGCCGGCGGATCGCCAGCGCGGCTGTCGTGGTTGCCACGCACCAGGGTCAAAGCCAGCGGCAAGTGCTGCTCGCGCCAGACCTGCAGCGCGGCCAGAACCTGCGGTGTTTGCGCCTGCGCCGCATGCAGAAAATCCCCCAGAAAAACGATCTGCAACGGGCGATGGGTTTCGATCAGGCGGTCGAGCCGCGTGAGGTTTTGCTGCGTGGTGCCGCCGGGCACCGGTTGACCCAGCGCGCGGTAGGTCGCGGCCTTGCCGATGTGGAGATCCGAGATGAACAGCACGCGCGGCTCGGGCCACCACACGGCGCGCTCGGCCAGCAAGCGCAGATCCTGATCGGCCCATCGGACCGCGCAGGAAGGGGCACGTTCAGGCGATGCGCCATGGCGGCTGTCAGACATTCCGTTTTCCTTTGCGATCTTGTCTTTCGGCTTGGGCCGGCCCTTGCGCGCTGCCAAATGCCAAGGTGTCTTTCACCCGCTGGGCGCCTGCCGCCGATGGCGCTGCGCCAGCGGCCTGCTCCAGCTGGGCCACCATGCGCGCGATGCGGTCGGCCAATTTCTCGTTGGACAGCTGCTCGCGAATCCGCTCGACGATGAGCGGAAAGGAAAAGGGCGTTGGTCGTTCGAGCTGCTGAACCACCCGCCGCTGCGCGGCCATGCGCACCAGACTGGCATGCAGCCTGCCGATCTCGAGCTCGTGCGCGAGCAGCTCTTCTTCGGCCTGCCGCAGCAGCCGGTTGGTCGGGTCGTACTTGCAAAACACCTCGTAGAACAACGACGACGACGCCTGCAGCTGCTTGTTGCCCCGCTTTTCGCCGGGGTAGCCCTGAAACACAAGGCCCGACACGCGCGCGATCTCGCGAAAGCGCCGCCGCGCCAGCTCGCTCGCATTGAGCGACGCAAGCACCTCATGCAGCAACTGCGGCTCATCGCCCAGCGCCAGCACCTGTGGCAACAGCGCGGGCCAGTCGACCTCTTGCGCGCACAGCAGCTCGAAACCGCAGTCGTTGACCGCCATCGAGAAGGTGCGCGGCTGATGCTGCGCAACGCGCCAGGCCACGAGGTTGGCCAGCCCCAGATGCACATGGCGCCCCGCGAACGGGTACACGAACAGGTGCCAGCCTTCCCGGGTCTTGAGCAGCTCTGTCACCAAGGTCTCGGGCGTTGGCAGCGCAGACCACTGCTGCTGGATCTCGAGCAGCGGGCGCAGGCACTGCAGCTCCGGTGTGTCGTAGCGGCCCGCCTCTGCGAGCGCGAGCTGCTCAACCACGGCGTCGGCCAGCGTCGTCGACAGCGGCATGCGCCCGCCACTCCAGCGCGGCACCGCAGCGCGCTTGCCGCTCGCGCGTCGCACCCAGGCCGTCATGTCGTGGCTGCGCACCAGCTCGAGCAATCGCCCGCCAAAGAGAAAGCAGTCGCCCGGCTTCATCCGCGCGACGAAAGACTCCTCGACGCTGCCGATCTTGGCGCCGCCGACGTACTGCACGGCCATGCTGGCGTCGCTGATGATGGTGCCGATGTTCATGCGGTGCCTGCGAGCCAGCCGCGCATCGGGCACGCGCCACACGCCCTCGGCGTCGGGCACGACACGCCGGTAGTCGGGATAGGCCGCCAGCGACTGGCCGCCCTGGGCAACGAAGTCCAGGCACCACTGCCAGCTGTCGCGCGACAAGGCGGCATAGGCGGTGGTGCTGCGCACCTCGTCGTAGAGCGCGTCAGGCACGAAGCCGCCGCCCAGCGCCACCGTCACCAGGTGCTGTACCAGCACATCGAGCGGCTGCAACGGCGAGCTGCGCGCTTCGATGTGGCCCGCGGCCAGGGCCGTGCGCGCGGCGGCGCCCTCGATCATCTCGATGCTGTGCGTTGGCACGAGCGTGATGCGCGACGGTCGTCCAGGCGCATGGCCCGACCGCCCGGCGCGCTGCAGCAGCCGCGCCACGCCCTTGGGCGAGCCGATCTGCAGCACGCGCTCAACCGGCAGGAAATCGACGCCCAGGTCCAGACTCGAGGTGCAGACCACGGCCTTGAGCTCCCCTCTTTTCAGGGCGAGCTCGACCCATTCGCGCACGGCACGGTCGAGCGAGCCGTGGTGCAGCGCGATCTGCCCGGCCCAGTCCGGCCGCGCCTCAAGCATGGCCTGATACCAGATCTCCGCTTGCGCGCGCGTGTTGGTGAAGACCAGCGTGGTGCTGCTGGCGGCGATTTCCGCGATCACCTTGGGCAGCATCGTGAGGCCGAGGTGGCCACCCCACGGAAAGCGCTCGACGCGATCGGGCAGCAGCGAATCGACAACGAGTTTCTTGGACACCTCGCCTTGCACCAGCACACCGGCCTCGCCGCCCAGAAGTGCGCCCATGGCCTCCTGCAGATTGCCCAGCGTGGCCGACATGCCCCAAACGCACAGCCCTGCGTTCCAGCGCCGAAGCCGGGCCAGCGCCAGCTGCACCTGCACGCCGCGCTTGTTGCCGAGCAACTCATGCCATTCGTCGACCACCACCATGCGCAAGCCGCCCAGCACCTCATGGGCATCGGCGCGCGCGAGCAGCAGCGACAAGCTCTCGGGCGTGGTCACCAGCACGGTCGGAAGACGCTGGTTTTGCGCGCTGCGCTCGGCCGAGCCGGTATCGCCGCTGCGCACACCCGCGCTCCAGCCAGGCTGCAGGTCCTGCAGCGGTTGTTGCAGCGCACGCAAGGTGTCGGCCGCCAGCGCGCGCATGGGGGTCAGCCAAAGCACGGTGAGCCTGGGCGGTTTGTTCACCGGGGCCAGCGGCGCGAAGGCCTGCAGCGCACCCAACCACACCGCGTAGGTCTTGCCAGCACCGGTGGTCGCATGCAGCAAGCCCGAACGGCCAGCGGCGATCGCCTTCCACACCTCACGCTGAAACTTCAGCGGCTTCCAGCCGCGCGCCGCGAACCAGTCACCCAGGACGCGCTTCACGACGGCAGCAGCTCGGCGAGGGTTTGCAGCGTGTCGGCGTCGTCGACGGACTTGTCCTCACGCCAGCGCAGCATGCGTGGAAAGCGCACCGCGATTCCGCTTTTGTGCCGCGCGCTGCGGGCGATGCCTTCGAACCCCAGCTCGAACACCAGCGTGGGCTGCACGCTGCGCACCGGGCCGAAGCTCTCGACGGTGGTCTTGCGCACGACGACATCGACGCGCGCCATTTCGGCATCGGTCAGGCCTGAATACGCTTTCGCGAACGGCACCAGCTTGCGCCCTTCGACCTGCGGCGGCGCATCCCACACGGCAAAGGTGTAGTCGCTGTAAAGACTGGCACGGCGGCCGTGGCCGCGCTGCGCGTAGATGAGGACGGCATCGATGGACAGCGGATCGATCTTCCACTTCCACCACACGCCCACATCCTTGGTGCGGCCCACGCCGTAGCGCGCCGTGCGCTGCTTGAGCATCAGGCCTTCGACACCCATGGCGCGCGCCGCTTCGCGCTGCTGTGCCAGGTCATTCCAGCTGTGACCCTGGAGCAGCGGGCTGGCGATGAGGCACGGATGCGGCACGCTGGCCAGCAACGCATCGAGCATCGGCCGGCGCTCGCACTGCTCCAGCATGCGCAGGTCGCGGCCTTGCAGCTCGAGCAGGTCGTAAGCCAGCAGCGCCACCGGCAGGTCGCGCAGCAGCTTGGGCCCGAGCGTCTTGCGGCCCATGCGCTTTTGCAGCTCGGCGAACGGCTGAACGCGCTCGGCGCGCCACACCACGATTTCTCCGTCGAGCACCGTGCCGTCGGGCAGCGCTTCGCCCATCTGCGCGAGTTCGGGAAAGCGCTCGGTCACCAGCTCTTCGCCGCGCGACCACAGCCACACCTTGCCGGCACGCTTGACGAGCTGGGCGCGGATGCCATCCCACTTCCATTCGACAAGCCACTGCGAGGGCGTGCCCAGCGCTTCATCGAACTGGGCCAGCGGCAGGTTGAACGGGTGCGCGAGAAAGAAGGGGTAGGGCTGCCCGCCGGTCTGGGCTTCGAGTTCACCGGCGCTCTCCGGGGCGATCAGGGCGTGGTAGTCGGCAGCCGAGCGTTGCCCGGTGATGTGCGTGTAGCCCATCAAGCGCTGCGCCACGCGCTTGGGGTCGAGCGCCCCCACCGCCGCCAGCGCTTGCGTGACTTGCAGCCGCGACACGCCGACGCGAAAGCCGCCGGTGATGAGCTTGAAATAGACCAGGCGCTCGTCGATGGCCAGGCAGCGCCATTGCGCGTGCAAGGTGTCGGCCAGCTGATCGGGCGGCGTGCCGCGCAGCGGCAGCAAGTGCTGCTCCATCCATTCGCAAAGGCCCATGGCGTGCGTTTGGTCTGGCGCTGGCAGCAGCAGTGAAATGGTTTCGGCCAGGTCGCCAACCGCCTCGTAGGTCTCGTCGAAAAGCCATTGCGGCAGGCCCGCAGCCTGTTGCGCCAGCTGCCGCAGCAACTTGACCGGCACCAGTTGCCGCGGCTTGCCGCCGGCCAGAAAGTAGACCGCCCAGGCCGCGCTCGCGGGATCGGCGCTTTGCAGATAGCGCTGCAGCGCAGCCTGCTTGGCCAGGCTGGAGGTGGTCGCATCGAGCTCGCGATACAGCGCGGCAAACGGCTTCATGCGGCGGGCACGGCCTCTGGGTCTTCGGCGCCGTACTCGGTCTTGAAGGCTTGTGCTTCCAGACCGGCCTCGGTCAGCCAGCGCACCATCACCGCCACGCTGCCGTGGGTGACGAAAACGCGCTGCGCGCCAGTGCCGGCAATGGCCTTTTGCAGGCCTGGCCAGTCGGCATGGTCGGACATGACGAAGCCGCGATCAACGCCGCGCCGGCGCCGCGCACCGCGCAACTGCATCCAGCCGCTGGCGAAGGCATCCGAGTGATCGCCGAAGCGACGCATCCACGGTGTGCCCTGGGCCGACGGCGGCGCCAGCACCAAGGCGCGGTTCAAAAGTGCAGCGTCAACGCTCGGATCGGCGGCTCGCAGCGTTGGCGCCAGCGCGACGCCGGCCGCGCGGTACACCGCGTTCAAGGGCTCCACAGCGCCGTGCGTGACGATGGGTCCGATGCTCGGATCCACGCCGTGCAGGATGCGTTGCGCCTTGCCGAACGCGTAGCACAGCAGCACCGACGCGCGACCCTGCTCGGCATTGGCGCGCCACCAGGCATTGATGTCGGCGAACAGCTCGGTCTGGGTCGGCCAGCGGTAGATCGGCAGGCCGAAGGTCGATTCGGTGATGAAGGTGTCGCAGCGCACCGGCTCGAAGGGCGCGCAGGTGCCGTCGGCCTCGGTCTTGTAGTCGCCCGAGGCGACCCAGACGCGGCCGCCGTGTTCAAGCCTCACCTGCGCCGAACCGAGCACATGACCCGCCGGATGCAGCGACAACCTGACACCGTGATGCACGATGCTTTCACCGTAGGCCAGCGTTTGCAGCGTGATGTCGGCGCCCAGGCGGGTGCGCAGCGTGCCTTGGCTGTCGGTGTGCGCCAGGTAGTGCTGGTGGCCGGCGCGGGCGTGGTCGGAATGGGCATGCGTGATGACGGCCCGATCGACCCGCTTCCAGGGATCGATGTAGAAGTCGCCAGGTGGGCAATACAGGCCTTCGGGCCGCGCCACCACCAGATCGTCAGGTCGGGAAGCAACGCTCAGCGGCGTGGACGGCACATGCATGCTGTCATCGTAGGCCATCGACATGCCCCGCCTGTTAGGCTAAACAGACGAACGTTTTCACCAGGAGCACACCATGAAATGCCCCACCTGCACTGACATTGCGCTCGTGATGAGCGACCGCCAAGGCGTCGAGATCGACTACTGCCCGCAGTGTCGTGGCGTATGGCTGGACCGCGGCGAACTCGACAAGCTGATCGAGCGGTCGAGCGCCATGGCACCAGCGCCAGCCAGTCCTGCGGCGCCCCGCGCACAGCCTCGGTTCGAGGACTCCGACTACCGGCACGGCCGCAGCTCTCATGGCGGCCGCACCAAGTCCTGGCTGAGCGACATCTTCGACTGATCCTTTGCGTCAAGACACAACTACTTGACGCCTCACCGCTTGATCGGGTCTTGCTTCCTGGCTCGGGGATGCGCGGCGTCGTACACCTTGCTGAGGTGACCGAAGTCGAGCTTGGTGTAGACCTGCGTGGCACTGATGTTGGCGTGGCCGAGCAGCTCTTGCACGGCGCGCAGATCGCCGCTGGACTGCAGCACGTGGGTGGCAAACGAGTGGCGCAGCATGTGCGGATGCACGTGCGTGGGCAGCCCGGCCTGCAAGGCGCGCTGCTTGAGGCTGATGCGCACCTGGTTGGTGGTGATGCGCGCACCGCGCTGGCCCACCAACAGCGCCGGCTCGTCGGCCTTGGCCATCTGCGCGCGCAGGCCCAACCAGGTCTGCAGCGCCGCCAGCGCCGCCGCGCCCACCGGCACGCTGCGCCGCTTGCTGCCCTTGCCCAGCACATGGGCGCTGGCGTCGGCGATGTCGATCCAGCCCACCGCGTGCGCACCGGGCTGCACATCGAGCGAGGCCAGCTCGGCCACCCGCAGCCCGCAGCCGTAGAGCAACTCGGTGATGCAGTGATCGCGCGCGGCGATGGCAGCACCTTGACGTGAGGCGTCGGGCGGCGCGCTGAAATCCGCCAGCGCCACCGCCTGATCGACCGACAGCGCCTTGGGCAGCGGTTTGGCCGCCTTGGGCGCACGCACGCCGGCCACCGGGTTTTGCAGCACCAGCCCATCGCGGCCCAGCCAGCGATAAAAGCCTCGCCACGCCGACAGTTCAATGGCGATGCTGCCGGGCGCCAGCCCCTGCGCGTGCAGTTGCCCCGCCCAGCGGCGCACATGGTGCGGCTGCACCTCGCGCAGCGGCACGGCCGCCACATCGGCCAGGCCTTGCAGCCGCGCGAAGGCCTGTGTGTACATCGTCAGCGTGCGCGCGGCCAGGCGGCGCTCGACTTGCAGATGCTGCAAGTGGGCCGCGAGATCGTCGTTCACGCGCAGCCGCCGTTGGCCATCAGGCGCGAATCAGCCGCGACAGTCCGGCACTCGAGACCTCGCCGATGCGCATCAGGAACTCGGTGCCCATGTCGGCGGCAAAGCGCGTCGGATCGGGCGAGCCCAGCACCAGCAGCCCGAAGGCATCGGTGCTGCTGCCATGACGCAGCGGAATCAGCGCCAGCGAAGCAACGGTCGAGGCGTCGTCCAGCCAGGTGGCCGCTTCAAACCCGGCGTTGGCACCGCAGTACGGCAGCGAAAGGCTCGACGCGAAGCTGCGCGCGTCGGCGCTGACGGTGCGCGCAAACGGCAGCGCGGCATGCTCGGCCGAAGCACCCCACACCCGGATGCCCGCCTGCGGAATCAGGAACTGCTGCATCAGCTCGCGCACCAGCACCTCGGGCAGCACCGTCGCGTCGGTGGTCAGCAGCAGCGATCGGGTGAAGCGATGCAGCCGGTCGGCGATGGCGGCGTTTTCCTGGCCGTGGCGGATCATCTCCATGATCTTCTGCTCGAAGCCCTTGAGCCGCTCGCGCAGCAGATCCATCTGCCGCTCCTGCAGCGACACCGCGCGCGTGCCGTGCGGGCTGCTCAGCTGGATCGAGCTGAGCAAATCGGCATGGCGCTCGAAGAAGCCCGGCGTGTTGGCCAGGTAGTTGGCGATGTCGGTTTCGGTGATGCCCTGGACTCCGGTGGGATTGCTCACGGTGTGGTGCTCATGGTTCGTTGATGGACAGGATGCACGGCTGCGCTCAGAGGTCTTGCAGTTCGATTTCGCCTTCGAAGACCGTCTGCGCGGGACCGGCCATGAAGACATGGCTGCCCAGGCCGTCGCGCAGGCCTTGCCACTCGATGCTCAAACGGCCGCCGCGGGTGTCGACATCGACCACCGCATCGAGCAGCCCCAGGCGAATGCCCGCCACCACCGCCGCGCAGGCGCCGGTGCCGCAAGCCAGCGTCTCACCAGCACCGCGCTCGAACACGCGCAAGCGCACATGGCTGCGCGAGACGATCTGCATGAAGCCTGCGTTGACGCGGCGCGGAAAGCTGGTGTGGTGCTCGATCAGCGGGCCGAGCACTTCGACGGGTGTGCTGTCGACATCGTCGACGAGTTGAACCGCGTGCGGGTTGCCCATGGACAGCACGGCGACCTCGACCACGCGGCCCTTGAGGCTGAGCGGCCACAGATCGACGAACTGGCCAGCGGCACCGCCCTTGACCGGCACGCGATGCGCACGCAAGCCGGCGTCGTGGAAAGGCACCTGGGGCAGATCGAAGATGGGCGCGTTCATGTCGACGCGCACGCGGCCGTCTTCGAGCATGTGAAGCTCGAGCAAGCTGTTGACCGTCTCGACGCGCAGGGTCGACTTGTCGGACAGTTTCTTGTCGCGCACATAGCGCACGAAGCAGCGCGCACCGTTGCCGCACTGTTCGACTTCTTCGCCGCTGCTGTTGAAGATGCGGTAGCCGAAATCAACGCCCTCGGTGTGGCTGCGCGTGACCACCAGGATCTGGTCGGCTCCCACGCCGAAGCGGCGATCGGCCAGCCGGCGCAGCTGCTCGGCACCCAAGGCGAGTGGCTCTTGCGTGGCGTCGAGCACGACGAAGTCGTTGCCGGCGCCCTGCATCTTGGTGAACCGGATTGTCATGGGCCGATTATCGACGGCGCTCGCCGCGCCCCTTGGCGCACGCACGGCTCAATACAGCGAAGGCTCGCCGGGCGGGCGCGTCTTGAAGCGCCGGTGAACCCACAGGTACTGCGCCGGGTTGCGACGGATCTCCTGCTCGATCCAGCGGTTGAGCGCGACGGTATCGGCGTAGGCGTCGTCGGTGGGAAAGTGCGTCCACGGCTCAAGGAAGCGCACGCGGTAGCCCTGCGCGCCCGGCAACATCTCGGCGATCACAGGCTGCACCTTCATGTCGAGCAGCCGCGCCATGCGAGACGGCGCGAGCAGCGTGGCCGCCGGCACGCCGAAGAAGGGCACGAACTCGGCGCCCTTGATGCCGAAGTCCATGTCGGGCAGATTCAAGAAGCCTTCACCCTGACGGATGGCACGCAGCAGCGGCTTGGCGGCCTCGCGACGCGACAGCAGCCGAACCGGGCCAAAGCGCAAGCGACCTCGCAGTACCGCGGCATCGAACACCGGGTTGCTTTGCTTTTGGTAGACGGTGCAAGCCGGCCGGACGTTCGACATGCGTGCGGCAGGGGCCACCACCTCGAGCGACACGAAATGCGGCACCAGCCACATCATCGCGCCGGGGTGCTTGTCGGCAAAGTCGACGGGGCCCTCGACGTGGATGAGGCGTTGGAGCCGCTCGGGCGAGGCGTGCCACAGCAACCCACGCTCGAGGATGCTGCGGCCCATGAGCTGGAAGTGCTCGAAGGCCAGGGCGCGACGCTGCGGCTCGTCCAGCTCGGGAAAACACAGCTCGAGGTTGCGCAGCGCAATGTGCCGGCGCGAACGCGCCAGAGCCCACGACAGGCGGCCAAGGCCGCGACCCAGCGGCGCCAGCAGCGCCAGCGGCAGCCAGTGCAAGAGCCACAGCAGACCCAGACCGAGCCGCGTCAGCCCATTGGCCAGCAGCCGCTTCACGGCAAGGCCTTTTCGCCCAGCGCCGACAGCCCGCCCGAGCGCGGCTGCTTGTAGCGGTGATAGCCCCAGAGGTACTGC
>CAMCNE010000036.1 GCA_945875935.1 Bordetella parapertussis
AGCACGCGCACATTGCCCATCACCATGCCGCGGTCGGCGGCTTTGAGCATGTCGTAAATCGTGAGCAGGGCGATCTGCACGGCGGTGAGGGCTTCCATTTCGACGCCGGTGCGGCCGTGGGTTTCGACCTGGACGGTGCAGATGACCCGGCTGGCCTCGCGGTCGATGGTGAAGTCGACCGCCACGCGGGTGATGGGCAGCGGGTGGCACAGCGGGATCAACTCTGCCGTGCGCTTGGCGGCCAAGATGGCGGCGATGCGCGCCACGCCGAGCACATCGCCCTTGGCCGCGTGGCCGGCTTCGATCAGCGCGAGCGTGGCGCTGAGCATGCAGATCTCGCCGCTGGCGCGCGCGATGCGGTGGGTTTCGGCCTTGGCCGACACGTCGACCATGTGGGCCTGGCCAGCGCGGTCAAAGTGGGTCAGGGGCGATGGCGCGTTCGCGTCTGGCTCGGCTGACGGTTCGGCGCGGTGATCGGGTGCGGACATGGCGTGGACGACCCCGAGGGGCGCGGCTGGCAGCAGGTTGGCTGGCATCATAGGCAGCTGGTACCCGAGGACAAGCGGCAGTCTGGGGCCTCAACGCTTGAACCTGGGCACCTCGCGGGGGTCACACCCTGTGCCACCTTTGCGAAAGACCGCCCGATGCCCATGCTTCACGACACCTTCAGGCCCGCCCACCGCCGACCGCTCATCTGGTGTGTCAGCGTGGCGCTGAGCTTGGGCGCGTTGCTGCCCACGCAGGCACTCGCGCAGTACAACAACCTGCCCGCGCTGGGCGACACCGCCTCGGAAGACTTCAACACCGGCACCGAGCGCCGGCTGGGCGACGCGATCATGCGCGAGATCCGCCGCGATCCCGACTACCTCGATGACCCGGTCCTGCTCGAGTACCTGCAGTCGCTGTGGCAGCCCTTGCTGAGCGCTGCGCAGGCGCTGGGTGACGTCGATGACGACCTGAAGGACCGCTTTGCCTACGAGCCCTTTCTGGTTCGCGACCGTTCGGTCAACGCGTTCGCCCTGCCCGGCGGTTTCGTGGGGGTGCATCTGGGCTTGATGGCGATCACGCAAACGCGTGACGAGCTGGCGTCGGTGCTGGCGCACGAGATGACGCACGTCAACCAGCGCCACATCGCCCAGGGTTTTGCCAACAGCAAGAAGCAGAGCATCCTCACCGCAGCGGCCATGATCATTGGCATCCTCGCGGCCGCCCGCTCGGGTGGCGGCGATGCGGCCAACGCGATGATCTTGGGCGGGCAGGCCGCTGGCATCCAGGGGCAGTTGAATTTCTCGCGCCAGATGGAGCGCGAGGCCGACCGCATCGGCATGGCCATGATGAGCACCGCCGGCTTCGAGCCTTCGGGGATGGCGGCGATGTTCGAGCGGCTGCAAAACGCCTCACGGCTCAATGACTACGGCGGCTATCCGTATCTGCGCTCTCACCCGCTGACCACCGAGCGCATCGGCGAGGCTCGCGCGCGGCTGGGTGTCAGTGGCGTGGGCTCGCCGCGCGCGACCTTGAGCCAGCCCGCCTCGGCGCTCGAGCACACCGCAGCGCTGGCCCGTGCCCGGGTTTTGATGGACACGCGCCCGGAAGCGCTGCGCCGCTGGCAGTCACTGGCGGCCGACGGATCGGCACCCAGCGCGACGCGCGCCGAGCGCTTTGCCGATGCCTACTCGGCCGCGCTGGCGTCCGGCCTGCTGCGCGATTGGAAGCTCGCTGATGTGGCCTTGCGCAATGCGATGTCGCTGGCCCGTGGCTCTGGGGCACTTCAAAGCAACTACGCCCTGACGGCCCCGCCCTCGGCGCCAGTGGAGGCCGATGTGCGCGCCGAGCGGGCGGTTCTTCTGTTGCAGACGCAGTCGCTGATCGACCGCGGCCAGCCCGCCCAGGCGCGCGAGGCGCTGGCACCGCTGCTGCAGTCGGGCAGCCCGGTGTTGCCGAATGTGGCGAACACCTCGCGCCCGGTGCTGCTGATGTCTGCGCGGATCACGCTGGCGTCGCCGGGCGATGCCAACGCGGTGCGGCTGAGCACCGATCAGCTGCAGACCTGGGTGGCGCAGTACCCGCTGGATCCGCTGGCGTGGATGGCGCTCAGCCGCTTGCTCAAGCTGCAGGGGCAAAGCCTGAGCTCGCTGCGCGCTGAGGCCGAATCGTCTTACGCGCTGGGTGATCTGGCCGGTGCCATCGATCGCTTGCGAGCCGGCCGGCGCTTGGTCGGCCCCAACCCCAGCCAGAACGATTTCGTCGAGTTGTCGGTGATGGATTCGCGCTTGCGCACCATCGAAGCCCAGCGCCGGCAGCAGCTCAAGGACGCCCAGAGCTGACCACTTCGCACCGCTAGACTGCCCGCAGACTCGATACGGGGGCCGATATGGGTGTGACAACGCGCAACGCTGTTTGGGTGCTGCTGACACTGTGGGCGGGCTGGGCCCAGGCGGCCACCATCCGCAGCATGAGCCCGCAAGGCGAAGTGGCTCGCGTCGAGCAGGTGGCCATCAGCTTTGCGCAGGCCGTGGTGCCGATGGGCGAGCCGCGCCTGCCCGACCCGGTGACGCTCAGCTGCACCGGCATGCCGCCATCGGCCACCGCGCGCAGCGGGCGATGGACCAGCGAGCGCGATTGGGTGTTCGACTTCGATGAGGCCTTGCCACCGGGCGTGAGTTGCACCGTGCAGGCCCGCTCTGACTGGAAGCCGCTGGCCGCTGCTGGCGCGCTTTCGGGCAACACCCGCTTTCAGTTCAGCACCGGCGGGCCCATGGTGCTGTATCCGCAGCCTTACGACGGCGCGCAGATCGAGGAAGACCAGCATTTCGTGTTCGCGCTCAATGGCGCGGCCACCGAGCGCAGCGTGTCCGAGCGCACCTGGTGCGAGGTCGATGGCATCGGCGAGCGCCTGCCCGTGCGCATCGTGGTCGGTTCGCTGCGCGAGCAGATCCTCAAGGCCACCGGAGCGCGCGCTTTGAAAGACGCCAAGCTCGAAGCCGAGCGGCAGGCCAAGCTGCTGGTGCTGAGCTGCCCGCGCGCACTGCCCGCCGACACCGAGGTGCGCGTGGTGTGGGGCCAAGGCATTGCGGCGGCCGTCAACCCGCGTGTGGTCACCCGCAGCGAGCAGCGGTTTGCCTTCAAGGTGCGGCCCAAATTCAGCGCCGAGTTTTCCTGCGAGCGCGAGCGCGCCGGCGCGCCTTGCCTGCCGATACGCCCGCTCACGCTGCGCTTTTCAGCGCCTGTCGAGCGCGGGCTCGCCGAGCAGGTTCGACTGGTGGGCGCCAACGGCAAACCGATCGCTCCGCTGAACGATCCTGACGATAAGTCGACCGAGGTCTATGCCGTCACGCTGGCGCTGCGCGTGGCTGAAAACACCGTCTACACGCTGACGCTGCCCGCCGGATTGAAGGACACCACCGGGCGGCCGCTGGCCAATGCCGATGCCTTCCCGATGCGGGTTGCCACCGGCGACGCACCGCCGATCGCCAAGTTCTCGGCCGCGCCCTTTGGCATCGTCGAGCGCTACGTCGATGCACCGGGCTCGACGGCCACGCCGCCGCTGCTGCCGCTCACGCTGCGTCACGTGCAAGGCGATCTGCGCCCGGCCGCCACCCAGGGCGCGGTGCGCGTGCGCCGCTTGCAAACCGATGCCGACATCCTGGCCTGGTACGCCAAGGTGCGCCGGTATCACGACAACCAGATCAGCGCGCGCGATGCCGGCTTGCCCAAGGACCAGTGGACGACCACCGTGACGCACATGGATGGCCGTGGCCGCACCCACCGCACGCAGGTTGATCGCTGGGTGCAAACGCGCACGCTGTCGCTGCTCAAGACCGATGCGGCCGCCAAGCGGCTCGATCTGCCGCAGTTGCAAGGGGGCGATCCGCGGCCGTTCGAGGTGGTGGGCATTCCACTGGTCGAACCGGGCTTCCATGTGGTCGAGGTCGAATCGGCGCGGCTCGGACAGGCTCTGCTCGATCCGCAGGCGCCGATGTATGTGCGCACCGGCGCGCTGGTCACCAACCTGGGCGTGCACGCCAAGATCGGCCGCGAGAACAGCGCGGTGTGGGTGACCTCGCTGGACCGCGGCCGTCCGGTCGAAGCCGCCGATGTGGCGATCAGCGACTGCCGTGGCAAGCTGCTCTGGTCGGGGCGCACCGATGCGCGTGGTCTGGCCCTGGTGCCCCAAGCCCTCGAGCCGCAGCCCGCCGAGTGCCTCGTCGATGACGCCTATTTCGTCAGCGCACGCAAGGCCGACTCGTCACGCCCCGGCAGCCCGGTCGACACCGCTTTCGTGTTCAGCAACTGGCATCAGGGCATCGAGCCCTGGCGTTTCAACCAGCCCACCAGCCGCAGCCTGCAGCGCGATTCGGTGGCGCACACGGTGTTTGACCGCACTTTGCTCAGAGCCGGCGAAACGGTGTCGATGAAGCACTTTCTGCGCGCCGAAACCTTGAGCGGACTGGCGCCGTGGAACAAGGGCGAGCTGCCCACGCGCATGAAGATCGTTCACCAGGGCAGCGGCCAGCAGATCGTGCAGCCGCTGGTGTGGAACGGCACGCGAAACGCGCTGGCGAGCTGGGTCATTCCGCCAGCGGCCAAGCTGGGTCAGTACGACGTGTGGCTGGAGCGCGAAGGCGTCGATGAGCGCAGTCAGGCCAACTGGTTCAGCGGCAGTTTCCGGGTCGAGGAGTTCAGCGTGCCGCTGGTCGATGCGCGTCTGAGTGCACCGGCCCAGGTGCCGATCGCACCGCGTGAGCTGCCGCTGGGCGTGCAGATGACGCACCTGTCGGGCGGCGCGATGGCGAACTCGCCGGCGCAGGTCTCGGCGCTGCTCAAGCCGCGCATCGTGGAATTCGCCGGCTACGAGGGCTACAACTTCACGCCGCCCAGCGAGGTGCAGCCGGCCAACGGCCCCGATGACGATGCCGAGGCCGCGCCGGTCGACCGGCTGGTCGCCGACAAGCTCGCGGTGATCACCGACGCCCAGGGCGCGGCCACGGTGACGCTGAAGAACCTGCCGGCCATCAGCCGTGCTTCAGAGCTGCACAGCGAGCTCAGCTACCTCGATCCCAACGGCCAGACGCAGACCGTCACCAGCCGCATCGACCTGTGGCCCAGCGCCGTGGTGCTGGGTGTCAAGTCGCGTTCGTGGGCCAGCCAGCAGGGCTCGGTCAGGTTCGATGTGGTCGCACTCAACACACGCGGTCGGCCGATCGGCCGTCAGGCCGTCGAGGTGCGCGGTCGGCTGTCGCAGACCCTGAGCAGCCGCACCCGCATCGTCGGCGGTTTCTACGCCTACGACAACCGCACCGAGCTGAAGGACCTGGGCGTGCTGTGCAGCGGCATCACCGACGAGCGCGGTGCGCTGGCGTGCGATGCGCAGATCAACACGCCCGGGCAGATTGAGCTGATCGCGCAGGCCAAGGACGCCGCGGGCCATCTTGCGCAGGCGGCCACCGGCGTGTGGGTGACGCGTCAGGGCGAGCTGTGGTTCGCGCAGGACAACGACGACCGCATCGACGTGCTGCCCGAAAAGTCGCGCTATGAGCCCGGCGACACCGCGCGGCTGCAGGTGCGCATGCCCTACCGCGAGGCGACCGCGCTGGTCAGCGTCGAACGTGAAGGTCTGATCGACACCCGTGTGGTCACGTTGCGCGGCCGCGACCCGACCGTCGAGCTGAAGATCGACAAGTCGTGGGGGCCCAATGTGTACGTCAGCGTGCTGGTGCTGCGCGGGCGCATCAGCGAGGTGCCTTGGTATTCGCTGTTCACCTGGGGCTGGCGCGAGCCGCTGAGCTGGGCGCGCTCGTTCTGGTACGACGGCCGCGAGTACCACTCGCCCACCGCCATGGTCGATCTGTCCAAGCCCTCGTTCAAGTTCGGCGTGGCCGCGCTGCAGGTGGGCATCGCCGCGCATGAGCTTTCGGTCAAGGTGAGCACCGACCGGCCGCAGTACGCGGTGCGGCAAAAGGTGCAGGCGCACATCCAGGTCACGCAGGCCGTGGCCGGCGGCAAGGCCACCGGTGCGCCCCTGGCCGGCACCGAAGTCACGTTCGCCGCGGTCGATGAAAGCCTGCTCGAACTCAAGCCCAACGACTCGTGGAACCTGCTCAACGCGATGATGCGCAAGCGCGCCTGGGGCGTCGAGACCAGCACCGCCCAGGGCGAAATCATCGGCCGGCGCCACTACGGTCGCAAGGCGGTGGCCGCCGGCGGCGGCGGCGGTCGCGGCGGCACGCGCGAGCTGTTCGACACGCTGCTGCTGTGGCAGGCCACCGTCAAGCTCGACGCCAAGGGCGAGGCCCGCATCGAGGTGCCCCTCAACGACTCGCTCACTCGGTTCAGGCTGGTCGCGATCGCCGACGGCCCGCCGGGTGCCGGGATCGCCACCTTCGGCACCGGCAGCACCACGGTGCGTGTGACGCAGGACCTGCAGTTGCTGCCTGGCTTGCCGCCGCTGGTGCGTGGTGGTGACAGCTTCAATGCGACGCTGACGCTGCGCAACACCACAGCACGCGAGATGAAGGTGCGCGCCACGCTGGCCGGTGCGGTCAACCGCGACGGCGCGGCTGCAGGCCCGGCGCTGGCTTTCGCCGCGCAGGATGTGGTGCTTGCCTCCGGTGCGGCGCGCGAGATCGGCTGGCCGGTGAGCGTGCCGGTGGACGCGTCAAACATCGTGTGGGACGCTGCGGTCGAGTCGCTGAGCGTTGCGGGTGATGCTGCGCCTGTGGCGAAGGACCGCGTCAAGCTCACGCAGCGGGTGGCCGAGGCGGTGCCCACGCGCGTCATGCAGGCCACGCTGGCGCGGCTGGACGGCGCCTACTCGCTGCCGGTGGCCGCGCCGAGCGGTGCGCTGCCCGAGGCCGGCGTCAAGCGCGGTGGCGTGCGCGTGGGTCTGCAGCCCCGACTCGGCAGCGCGCTGCCGGGCCTGCGCCGCTACTTCGAGACCTATCCGTTTGGCTGTCTCGAACAAAAGGCGGCCAAGGCGATCGGCCTGCACGATGCGGCGCGCTGGGCCGAGGTGGTCGACGTGCTGCCCACCTACCTCGATGCCGATGGTCTGGCCAACTACTTTCCACCGCGCGCGGGTGAAGCCTCGGCGGGCAACGACCGTCTGACCGCGCAACTGATCGCCACCGCGCAAGAGGCCGGCTTCGCGCTGCCCGACACGACCCGCAACGCGATGCTCGATGGGCTCGCGGCTTTCGTCGAAGGGCGCATCGATCGCAGGCCGTGGGCCCCGGCTTCGGCGCAGTCCATCAACCTCGCGGTGCGCAAGCTGGCCGCGCTCGATGCGCTGGCGCGATACGGCCGGGCGCAGCCGCGCATGCTGGGTTCGATCGCGCTCACGCCCAACGCCTGGCCCACCGCCGCGGTGATCGACTGGCTGAACCTGCTGCGGCGCTTTGGTGCCCAGAATCTGGCCATGGGCGAGCTGCCGCAGCGCATCGAGCAGGCGCAGCAGATCTTGCGCAGCCGTCTGGCGCTGGGCGGCACCACGCTGAAGTTCAGCGACGAGGCCGGCGACCACTGGTGGTGGCTGATGGACAACGCCGATGCCAACGCCGCACGGCTGATCCTGGCCGTGATGGACGAACCCGCCTGGCGCGACGACCTCCCGCGCATGGTCGTGGGCAGCCTGGGCCGCCAGCGCGAGGGCGCGTGGTCGACCACCACCGCCAACCTGTGGGGTGCCATCGCGCTCGATCGCTTTGCAGCGAAGTTCGAGTCGCAGCCGGTCACCGGCATCAGCGAGCTGCGGCTGGGTGCTGCGGGCTCATCGCCAGTGCAGCCGCCAGCCACTTTTGACTGGGCCAAGCAGCCTGATGGCGGTGCCCTCACGCTGCCCTGGCCCGAGGCTGCAGCGACCTTGTCGGCGCGCCAGCAAGGCAGCGGCGCACCGTGGCTTTCGGTGCAAAGCCTGGCGGCGGTGGCCTTGACGCAGCCGATCCGCGCGGGTTACGGCGTCAAGCGCAGCCTGATCGCGGTGTCGCGCAAGGACGCGTCGCGCTGGTCGCGCGGCGATGTGCTGCGCGTGCGGCTGGAGATCGACGCACGCGCCGACATGAGCTGGGTGGTGGTGAGCGATCCGGTGCCCGGTGGCGCGGCGTTGCTGGGCTCGGGGCTGGGCCGTGACAGCGCCATCGCGGCCGGTGCTGCGGTGACCGCAGGTGACGATGTCGCCGCGTCGAGTGCCAGCATCGCCTACGACGAGCGCAGCGTCGAGGCCTTCCGCCGCTACTACGCCCACATGCCGCGCGGGCGCCACGTGCTCGAGTACACGCTGCGCCTGAACAGCGTGGGTCGCTTTGCCCTGCCGCCCACGCGCATCGAGGCGATGTACGCGCCCGAGTCCTTTGGCGAGCTGCCCAACGCGGCGATTGACGTGACGCCGTGATGCGGCCGTTCGACACGCTGCGGTGCGCGCGCTGGCGGGCTTGGCCGCTCGGGCTGATGCTGGCGTCGCTGGTGGCGGCTGGCGCGGCCGAAGCGGCCGTGCCGAGTTTCGAGTCGGTGCGTGCGGCCCACCGGCCGTCCGACACCACGCTGCTCGACCGCCACGGCACGCCCATCCAGACGCTGCGCACCGACATGACGGTGCGCCGGCTGGCGTGGCTGCCGCTGTCCGAGCTGTCGCCGGCGCTGCTGCACGCCATCGTGCTCAGCGAAGACCGTGACTTTTACAGCCACAGCGGCGTCGACTGGGGCGCGCTCGCGCACAGCGCCTGGAGCAATGCCTGGAACACCCGCACCCGGGGCGCCTCGACGCTCACGATGCAGCTCGCCGGCCTGCTCGACGGCGATCTGCAGCGGCCCGCCGGCGGGCGCAGCGTGGCGCAAAAGGTCGGCCAGATCGCCACCGCACGCGAACTCGAAGCGAGCTGGAGCAAGTCGCAAATCCTCGAGGCCTATGTCAATCGCGTGCCGTGGCGCGGCGAACTGGTGGGCATCAATGCGCTGTCGCAAACGCTGTTCGCCAAGCACGCCAGCGGGCTCGACACCCTCGAGGCCGCCGTCGCCGCAGCGCTGCTGCGCGGCCCGAACGCCAGCGCTGCGGTGGTCACGCAACGCAGCTGCGGGGTGCTGCAAGCGCAAGGTGCGTCATGCGTGGGCGTGGCCTCGCTGGTGCAAGACGCGCTGACGCGGCGCGGTGCGCCGGCACTGGGCGAACAGCTCGCGCCGCATTTTTCCCGCCAGGTGCTGGCCGGCATGAAGCCCGCACCGGCGAGCATCACGACCAGCATCGATGCGCCTTTGCAGCGCATGGCACGCGAAGCCCTGCGTCAGCAGCTCGCCGAGCTCGGTGGTCGCAACGTGGAGGACGGCGCGGTGCTGGTGCTCGACAACGCGAGCGGCGAAGTGCTGGCTTGGGTCGGCTCCAGCGGCGATCTGTCGGGTGCGGCGCAGGTCGATGGCGTGCTGGCGCGCCGCCAACCCGGCTCCACGCTCAAGCCCTTCGTCTACGGCCTGGCCTTTGAGCAGCGGCTGATCACGCCGGCCAGCCTGATCGACGACTCGCCCGCGCAGCTGGCCACCGCGTCGGGGCTGTACCTGCCGCAGAACTACGACCGCAGCTTCAAGGGCTGGGTGAGCGCGCGCACCGCGCTGGGTGCCAGCCTCAATGTGCCGGCCGTGCGCGTGGGCGCCATGCTGGGTGCCGATGCGCTGTGGGCGCGGCTCAATGCGTTCGGCCTGGCGCTGCCCGAGAGCGGCGGCTACTACGGCGATTCGCTCGCGCTGGGCAGCGCCGATGTGACCTTGCTCGCCTTGACCAACGCCTATCGCGCGCTGGCCCATGGCGGCGTGCTCTCGCCGACCCGCTTGCGCCCTGCGGCCAAACGATCGCCCGCCCAGCGTGTGGCCAGCGCGGCGGCGACCTATCTCGTCACCGACATCCTGTCAGACAACAACGCGCGGGTGCTCACCTTCGGGCTCGACAGCGCGCTCGCGCTGCACGGCCCGGTGGCGGTGAAGACCGGCACCAGCAAGGACCTGCGCGACAACTGGTGCATCGGCTACAGCGACCGCTACACCGTGGGCGTGTGGGTCGGCAACGCCAGTGGCGAGCCCATGCACGACGTGAGCGGCGTGAGCGGCGCGGCACCGGTGTGGCGTGTGGTGATGCAGCAGTTGCACGGGGCTGCACCTGCCAGGCGCGCTGCATTGCCGCCTGGCGTGGTGCGCTATCGCGCGCGCTTCGAGGCCGATCTGGAGCCGTCGCGTGACGAGCTGGCACTGGCCGGCACCGAGCCGGCGCCCGGCCGGCCCACGCTGATCGCGGGTGGCGCCTTTGGCATCCGATCGCCGCGCAGCGGCAGCATCTACGCGCTGGACCCCGACATGCCGCCGCAGGTGCAAAAGATCGTCTTCGAGGGCGAAGCCGGTACCTGGCTGCTCGACGGCAAGGTGGTGGGGCGGGGCAGCCGCATCAGCTGGGCGCCGTGGCCCGGGCGGCACGAGCTGGTTTTGCGTGCAGGCCGCGGCAGCGTGGAGCACACGGTGCGCTTCGAGGTGCGCGGTGCCGGCCTGAAGACCGCTGCGCTGCGGCCCTGAGGCCAAGCGTCAATCGCCGCGCCTGAAAAACCGCTCCATCGCCGTGTCGATCACCACGCCGCACAGGCTGTAGAGCAGCGAGCCGATCAGCGCGGCGGTGAAGCTGTCGACATGGAAGCCTTCGAGCAGGTGGGCTGCGAAATAGAACATCAGCGCGTTGATCACGAACAGGAACAAACCCAGCGTGAGCAGCGTGACCGGCAACGTGAGCAGCACCAGGATAGGCCGCAGCAAGGAGTTGAGCAGGCCCAGCACCAGCGCGGCGATCATGGCCGCGCCGAAGCTGTTCACGGACACGCCCGAGTACAGGTAATCGACCAGCAGCAAGGCGGCCGCCAGCAGCAGCCAACGCACGATGATTTTCATCGGGGAAGAATAACCCGCGAGCCACTCTTCGAGCGTTTTTGCCCGGGCGATGCCGCTGCGCCTGGTCGTGGGCCGAAAAAACTGCGGCCCGGGGGGCAAGAAAGAGGGTTTCTCCTGTGAAACAGGCTTCTCAACGCACGAGACAGCGGCTACGATTCTCTGGGCTTGTGCTCTGAGACGACGAGGGCACATTCGAAGCCCCGCCAGCACGGCTCATCAACCCCTTATGTGATGGAGAACATTCAAATGGCAACTGCGAAGAAAGCCCCGGCCAAGAAGGCGGCACCAGCGAAAAAGGCAGCACCTGCAAAGACGGCAGCTGCAGCAAAAAAGGCTCCTGCCACCAAGACCGCGGCTCCTGCCAAGAAGCGCACCGCCAATGCGGCGTTCATGAAGGCCGTGACGCCCAGCCCACAACTGGCCGCCATCATTGGTGCCACGCCGATGCCTCGCACCGAAGTCACCAAGAAGCTGTGGGAGTACATCAAGGCCCACAAGCTGCAAGACGCAGCCAAGAAAACCAACATCAACGCCGACGCCAAGCTGAAGGAAATCTTCAAGAAGCCGCAAGTCACGATGTTCGAGATGACCAAGCTGGTCAGCGCCCACCTCAGCTGATTGCCGAGGGCAAGCGTGCAGCGCACCAGCGCTGCTTCAAAGAAAAAGCCGGTGCATCGCACCGGCTTTTTTCATGGGCGCTCGGGTTTGTTCAGCGCGGCTGGAGCAGCGGCACCAGATAGCGTCCTGTGTGGCTGGCCGGGTTGGCCGCCACGTCTTCGGGTGTGCCCACAGCCACCACCTGACCGCCGCCGGCGCCGCCTTCAGGGCCCATGTCGATGACCCAGTCGGCGGTCTTGATGACGTCGAGGTTGTGCTCGATCACCACGATGGTGTTGCCCGCATCGCGCAGCTGGTGCAGCACGCGCAGCAGCAAGTCGATGTCGGCGAAGTGCAAGCCGGTGGTGGGTTCGTCCAGGATGTACAGCGTGCGTCCGGTGTCGCGCTTGCACAGTTCGAGCGCGAGCTTCACGCGCTGCGCCTCGCCGCCTGACAGCGTGGTCGCACTCTGGCCGAGCCGGATGTAGCCCAGCCCCACATCGAGCAGCGTTTGCAGCCGCCGGGCGATGACGGGCACGGCAGCAAAGTGCGCGTGCGCGTCTTCCACGGTCAGCGCCAACACCTCGGTGATATTCTTGCCCCTGTAGAGCACCTCGAGCGTTTCGCGGTTGTAGCGCTTGCCGCCGCACGCATCGCAGGCCACGTAGACGTCGGGCAGGAAGTGCATCTCGACCTTGATCACGCCGTCGCCTTCGCAGGCTTCGCAGCGCCCGCCGGCCACGTTGAAGCTGAAGCGCCCGGGGCCCCAGCCGCGTTCGCGAGCGGTGTTCATTTCGGCGAACAGATCGCGAATCGCTGTGAACAGGCCCACGTAGGTGGCCGGGTTGCTGCGCGGTGTGCGGCCGATCGGGCTTTGGTCGACGTTGATGACCTTGTCGAAGGCGTCCAGGCCCTCGATGTTCTCGTGCGGCGCGGCCTCGGCGTGGCTGTGGTGCAGCTTGCGCGCGGCCGCCGCGTGCAGCGTGTCGTTGATGAGCGTGCTCTTGCCCGAACCCGACACGCCGCTCACGCAGGTGAACAGGCCCACCGGGATGTCCACGCTCACGCGCTTGAGGTTGTTGCCGCGTGCGTTGACGATGCGAAGCACGCTCGCCTGGGCGCTCGCGCCGTGCCACGGCCGGCGTGCCGGCACCGCGATGCGCAGCGCGCGCGCGAGGTAGCGCCCGGTCAGCGAGTCGGGATTCGCGGCCACGTCGGCCGGCGTGCCCTGCGCCATCACCCGACCGCCATGCACGCCGGCGCCCGGGCCCATGTCGATCACGTGGTCGGCGGCGAGGATGGCGTCTTCGTCGTGCTCGACCACCAGCACGCTGTTGCCGATGTCGCGCAGGTGGCGCAGCGTGCCGATCAGCCGCTCGTTGTCGCGCTGGTGCAAGCCGATGCTGGGCTCGTCGAGCACGTACATCACGCCGGTCAGCCCCGAGCCGATCTGTGAGGCCAGTCGGATGCGCTGCGCCTCGCCACCGCTGAGCGTGTCGGCGCCGCGGTCGAGGCTGAGGTAGTTCAGGCCCACGTCGTTGAGGAACTTCAGCCGCGAGCGGATCTCGCGAATCACCTTGTCGGCAATCGCCGCCTTGGCGCCTTGCAGCTGCAGGCCATCGAAGTAATCGCGCGCCTTGTCGAGCGTCATGTGCTCGACGCGGAAGATCGGCTCGCCGGGCGAGTCAGCCGCTGCGCCGGCGGGCTGCAAGAACACATGCCGCGCTTCGCGGCGCAGCCGGCTGCCCTGGCAATCGGGGCAGGGCTTGGCGTTCTGGTAGCGCGCCAGGTCTTCGCGCACCTGTGGCGAATCGGTTTCGCGGTAGCGCCGCTCGAACGCCGGGATGATGCCTTCGAAGGGGTGCTTGCGCTTGACGCTGCGCGGCTTGGCCTCGCCCTCGCGGCCCATGCTGTCGGCGCTGTAGGTGAAGGCGATGGGCTCATCACCCGAGCCGTGCAGCAGCGTGTGTTGCACGGCCGCAGGCAGCGCCTCGAACGGGGTTTCGACGTCGAAGCTGCAGTGCCTGGCCACCGCCTCGATCAGCGAGAAGGTGTAGCTGTTGCGCCGGTCCCAGCCCTTGATGGCGCCGCTGGCCAGGCTCAGGCTGGGGAAGCCGACCACCCGCTGCGGATCGAAGGCGGTGACCTGACCCAGGCCGTCGCAGGTGGTGCACGCGCCTTGCGGCGAGTTGAACGAGAACAGCCGCGGCTCGAGCTCGGCCAGCGAGTAGCGGCACACCGGGCAGGCGAAGCGGCTCGAAAACAGGTGCTCGCGGCCGCTGTCCATCTCGCAGGCCATCGCGCGCCCGTCGGCAATGCGCAGCGCGGCCTCGAAGCTCTCGGCCAGGCGTTGCGACAGGCCACCGGCCGCGTCGTGGCTGACCTTGATGCGGTCGATCACCACGTCGATGTCGTGCTTGTCGTTCTTCTTCAGTGTGGGCAGGTCGGTCGCCTCCACCGTGACGCCATCGACGCGAAAGCGCACGAAGCCTTGCGCCTGCATGGCGGCAAACAGCTCGGTGAATTCGCCCTTGCGATCGCGAGCCACGGGCGCAAGCACCATCAGCCGGGTGGCTTCAGGCAATGCCAGCGTGGCGTCGACCATCTGGCTCACGCTTTGAGCTTGCAGCGCGATGTGGTGATCGGGGCAGAACGGCGTGCCGGCACGCGCGTACAGCAGCCGCAGGTAATCGTGGATCTCGGTGACCGTGCCCACGGTGGAGCGCGGGTTGTGCGAGGTCGCCTTCTGCTCGATGCTGATGGCCGGGCTGAGCCCTTCGATCACGTCGACGTCGGGCTTGTCCATGCGCTGCAGGAACTGCCGCGCGTAGGCGCTCAGGCTTTCGACATAGCGTCGCTGGCCCTCGGCGTACAAGGTGTCAAACGCCAGACTTGACTTGCCCGAGCCGCTCAGCCCGGTGATGACCACCAGCTGGTTGCGCGGGATGTCGAGGTCGATGTTCTTCAGGTTGTGGGTGCGGGCCCCACGAACTCGTATGGAATTCGTGTTGGCTGCCGGCCCAGGAAGCTCAGTACCCGTAGTTGAAGTAGACGCCACCGCTGCCGTAGTCTCTGGAACCTGTGCCGCGCTTGATGTCTGCCGTCTGGTAGCGCATCAGGTAGGACAGCGTGCTCGAGTTGGTGATGCCCCAGGTGACGGCGAACCAGCCCTCGCCGATCAGCGGCTCGACCTCGTCGGTGTTGAAGGTCACGTCGGAGCGCCGGAACTGCCCTTGCAGCAGCACGTTGTAGCCGCGCAGCTTGCCGTTGACGCCGTACGACAGGTACAGGTCTCCGGCGCTGCCGCGGGGCGCGAAGTAGGCGGTGTTTTCGGAGGCCATCGACCACCAGGGTGTCGAGAACCGACCGATGCGACCCGATGCCGACAGCGTGGCTTCGGTGATGTAGCCCAGGCTGCCGCCGACGCCCCACTTGAAGTCGGTGCTCATGCCGCCCACGCGGCTGGCGCCGAGCAGTGCCTGGCGGCGCAGCGCGTACATCAGGGTCGGCTCGCCACCGTCAGAGATCTGGTGGTCGTAGCCCTGGGGCGTGCTGCCACTGCCAAACAGCTTGTGCGTCTCCTTGTGCACATCTTCGGCGAAGTTGGCCCCCAGCAATCCGATGGTCAGCGAAGACGCGTACGCAGGCTCGGAGTCCGAGCCCACCGTCATGCGCGTGCTGGTCCACGAGACCAGGCTGGCATAGGGGCGGTCGTCGTAGATCGGCGCACTGCTGTCGGTGTCGTTCGGCGTCCATGCCTGCAGCCCGAATTGCAGGCCGGCCTTGGACGAGGGGTCCGAGCCGCGGTTGGGCAGCCACAGGCTGTCGATGGCGCCGAGCACGCGGTCGAGCGAGAGCCAGGCGCTTGAGGCCGTTGGCCCCGACAGCGTGAACAGGAAGCCGCCGGTGTAGTCGGCATCGCGCTGGCTGCCGGCGAACAGGTCGTTCTCGACGGCCATGGTCCATGAGTTGCCACTGCTGCCCGTGTCTTGGCTTGCTTGCGCATGCGCGCTGCCTGCCAGCCAGAGACCGGCGAGCACCATCAGGCAAGGGCGCAGGGGATGGGGAAGTCTGGGCCTCAGGGTTTGTCTGATCACCATGGTGCTTTCTTGTGGAGCCATCTTGTCGAACGAGTTTAGACCTCGCTGCGCCTGGCGCATGGCAGGGTTCAGCCCGACATGACCCTCAATATCTCGCTGCCATAGGCCTCGAGTTTCTTGGCCCCCACACCGCTGATCTGTGCGAGTTCATCGAGCGATTGCGGCTGCGTGCGTGCCATCTCGGCCAGCGTGCGGTCCTGGAACACCACATACGCCGGCAGGTTGTGTTCGCGCGCCACCTCGGCGCGCCAGGCCTTGAGCGCGGCGAAGCGCTCGGTGGCCTCGTCGTCGAGCGGCACCGGCGGCGCCTTGGCCGTGGTCGAGCGCGAGCCGAAGCGAGCGCGTTTGGCGCCGGCCGCCGCTGCGCTGGCCTCGCGCAGCAGCAGTTGCACATCGCCGCGCAGCACGGCGCGCGAGCCCTCGGTCAGCTCCAGCGTGTGGTACTCGCCCTCGGTGCGCAGGTGGCCCAGCGCGATCAGCTGGCGCAGCACCGCGCGCCACTGGGCGTCGCTCACGTCGGCGCCGATGCCAAAGGTCGACAGCGACTGGTGGTTGTACTGACTCACCTTGTCGCTGACCTTGCCGCGCACCACGTCGATCAGATGGCCGGCGCCAAAGCGCTGGCCGCCGTTCTGGTGAAAGCGGTAGACGCAGCTGAGCGCCTTGCGTGCCGCGTCGGTGGCGTTCCAGGTCGCCGGCGGGTTGATGCAGTTGTCGCAGTTGCCGCAGCGGTAGCGCGCCTGGGCGCCGTCGGTGGTGTCCTGGACCTCGCCGAAGTAGGTCAGCAAGCGAATGCGCCGGCAGTCGTGCGCCTCGGCCAGCGCGAGCAGCGCTTCGAGCTTGCCGATCTGGCCGCGCTTGAAGTCCTCGCCGGCCGGGCTCTCGTCGATCATGCGGCGCTGATTGACCACATCGGCCAGGCCGTAGGTCATCCACGCATTGGCGGGCAGGCCGTCGCGCCCGGCGCGTCCGGTCTCCTGGTAGTAGCTCTCGATGTTCTTGGGCAGGTCCAGGTGCGCCACAAAGCGCACGTCGGGCTTGTCGATGCCCATGCCGAAGGCAATCGTGGCCACCATCACCAGCCCGTCTTCGCGCAGGAAGCGGTCCTGGTGGTGACGGCGCACATTGGCGTCGAGCCCCGCGTGGTACGGCAGCGCGCTGATGCCTTCGCTGACCAGCCAGGCGGCCGTCTCGTCGACCTTCTTGCGCGACTGGCAGTAGACGATGCCAGCGTCGCCCTCGTGCTCGTCGTGGATGAAGCGCAGCAGCTGCGCGCGCGCGTTGTCCTTTTCGACGATCGCGTAGCGGATGTTGGGCCGATCGAAGCTGCTGATGAAGATGCGCGCGTCTTGCAGCTGCAGCCGCTCGATGATGTCGGCGCGCGTGAGCTCGTCGGCGGTGGCGGTCAGCGCAATGCGCGGCACACCGGGGTAGCGCTCGTGCAGCACATTGAGCGAGAGGTAGTCTTCGCGAAAGTCGTGACCCCACTGGCTCACGCAATGAGCTTCGTCGATGGCGAACAGGCTGAGCAGCCCGCGCTCGTCGAGCGAATCGAGCTGCGCCAGAAAGCGTGGCGTGGTGATGCGCTCGGGCGCGGCGTACAGCAGCACCAGTCGACCGCCCATCATTTCGCGCTCGATGCGCTGGGCGTCTTCTGCGCTCAGGCTGGAGTTGAGGCACGCCGCGTGCACGCCGGCTTCTTCGAGCGCACCCACCTGGTCGTGCATCAGCGCGATCAGCGGGCTGACCACGATGGCCACGCCGCGATCGGCGCGGTGCCGCACGATGGCCGGCACCTGGTAGCACAGGCTCTTGCCGCCCCCCGTGGGCATCAGCACCAGCGCATCGCCACCGGTGCACACCTGCTCGATCACGGCGGCTTGCGCGTCGCGAAAGGCGGGGTAGCCGAACACCGTTTGCAGCACCGACAGCGCCGTGCGCTCGGTGGGTGAGGGTGCGGGCGCTGTGGCGGGGGAGGCCGTCTTTTGAAAATCGCGGGGATCGGGGGTCATGGGCACTCTGACGGCATGGCAGACGATGGTAAGGGTCGAGTGCGGTCGCGCCGCCAAAGTGGGACCCGTCCTGCTGCCCCCCGGCAACGCCGACCCCGATAATCTTCGCCACCCCACCGTCACTCCGGAGTTCGCCCCATGGCCTCGATCAACAAAGTCATCCTCATCGGCAACCTGGGCCGCGACCCCGAAGTGCGCTACACGCCCAACGGCAGCGCGATCTGCAACGTCAGCGTGGCCACCACCCGCAACTGGAAAGACAAGACCAGCGGCGACAAGGTCGAAGAAACCGAATGGCACCGCGTCGTCTGTTACGACCGCCTGGCCGAAATCGCCGGCGAGTACCTGAAAAAAGGCCGCCCGGTGTACTTCGAAGGCCGCCTGAAGACGCGCAAGTGGCAAGACAAGGAAGGCAAGGACGTCTACACCACCGAGATCATTGCCGACAACATGCAGCTGCTGGGCGGGCGTGAAGGCATGGGCGGTGGCGATTCAGGCGACGACTACGCAGACCGCGGCGACCGCAGCGAAGCCCGTGCCCCGGCGCCTGCCCGCAGTGCCGCTCCGGCCCCGCGCCCCGCACCGCCCAAGCCCGCCGCCAAGCCAGCCACCGGCTTTGACGACATGGACGACGACATTCCGTTTTGACCGCCTGGAGGTGTCAGAGCCTGACGAAGGCTCAGCGCCCGGTTCCCCGATAGCGGTTCACCTGCAACGCCGAGACCGCTGAGCCCTGATTGCCCCAGCTTGCGCGAACGTGGGTGAGCAGTGCGGCAATGTCTTCGTTGTCCAGCGTCTGGCCGAAAGGCGGCATGCCGAAGGGCCGAGGGTGGCCCGGGGTGTCTGGTGCGAAGCCGCCTTCGAGCACGATGCGCACCAGGTTGGCGGGCACGGGCATCGTCACCGCGCGGTTGCCGGCCAGCGGCGCGTAGGCACCCGGCACGCCTTCGCCACGTTCGCCATGGCAGGCGGCGCAGTGATCGGCATAGAGCTTTTCGCCCCGGGCATTGGGCTTGACGCGCTTGGCTTCGGGCACGGCGGCGGCTTGATTCGCATCGGCGCGTGCGCCCAGTGTTTGCAGGTAGGCGGCCATCGCACCCAGATCGGCGTCGCTCAGGAGCTGCGTGCTGCGCAGCACCACCTCGCCCATCGGGCCTGAGGCGGTGACCAGACCGCTCGCGCGGTTGACGGCGCCCGTCTTCAGCAGCGCGACGATCTCGGCGCGGTCCCAGTCGGCCACGCCCGCTTCGCGGCTGTCGGCCAGCGAGGGCGCGTACCAGTTGTGCACCGGGATCAGTCCACCGCCCAGATCGAGCGGCCCGTGCGTGGCACCCAGCGCGTTGCGCGAGGCGTGGCAGGCGTTGCAGTGCCCCAGCCCCTGCACCAGGTAGGCGCCGCGGTTCCAGTCGGCCGACTGGCTGGCATCGGCTTGGAATTCGCGCGGCTCGAAATACAACGCGCGCCACACCGCCAGCGCCGCCTGGGTGTTGAACGGAAAGCGCAGCTCATGCGGCCGCACCGCCTGCGCCACCGGGGCCAGGCTGCGCAGGTAGGCGTACAGCGCATCCGAGTCGGCGCGGCTGATCAGCGTGGTGTTGTCGTACGGAAAGGCCGGCGTGAGCAGCCGCCCGTCGGCCGAGCGGCCATGGTGCATCGCGCGCCAGAACTGCGGCGCAGACCAGCGGCCCAGACCGTGTTCGGCGTCGGGCGTCAGGTTCGAGCTGAAGACGGTGCCAAAGGGCGTTTCGATGGCGCGCCCGCCGGCGTAGGGCTCGCCGCCGCGTGCGCTGTGGCAGGCCTGGCAGTTGCCCGCGCGCGCCAGATAGGCTCCGCGGGCGATGACCTCGTCGGTGGCGCGCCAGCCGGCCGGCGGCGCGGCGGTGGCGGCGATGTCGTCGCTCAGATCACCCTCTCCACGCACATTGAGCATGACCACGGCGGCAGCCAGCGCGCCCAGGGCGAGCAGCGCGAACGCCAGCAACTTCAGGCGCGCGCTCATCGCGATGACCCCATCTTCGATCCAGCGACCGGTGCGGCCTCGACGGACACACCGCCGCACGGCAGCGGCATCTTGCGCGCAGCAGGCCATTCGGGCATCGGCTTGGCATGGGCAGGGACCGCTTGCGCGGCCAGCCATTGAGACAGGGCATCGATGTCGTCGGCGCTCAGGCCGATGGCGACTTGCGCCATGCAGTCGGGGGCCTGGGCATGGCGCTTGCCGCTGCGCCAGGCGCCGAGCTGGGCGTTGAGGTAGTCGCGCGGCAGCCCCAGCAAGCCGGGAATGTCAGGTGCCACGCCCATCATCGTCTCGCCATGGCATTGCTGGCACGCCGGGATGGCTCTGGACGCATCGCCTTGGCGCACCAGTTGCTCACCGCGGCGCAGCGTGGCTGGTGTGGCGGTGGGCGCTTGCGGCGGCGGGTAAGCGACATCGAGAGAGGCAAAGTACTCGCCGATCTCTTGCAAATAGGCGTCACTCAGCGGGTCGACCAGCGAGGTCATCGGCCCGTAGTCGCGGCGGCCTTCGCGGAAGTTGAGCAGCTGGTGGAAAAGATAGCCGGCCGGCTTGCCGGCCAGCCGCGGCTGGTAGCCATCGGGCGTGGCGCGACCCTGCGCGCCGTGGCACGTGGTGCACGCCTGCACACGCTGCGCCATGGTGTCTTCGAAGCGCGGAGCAGCCTGCGCGAACGGGCAAGCCAGCAAGGCGGTGAGCAGCGTGCAGCGCAGACGGCGCCACGGGTTGTTCAAGTGGGTGATCGACATGGCGGGATCGCTGACGCGAGGGCGGCTGCGACAAGCGCGGCACGGGATTACCCGCATTGTCTCGCTATCGCGCGCGGGGCCGCCGCGCCGCTCAGTGCAGCCGCAGCGAGGGGTTGCTGCTGGCCGGCAGCCGACCGGCCTGCCAGCCGACGCTCCACTCGGAGAAGGCGTTGGCGGGCATGGGGCGGCCCATGTGATAGCCCTGGGCCTGATCGCAGCCGAGCTCGCGCAGCAGCAGCCACACGGCCTCGTTCTCGACGCCCTCGGCCACCACGCTCAGACCGAGGTTGTGGGCCAGCTCGACGGTCGAGCGCACGATCTTGGCGTCGTCGCCATCGGTCTCCATGTTCTTGACGAAGGACTG
>CAMCNE010000037.1 GCA_945875935.1 Bordetella parapertussis
TGCAGGCTGCGCAGCACGATGCTCATGTGCTCGCGCACGCTGAGCTGCTCGCGGTTGATGGTGTGGTGCTGATTGAGGCTGGCGCGCTTGAGCACATCGGCCCAGGCGGCGCGCAGATCGTCGGCCTCGACCTCGGGCCAGCGCGTGGCGTGTGAATGCTCGATGTGCACCTGCGCGCGCAGGAAGTCGCGGCCCACCACCGGCAGCGCATCAAGCCGCGCGGCGGCCAGCTTCATCTGCTCGTACTCGACCAAGCGGCGCACCAGCTCGGCGCGTGGGTCTTCGGGTTCGGTGCCATCGGCTGATTTTCGCGGTGGCAGCAGCATTCGCGACTTGATCTCAATCAGCATCGCTGCCATCAGCAGGTATTCGCTGGCCAGCTCGAGGTGGGTCTTGCGGATCTGGTCAACGTAGGCCAGGTACTGCCGCGTCACGTCGGCCAGCGGAATGTCGAGGATGTTGAAGTTTTGCCGGCGGATCAGGTACAGCAGCAAATCGAGCGGTCCTTCGAAGGCCTCAAGGAACAGCTGCAGCGCGTCGGGCGGGATGTACAGATCTTGCGGCAGCTTGAACAGCGGCTCGCCATACAGGCGGGCCACGGCCACGCCGTCAAGCGCGGCGGGCGCGATGCCCGCAGGAACATCGGCCGCCAGGGGCTGCAGCTCGGGCGGCTCGACCCAGGTCACTTCGGCCCGGTCTGGTAAACGTAGGGTTGCTGCGGCACGCGCGAATCGGCGTTGTCGGCCAAGGCGTCGCGGTCGACGCGCTTGTCCCACAGCAAGGCACGGCCGGCGCGTTGTTCGTCCTCGAGCGTCGGCTTTTTGGCCTTGAGCGACTCGATGAACGAGGTGGTGTCCGACTTGTAGGGTTTCCAGAACAAAGGCATGGTCAGGCAGGCAGTCGACCCGAGTGGGGCCGTTTGATGCGCAAGTTGTGGACAAACCCGAGTCTACCGGGGGCCCGGGTGGTGAGCTACAGCAACAAGCGTGCGCATCAGGCCGGCAGCCGTTGCGAGATTCATCAAATTCAGCGAGTGCGTGTGTCACGATACTGTCATGAAAGAGATTGAGCTCAAATTCCAGGTGCCGCAGGGCAAACGCAAGGCCGTCGAATCGGCGGTGGCAGGCAGCCAGCCCGTGCGGCGCATCCGGCTGCAAGCGGCTTATTTCGACACCCCCGGCAGTGTGCTGGCCCAACGCGGCATGGCACTGCGCCTGCGCAAGGAAGGTCGCGTGTGGGTGCAAACGCTCAAGGCGACGCTGCCCGATGGCGGCCACATGGCTCGTGCCGAACACAACGTGACGCGCGCTGAAACCGGCACCGCCGTTCCGGCCATCGACCCGCAGTTGCACGCCGACACACCGGTGGGCGAGGCCTTGCTGAAAGTGCTCAAGAGCCGCAAGGCACACGCCGACGGGCCCTTGCAGCAGGTGATGGCCACCGACATCTGGCGCCGCGCGCGCACCGTTCGGGTGGCCGGCGGCACGGTCGAGCTGGCCTTTGATGCGGGCGTGATCACCGCTGGGCCGGCCGATGCGCCGCGTCGTCATCCGGTGTGCGAACTCGAGATCGAACTCAAGTCCGGCCAGGCGCAGGCGGTGGTGAGCACCGCCGGGCGCTGGGTGGCACGCCACGGCCTGTGGCTCGACACGCGCAGCAAGGCCGAGATGGGCCAACTGCTGTGGCGCGATGTGCCGATGGCCGATGCGCGCCGCGCGATCGATGTGGCACTTGAGCGTTCGATGTCACCCGCGCAAGCGATGGATGCCGTGCTGCGTTCGTGCCTGGACCAGATCAGCGTCAATGCCAGCCAAGTGGCCAGCGGCCTGCACGACGCCGAGCATGTGCATCAGCTGCGCGTGGGACTGCGACGGCTGCGTACGGCGCTGCGCTTTTTCGACGGCTCGCAGCTGGGCGACGCGATGGACGCGGCCAGCCGAGCGGCGCTGTCGGTCGACGCGGCCGAGCTGTTTCGGCAGCTGGGCGCCGCGCGCGACCAAGAGGCCGTCGCCGGCCCGCTGCTGCTGGCGCTCAAGCGCGCGCTCGAGGCGGTGGGGCAGCCGGGCGAAGCGCCTGCGCTGCCGGTCGGCGAGGCCGCTGCGGAGCCGGCCACGCTGGTGCGACGCATGCAAACGCAACGTCTGCTGCTGGCGCTGATCGGCCGCTTGCAAGGCGGCGTGCCGGCGCGCAACGCGCGGGTATCGGCCTGGAGCAGGTCGGTCAGCGCGGTCACGCACCCCAGCCACATGCACCCCGGCCACACACCGCTCGATCAGGTCGATGCACCCGCCGAGCTGCCGCTGCGCGAGCGGCTGGCCCAGCGGCTGAACCGCTGGCACCGCGGCGTGGTGGCTGACGCGCAGTCGTTCGACCTGCTCGACGACGAAGGCCGCCACCGCTTGCGCAAGCACATCAAGCGGCTGCGCTATGCGGCCGAGTTCTGCGCGAGCGTGTTCGACGATGCCGCGGTGCAGGGCTACCTCAAAGGCCTGCGTGCCTTGCAGGAACGGCTGGGCACGCTCAATGACATCGCCGTGGGCATCGCGCTGTATTCGGCCGCCGCACCGCATGACACCCGGGCGCTGTTCGCACTGGGCTGGCTTGCCGCGCAGCGCGAGCGGGCGCTGAGGGCCTGTCGCCCCGACCTGCAGCGCTTCATTGAGCAGCCCAGGTTCTGGCGTGGCAAGGAGCGCAAGAAGGCCGCCAAAGCCGCCCGTGGCGCCGGCAAGCAACACCCCTGAGTCCACGGGGGGCACGACCTCAGTTCAAGCGCGGAAATGCAATGAGGTGATCCATCTGGAGACGGATGCCGATCGGCTCTGCGATGCGGTGGTTGTGATGCGACGGCACCATCGACAGCACCCGCGCGCCGCTGGGCAACTCGAGCGTGTACAGAAAGTCGGCGCCGCGAAAGGCCTTGTGTCGCACGACGGCCTGCACCGGGCTGGCGTCGTCGTGCACCACGTCGTCCGGGCGCAGCAGCACGTCGATGCGACTGCCCACACCGCATTCGCTGTCGTCATCAGCGTAGCACAGCGGATCGGCCGATCGCACCTCGCCGATCTCGATGGCCACGCAGCGATCGGCCACCACCACGCCGGGCAAGAACACGCCCTGCCCGATGAAGTCGGCCACGAAGCGGCTGGTCGGTCGGTGGTACAGGTTGTAGGCGCTGTCGATCTGCTCCAGGCGACCCTCGGACATCACGGCCACTTCGTCGGCCATCGCGAAGGCTTCGTTCTGGTCGTGGGTCACGAACACGGCCGTCGTGAGCGTCGCCTTGAGCACGGCTCTGACCTCGGCCGCGAGCTGCTCGCGCAGTTCGACGTCGAGGTTGGAGAACGGCTCGTCCATCAGCAGCACCCGCGGCTGTGGCGCCAGCGCACGCGCCAGTGCCACGCGCTGCTGCTGTCCGCCGGACAACTCGTGCGGGTAGCTCAGGGTCTTGGCACTCAGGCCGACCATGTCGATGAGCTCGGCCACACGCGCTCGATCGGCCGCGCTGCCGTGCGTTCCGAACGACACGTTGCGCTCGACGTTGAGATGCGGAAACAGCGCGTAGTCCTGAAACACCATGCCGATGCGGCGCTGCTCGGGTGAGACGTGGATGCGCGGGCCGCTGACCGTCTGGCCATCGATGGAGATTTCGCCTGCCGTCAGGCGCTCGAACCCCGCAATGCAGCGCAGCACGGTCGTTTTGCCACAACCCGACGGACCCAGCACGCAGCAGATGCTGCCGGCAGGAAGCGCCAGGCTCAAACCGACGGCCGTGGCACGGGGGCCGTAGGCGTGAGACACGGCGTTCAGCGCCAGAACAGGGGCGGCCACAGGGTTCATGACAGGATGACGCAGACTCCACTCTGCATAAGAATCACTCTCATTTCCATGATAGCCCTCGAATGACACTCGCCGCCCCCCGCGAAAGCCCTGCCCCAAAGCCCGCTGCGAGTTGGCCGCATCGACGACCGCTGGGCTGGTTGGGCGTGAGCGCCGTGCTGGTGGCCTGCCTGATGGCGTTGCCTATCGTGTCGGTGGCCACCAACACCTTGCTGCCTGGCACACCCGGCACCTGGCCGCATCTGGCCTCGACGGTGCTGCCGGGCTACATCGTCACCACGATCTGGCTGTGCCTCGGCGTGGGCGGGCTGGCCGCGCTGATCGGTGTGGGTGCCGCCTGGCTGGTGACGCACTTCGAGTTCCCGCTGCGCCGCAGCCTTGAATGGGCGCTGGTGCTGCCGCTGGCGATGCCGGCCTATGTGATGGCCTATGCCTACACCGACGCGCTGCAGTTCGCAGGGCCGGTGCAGGGTTGGCTGCGCGCGACGATGGGCTGGACGCGTGCCGACTACTGGTTTCCCGAGGTGCGATCGCTGGGTGGTGCGGTGGTGATGTTTGCCTTCGTGCTGTATCCCTACGTTTTCATGCTGGCCCGAGCGGCCTTCCTGGAGCGCGGAGCCGCACTGCTGGAGGCGGGCATGTCGCTGGGGCTGTCGCCATGGCAAGGCTTCAGGCGGATTTCGCTGCCGATGGCGCGCCCTGCGATCGCCGCAGGCGTTGCTCTGGCGCTGATGGAAACGCTGGCCGACTACGGCACCGTGTCTTACTTTGCGGTACAGACCTTCACCACCGGCATCTACCGTGCATGGTTTTCGCTGGGCGACCGTGTGGCGGCCGCGCAGTTGGCCATGTGTCTGCTGGGCTTTGTCGTGCTGGTGCTGGCGCTCGAGCGTCAATCACGTGGCGCTGCTCGCTTCCATGGTCCGGGGCTGCGGCCCAAGCCATCGAGGGGGCTGCCCCTGACGGGGTGGGCGGCCTTCGCGTCGGTCGCGGCGTGCGTGCTGCCGGTGCTGATCGGCTTCGTGGTGCCGGCGGGCCTGCTGCTGCACCTGGCGCTCACCGATGGCGACGCGCAGTTCGGCATGCGCTTTTTCACGCTGGCCGGCAACAGCGTGATGGTGTCCGGGCTGACAGCCACGCTGGCGGTCGCGCTGGCGGTGCTGGTGGCCTATGCCAGGCGCCTCGATCCGCGGCCCCTGACCCGCAGCGCCCACTGGGCGGTCGAACTGGGTTATGCCCTGCCCGGCTCGGTGATCGCGGTGGGCGTGCTGATTCCGGTGGCCCGCGCCGACAACCTGATCGCCCAGTGGCTGCTGTCGACCTTTGGCTGGCACACCGGGCTGATCTTCACGGGCACGATTGCCGCGCTGGTGTTCGCCTGCCTGGTGCGCTTCATGACCTCGGCGCTGCAGACGGTGGATTCGGCGCTGCACCGGGTGACTCCGCACATGGACGACGCATCGCGCAGCCTGGGCCTGACACCGGCGCAGTCGCTGCGCCGAGTGCACCTGCCGCTGCTGCGGCGTGGTCTGCTCACCGCAGGCCTGCTGGTGTTCATTGACGTGATGAAGGAACTGCCCGCCACGCTGGTGATGCGGCCGTTCAACTTCGACACGCTGGCCACGCAGGCCTACACGCTGGCCACCGATGAACGGCTGGCAGAAGCCTCAACCGCCACGCTGGCCATCTTGGCCGTGGGACTGCTGCCGCTGCTCGTGCTGTGCCGGCAGATCGCCCGCGAGCGGCCCTGAGTCACTGCGGCGCTCGCGCCTTCAGCGCCAGCCAGCGCGGTCGAACACACGCTGCGCCGCAGCGGTCTGGCCAGCGAGTTGCCCGATCGGCAGGGTGTCAGCCACGAAAGCACCCAGCGCTTCCAGCGCGGGGTTCTTCACGACCAGGCCCTTGACCACCGGCCACTCGTTGTTGCCATCGGCAAAGTACAGCTGTGCCTCGTCGCTGGCCAGGTAGTCGAGGAACTTCACCGCCGACTCGCGGTTGGGCGCCGACTTGACGATGCCGCCACCCGACACATTCACGTGCGCACCCCAGGTCTTCTGGTTGGGCCACACCACGCCGAGCGCGCGCATGACCTGCTGATCCTCGGGCTTGGTCGATCGCATCAGGCGCGCCAGGTAGTAGCTGTTGGAGATGGTCACGCCGCATTCGCCGGCAGCCACGGCCCTGAGCTGGTCGGTGTCACCGCCTTTGGGTGGCCGGGCGAAATTGACGACCAGACCCCGGGCCCAGGCCTCGGTTTCGGCCTCACCGTCGTGCACCAGCAGGGCCGCGCCCAGCGACAGGTTGTAGGGGTGGGCGCCCGAGCGCACGCACAGCTGGCCCTTCAAGCGGGGTGCGGCCAGATCTTCGTAGGTCTGCAGCCAGGCCGGGTTCACGGCAGACTTGTTGTAGACGATCACCCGCGCGCGGCTTGAGAAGGCAGCCCAGTTCGGCGTGCGCATGGCTGCCGGTATGCGTGACTCCAGAAAAGCCGAAGTCAGCGGCTGGAACAAGCCCGCCTTGTCCGCGATCGCCAGGCGCGCCGCGTCGACCGTGATCAGCACGTCGGCCGGGCTGCTCGCGCCTTCATTCCTGATGCGCTCGACGAGTTCTTCTTCCTTGCCTTCGAGCCGGTTGACCTTGATGCCCGTCTGGCGGGTGAAGTTGGCGTAGAGCGCCTCATCGGTCTGGTAGTGACGAGCGGTGTAGAGATTGAGCACCGCCTGAGCGTGCGCGCCGGGCGCGAACAGCACAAGCCACAGGCCGCACACGAGGGCCGCAGCGGCGAGCCTGGATCTTGGGGAGTACAGCATCGTTGTCATGGCTTGGTGTTGAGGTTGATTGAACACATATCCATACTAATCAGAATCATTCTCATTTGGAATCAGGGCTTTCTCGCGGGTCTGGTGGGCCGACTCCCTGATGAAAAGCGCTTCGTGCCAGACTTCGCTTCCCACCTCCCACTTCACGCGCTTTGCGCCGCAAGCCATGCTCAATGCCAACAAACTCATCTCTCAAGGTCGCGGTCTGAGCCGCGTGCTGCTCGATCGCGCGGCCACCGTCAGGCTGCACGGCGCCACCCAGTCGGGCCCTCGCTTCGAGGCCACGGACTCTCAAGGCCGCGGCCTGCAGGTGTCGCTGCCGGACGGCAGCGCCGTGCACGACGGCGATGTGCTGGTGGCCGAGGACGGCTCGTTGATCCGCGTTGAATCCGACGTGGCAGCGCCCGCCGAATCACACAGCCACAGCCACGACCATGGCCATGTGCACGGCCCGGACTGCGGCCACGACCACGCTCACGCGGCGGTGGAAATCAAGCCGGCCCATCAGCCGCATGTGCACGGCCCGGGCTGCAACCACGATCACTGAGCCCGCTGCAACCCGCAGTCGTGGTCAGCGTCGGCCGGGTCCGGCGCTCAGCGCTCAGCGCATGCCGCCCATGCTGTGCAGCGCGCGCACCGCACCGGCACCAATCGACGCGCCAAAGCGGTTGGCAAGGCGCTCGGCGATGTTTTCCTTGGGCGTGTAGTCGATGATGTCTTCGGCCTTGATCACCTCGCGCGCCACGTAATCGAGGCTGCCGAGGTGGTCGGCCAAGCCGAGCTTGACGGCTTCTTCACCGTTCCAGAACAGGCCGGAGAAGATCTCGGGCGTTTCCTTCAGGCGCTCGCCGCGCCCCTCGCGCACCACGGCAATGAACTGCTGGTGGACCTGATCGAGCGTGGCCTTGAGGTAGCCGCGCTGCTCGTCGCTGAGTGGCGAAAACGGGTCGCCGATGCCTTTGTTCACGCCAGCGGTCAGCAAGCGCCGCTCGATGCCCAGCCTTTCCATGGCGCTGGCGAAACCGAAACCGTCCATCAGCACGCCGATGGAGCCCACGATGCTGGCCTTGTCGGTGTAGATCTCGTCAGCCGCAGCGGCGATGTAATAGGCGCCCGAGGCGCACTCCTCCTCGACCACCGCGAACACCCTCTTGTTGTGCAGCGACTTCAAGCGCCGGATCTCGTCGTAGACGAGGCCCGCCTGCACCGGACTGCCACCAGGCGAATTGATGCGCAAGACCACCGCCTGCGAGCCCTCGTCCTCGAAGGCGCTCCTGAGGGCACCGATCAGGTTGTCGGCACTGGCCTCGGTGTCCGAGGCAATCTCGCCGCGGACTTCGACCAGCGCGGTGTGCGGACCGATGGGCGGGGCGGGCAACAGGTGATCTGAGTACGCCGTCCACGCCAGCAGCGCGAACACCGCCAGCCACACCAGTCTGAAAAACACCCGCCAGCGCCGATCGCTGCGCCGCTCCTGAAGGTAAAGCTGTGCAATCTGTGTCGCGGTCTCGTCCCAGCCGCCGAGCTCGGAGGGTGTGCGTGCTGGCTGTTCGTTGTCGGGGGTCATCAATGGGTTTCGTCGGTGCTCAAGCGTCTGACGCCGAGGTGGGAGGTGCGGGCTGGGTGTCTGGGGAAGGATACCAATACACCTGCTGATCTCGCTCCTCGACGCGCAGCTTCGTCAGGCTGCCGCGACCGCACGGCCCGCCCACGCAGCGGCCGTTGCTCGGGTTGTAGCTGGCGCCGTGGATTGAGCACATGATGAAGTCGCGCCCGGAATCGAGAAACTTGCCGTACTCCCAGTCCATCTCGGTGGGCACGTGCACGCAGCGGTTCAGGTAGGCCACCACCTCGCCGTCGAAGCGCATGGCGAAGGCCGTGGCCTTGTCGCGCCACTGGATCACGTCGAAGACCACCGCATCGCCGCGCTCGACGAGCTCATCGGCAGCGCACAGGCGCACGGGGGCGGCTTCTTGCTCAGCCATGTTGCGCCAGCCATGCGTCGAGTTCACCGACCGAATGGGCCACGAACCGCGGTCCGAAGTCGGCAAACGATTCATGGTCGTGCGCGCCGTAGCTGACGCCCACGCAAGCGGCTCCCGCATTGCCGGCCAGTTGCAGATCGTGGATGGTGTCGCCAATCATCAAGGTGCGCTCGGGGTCCACGGTCAGTTGCGCCATGAGCTCTTGCAGCATCTGCGGATGCGGCTTGGAGCGCGTTTCATCGGCGGTCCGGGTGGCATCGAACATGCCGCGAAGCTGCACGCTGCCCAGCACCTCGTCCAGACCACGGCGCGACTTGCCGGTGGCCACGCCGAGGCGGTGCTGGCGCGCCTTCAATGAGGACAGCATGGGCAAAACGCCGTCGAACAAAGAGAGCTCTCCTTGCCGCGCGGCGTAGTGGTGCCGGTAGCGATCGGAAAGCTCGCCATAGCGATGGGCCGGCAGGCCGGGGGCTGCATGCTGCAAGGCCTCGACCAGGCCCATGCCGATCACGTAGCTGGCATCGCGCAAGCTGGGCACCGTCTGGTCGAGATCGGCGCACGCGGCCTGGATGCAGCGCGCGATCAAGGCTGTGGAATCGAAAAGCGTGCCGTCCCAGTCAAAGACGATGAGATCGAACTGAGAGGATCGGGTCATGTCAAAGGGGCCCTGGGGGTGGCTGGCGCTCGCGCATCGCCAACTGTTGCAGCAATCCAAGGCATTCTGACGGAAGCGCAGCCTGCAACTCGATGGTCTCGCCGCTCAAAGGGTGAGCAAAGCGCAAGCTGCGCGCGTGCAAGAACATGCGATCAAAGCGCACGCCGGGCACCGACTCGCCACGCGCCAGCGCGCGGTTGGCCGCAAAGTCGCCGTACTTGTCGTCGCCGGCAATCGCGTGCCCCTCGTGCAGCAGATGCACGCGGATCTGATGGGTGCGGCCGGTCTTGATGGTCACGTCGAGCAAGCTGAAGCGCTCGAACGACTCGACCACCTTGACCAGCGTGATCGAGCGGCGGCCATCGGCGTCATCGGCATCGACGGCGCGCACGCGGCGCTCGCCATCGGCCGAGAGGTATTTGTGCAGCGCGACATCGATGACCTTCTTTGACGGCGACCAGCGACCGAGCACCAGCGCGCTGTAGGTCTTGGCGATGGTCTTGTGGCCGGCGTGCTGGCGAAACTGCTCTTGCATCGCGAGCAGCGCCGAGCGCTTCTTGGCGATCAGCAGAAGACCCGAGGTTTCCTTGTCGAGCCGGTGCACCAGTTCGAGAAACTTCGCCTCGGGCCGCGCCTGTCGCAACTGCTCGATCACGCCAAAACTCACGCCGCTGCCGCCGTGCACCGCCACGCCGGCGGGTTTGTCGATGGCAATCAGGTGCTCGTCTTCAAACACCACCGGAAATTCACGTGCCGGCGCGGGGGCTTCACCGCGCTCGGCGGCGGTGGGCCCGGTGCGCACCGGTGGCACGCGCACCTCATCGCCAAGCACGAGCCGGGTGTCGGCGGCGGCGCGGCCCTTGTTGACGCGCACCTCGCCCGAACGGATCACCCGGTAGACGTGCGTCTTGGGCACGCCCTTGAGCAGTCGCATCAGGAAGTTGTCGAGCCGCTGGCCCTCGGAGCCTTCATCAACGAGCACCCTGACCACCGCCGGCGGGGCGGTTTTTGCGGGCACCGGGGCGTCTGACGTGGTCGCCCGGGCCTTTTTGGCCCCTATAATTTGGTGCACCACGTTTGCGCTGTAAGTGTTTGATTTTCTTGAGTTTACTCGCGCACTTGCAACGTGAGGTGGCGGCCGGGATGCAAGTTCCGGTCACAGGTGATGCAACGCACTCAGCGTGCGGCGGGCTGTGACCCCAAGAGTTGCAGCGGCCCCAGGTTGATGGCGGCAGAGAAATCGTCCATCGAGCCCTTCGAAGCCACGCTTCGAAACCAACCAAGGTTTTTCCGGTGACAGACCGGCACAGACGGCCCCCATCAGGGCTGGCTGTCCGACCGCTGTTGCCAGCGTCCAGTGATCACGCGGATGACGTCTTCCACGATCCCTTCGCTCAGCCAGAGTCTGACCCCCACGGCGCCCTTTGCGGCCGCTGGGCGTTGGTTCGGGCTGCGGCCGACCGGGACATCTACTGAAGACACTTGCCCAACCTCCCATGCCCTCACGCCCTTGTGGCGCGACGGACCGAGGCAAGGCTTGCGAATCCGTTTCCATCACGACCACGCAAGCGCCAACGCTGCGCCGCCGACCCCCAGGGTCGCACCGGTGCAGTCCAGGGCGATTCCTTTCGGGCTTCGCGGGCACTTCTCGTGCATTGATGAGCCAGCGCCGGTGTTCGGTGCGGGCAATTTGATGAATCCGGCGGCCAGATGGCCACGGCACAGGAGTACAGATGAAACGCATGTTGATCAATGCGACGCAGCCCGAAGAGCGTCGCCTCGCCATCGTCGATGGCCAGAAGTTGCTGGATTTCGAGACTGAAATCGAAGGGCGCGAACAGCGCAAGGGAAACATCTACAAGGCGGTAGTCACCCGCGTCGAGCCTTCGCTCGAGGCCTGCTTCGTTGACTACGGCGAAGACCGCCACGGCTTCCTGCCGTTCAAGGAAATCTCGCGCAACTACTTCCGCGAAGGCGTCGATGTGCGCACCGCGCGCATTCAAGACGCGATCCGCGAAGGCGACAGCCTGCTGGTTCAGGTTGAAAAGGAAGAGCGCGGCAACAAGGGCGCGGCACTGACCACGATGGTGAGTCTGGCCGGACGCTACCTGGTGCTGATGCCCAACAACCCTCGTGGCGGTGGCGTGAGCCGCCGCGTTGAGGGCGAAGAGCGCGAAGAGCTCAAGGAAAACCTCGACCAGCTCGAGTACCCCAAGGGCATGAGCCTGATCGCTCGCACCGCCGGCATCGGCCGCACCGCGCCCGAGCTGCAGTGGGACCTGAACTACATGCTCAAGTTGTGGGACGCCATCGACGGCGCTTCCAAGGCGGGCAAGGGCGCGTTCCTGATCTATCAGGAGTCGTCGCTGGTGATCCGCGCGATCCGCGACTACTTCACCGCCGATGTGGGCGAAATCCTCATCGACACCGACGACATCTACGAGCAGGCCCAGCAGTTCATGGCCCACGTGATGCCGGAGATGGCGCCCAAGGTCAAGCGCTACCGCGACGACGCGCCGCTGTTCAGCCGCTTCCAGATCGAGCACCAGATCGAAACGGCGTTCTCGCGCACCGTCAACCTGCCTTCGGGCGGCGCGATCGTGATCGACCACACCGAAGCGCTGGTGTCGGTGGACGTCAACTCCGCACGCTCCACCCGCGGAAGCGACATCGAGGAAACCGCCACCCGCACCAACCTTGAAGCGGCCGACGAGATCGCACGCCAGATGCGCTTGCGCGACCTGGGCGGCCTGATCGTGGTCGACTTCATCGACATGGACGAGTCGAAGAACCGCCGCGAGGTCGAAACCCGACTGCGCGAGGCACTTCGCCCCGACCGTGCCCGCGTGCAGGTCAGCGCCATCAGCAAGTTCGGCCTGCTCGAACTCAGCCGCCAGCGCCTGCGCCCGGCGCTCAGCGAAGGCAGCCACATCACCTGCCCGCGCTGCAACGGCACCGGCCACATCCGCGACACCGAATCCAGCGCGCTGCAGATCCTGCGCATGGTGCAAGAAGAGTCGATGAAGGAAAACACCGCCGCCGTGCATGTGCAAGTGCCGGTGGAAGTGACCAGCTTCCTGCTCAACGAAAAGCGCACCGAAATCACCAAGATCGAGCTCAAGCAGCGCGTCACCGTGCTGCTGGTGCCCAACAAGAACCTCGACACGCCGAACTACCGGCTTGAGCGGCTGCGCCACGACGATCCGCGCCTGGAAAACCTGCAGGCCAGCTACACCATGATCGAAGAGGCGTCCGAAGAAACCGGCGTCACCCGTCGCGAGAAGACTGCACCGAAGCAAGAGCCCGTGGTCAAGGGCATCATGCCCGAGACCCCCGCACCGGCACCGGTGCCCAGGCCTGCTTCCGCGCCCGTGGCCTCAGTGGCCGTGCCGGCGCCCGCGCCCGCAGCGAGCGGCGGCTTCTTCGGCTGGCTGGGGCGCCTGTTTGGTGGCGGTGAAGCCGCACCTGCCGCGCCTGCGGCGGTCGTTGCCACGCCGCTGCCCTCGCCCACCGATGCTGGCCGTGGTGATCGAAACGGCCGCGGTGGCCGTGGCGGCCGCGGTGGCCGTGACGCAAAGCGCCCGGAGCGCACTGGCGAGGCCCGCCCTGAAGGCCGCGGCGGTGAGCGTCGCGACGCACGCCCAGGCCGCGGTGCACGCACCGACGAGATGACCGCCGCCGACAGCAGCGTGGTCCGTGAAGAACGCCCCGCACGCAGCGACGTGACTGCCGAAGCCGGTGACGAGAACCGCCGCTCGCGTGGCGGTCGTGGCGGTCGCGGTCGTGGCGACAGAGCCGAGCGTGACGCTCGCAGCGGCGAGCCCCCCGTTGATGAAAACGGCTTGCCCGTTCCCGATGTCGACGCTGAAGGCCAGTTGGCGGCATCAGCCGTCGAGGGCTCGGAGCAGGCTGCCGAAGGCGCAGAAGGCTCGGAATCCGGCGAGGGCAAGACCCGTCGCCGTCGCCGCGGTGGTCGCGGTGGACGCGATCGCAATGCAGCGCGGCCGGTGGATGGTGACGGTGAACTTGCCGCCGATCTGCCCGTGACCGGCGACGATGAGGGCGACGCTCAAACCGCTTCGCCAGCCGAGGCTGTCGAAGCCGGCGAGCGTGACGGCCGCCGTCGTGGCGGTCGCGGCCGAGGTCGTGGTGATCGTGGCGAGGCGCGCACCGATGGCGAAGCTGCGGTTGACTCGGCATCCGAGCCCGTCGTTTCGTCGCTCGGCGAGCAGACATCTGACAGCGGCCCAATCGAAGCCCCGCGCCCAGCGACGTCCATCGTGGCGGCAGAGGTCGTGGATGCCGTGGCCGAGTTCATCCCCGCGCAAGCAGCACCGGTGGAACAGGCCGAGGTCGAGCCCGAAGCTCCGGTCATCGTGGCGCCACCCGTGATGGTCGCGGTGGCTGAACCGGTGGTGCAGCCAACGCCAGCGCCTGTGGTCATCGCAGCCCCGGCGGTGGTCGAGCCTGTCGTCGCATCGGCCACAGCACCGTTCGTCCTCGAGACCACAGCCCTTGCGGCGGTGGCCGAGTCCGCAGGTCTGCAGTGGGTCAACTCCGACGCCGACAAGATGCGCTCGGCGCAAGAGGCGATGGCCAACGAACCCAAGCCCGTGCACGTGCCGCGCGCGATCAAGCCGGCTGCGGTGATCGACGAAGGCCCGCTGATGCTGGTGGAAACGCGCAAGGACCTGTCGCAGGTGACCCTGCCTTTCGAGTCCGAAGCCGACAAGCCGTCAGCCTGAGCGTGACCCGCTGAGCCGGCAAACCGGCTCACCAACGGAAACGGCGCACCTCGGTGCGCCGTTTCTCATGGTGGCTGCCAAAGGCAGCGCGTGCCGCTCAGGGCAGCAATTCCAGTGCGCGCTGATAGGCAGCGTCGTGCATCAACTGATCCCAGGTCAGCGGCTGCGTTTGCGGCAGCAGGGCCACTCGACGCTGCTCGCTGTCCTCATTGGCCTGCCAGCGACCGGCGGTCTGAGACTCGAGCAGGCCGTCGAGCAATTCATCCACGGCCGCTCCGCCATCGCCCGACTGGTTGCACAGCAGCACCAGATCGCACCCCGCGTTGAGCGCCACTTCAGCCGCATCGGTGTAGCTGACCTCGACACCGGCGATGCGGCGCGCTCCGGCCATGCTCAGGTCGTCGCTGAAGACCGCGCCGGTGAACCCAAGCTGTGAACGCAGGATGTCATTGAGCCAGCGCGACGAGAAGCCGGCCGGGTTGGCGTCGACCTTGGGGTACACCACGTGCGCCGGCATCACGCTGGACAAGCTGGTGCTCAACCACTCGTAGGGGCGCGTGTCGTCGGCCAGGATGGCCTTGAGCGAGCGCTTGTCCACAGGAATTTCGAGGTGGCTGTCTGCCTTGACGAATCCATGCCCGGGGAAATGCTTGCCGCAGTTGGCCATGCCTGCGCGCAGCAAGCCGTGCATGAGGCTCTTGGCGAGCATCGTGACGACGCGCGCATCGCGGTGGAACGCGCGATCACCGATCACGCTGCTGGCGCCGAAGTCGAGGTCGAGCACCGGCGTGAAGCTCATGTCGACACCGCACGCGCGCAGCTCGCTGGCCAGCACGAAGCCGCTCGCGGTGGCCGCATCGGTGGCGCCCAGCGGGTCTTTCATCCACTGCTCGCCAAGCCGGCGCATGGGCGGCATGTGGGTGAATCCGTCGGTGCGAAAGCGCTGCACGCGCCCGCCTTCATGGTCGACGCACACCAGCACGTCGGGGCGGATCGACTTGATCTCGGCGGTGAGCTCGGTGAGTTGCTGGCGGTCTTGCCAGTTGCGCGCGAACAGGATCAGCCCGCCAGTCAGCGGGTGGCGCAGGCGGCGCCGATCGGCCGCATTGAGGCCGAGGCCTTCGATGTCGAGCACCACCGGGGCGTGCACGCTGGCGACGGGAGCCGTCGGTTTGGTTTTGGTCATGGCAGGCTTTCAACCACCACAAAGCTGGTGGCGTAGTCGGTTTCGTCGGTGAGGCTCACCTGCGCGCGCAGCCGGCGCTCATCGAACCACACGGCGAGCGCGCCGTGCAGGCAGATGTGCGGCTGGCCGCTGGGCAGGTTGAGGATTTCGCAGTCGCGCCAGGTCATGGGCATGTGCAGCCCCAGGCCGATGGCCTTGGAGAAGGCTTCCTTGGCTGAAAACCGCGTGCCCAGGTAGCTGATGCCACGCGCTTCGACACGCGCGCGCCGGGCGCGAAAGACCAGCATCTCCTGCGGGCCAAGCACCTTTTCAGCGAAGCGCTCGCCGCGCCGCTCGAGCGTGGCCGCAATGCGACGCAGGTCGCAGATGTCGGTGCCCACGCCGTAGATCACGGCGTGCTCGCAGCCGCACCCGCCGCGCGGTGGATGCAGCGAAGGTAGTCGCGCACCGCCTCGCCCAAACCCCGCTCGAGCGCATCGGCGATCAGCGCGTGGCCGATCGACACCTCTTGCACACCGGGCACCGCACGCAGGAAGTCGGTGAGGTTGTCGCGGTTGAGGTCGTGGCCGGCGTTGATCTGCAAGCCCTCGCGCAGGCCGGCTTCGGCCGTGGCGGTGAAGCCCGCCAACACGGCGGCCAACTCGGCGGTGCCATGAGCGCTTGCATAACTCTCGGTGTAGAGCTCGACGCGCTCGGCGCCCAGCGCACGCACCGCGGCCATCGCCTGCGGCACGGGGTCCATGAACAGGCTGACGCGCACACCCAGGGACTGAGCCTCGGCAATCAGCGGACGCAACGCATCGGCGTCGTGCGTCAGCCGCCAGCCGTGGTCGGAGGTGGACTGGTCCATCGCATCAGGCACGAAGGTGCACTGATGCAGCGGCAGGCCCTGACGTGTCAACTGACGGATGAAGTCCATCAGGTTGTGCAGCGGGTTGCCCTCGACATTGAACTCGGCTTGCGGCCAGTCCTGCATCAGCGCAGCCAGATCGAACACGTCGTGAGCGCGGATGTGGCGCTCGTCGGGGCGTGGGTGCACCGTGATGCCATGGGCGCCTGCCTCGAGCGACAGCGTGGCTGCGCGGGTGACGCTGGGGATGCCCAGCGCGCGCTGGTTGCGCAGCAGCGCCACCTTGTTGAGATTGACCGACAGCGCGGTGTGGCCGCGGTGCGCGTCAAGGCCGGTGGTGAGCAATGGGTTCATGGTGCGGGGGCGGGGTGGCCCGGAGTCGACAGGCCTTGCAACTCGAGCATCACCTTGCGGGTGCGCAGCGCCGGACCGCCGAGATGATAGTGAAGCAAGCCGCGCAGGACCTGACGCCATTCGGGCAGGTGGGTCGAAACGGCGTGAGCCACGGCCTGCAGGCTGCCGTGCAGCAGCGCGGCCTGCACACCGATCAAGGCCGATCCGGGCAGACCCGACTCGCCTGGACGCGCCCTCGCAACGCCGGCCTCGGGGAGCACGGCGTAGCGAGTGTCGGCGGCCAGCGATTCGAGCGTGGTCGTGACCTGACTGAGATCGGGCAGCACGCCCATTTGCTGCAGCAGCGTGATCTCGAAGGCACGCAAAGCCGACTGGACAGACGACTCATCGCCACCCGCCAGCGCCGGCAGGGTGGCGGCATAGGCGTCGAACAGCGCGGCATGGGCGTCGTGGCGGGCCAGCAACTTCATCAACAACTCGTTGAGATAAAAGCCGCTGAACAGCGCCGCGCCGGTGAGCATGGCTGCACCGCCGGCCCATTCGGCGCTGCGCAGGGTTTGCACCTCGCGCTCGGAGGCGACGCCCTCCATGGCATCGGCCTTGGGCGCGCGTCCGAGCGAGATGTGAAGGCGCTGAAACGGCAGCAGCACCGAGCGCAGTTGCGAATAGGGGCGCTTGGCGCCCTTGCCAGCCACGATTAGCCGACCCTGCTCGCGGGTGAACACGTCGAGGATCAGGCTCGACTCGCTCCAGTCGTAGCGGTGCAGCACATAGGCCGTGAGCACCGCGGGCGTGCGACGGGAGGTGGCCACCGCGCGCACTCAGACCAAACGCGCAAGCGTGGTGGCCGAGCCGTGCGCTTCACTCATAGCCGTAGCTGCGCAAATGCTCTTCATCGTCGGCCCAGCCTGAGCGCACCTTGACCCAGATCTCGAGGAACACCTTGGCGTCCAGGAGCTTTTCGAGTTCCTGTCGGGCTTCGCTGCCGATGCGCTTCAAGCGCTCGCCGTTGCCGCCGATGACCATGCCCTTGTGGGCGTCGCGCTCGACCACGATGCTCGCGGCGATGCGGCGCAACCCACCTTCTTCCTCGTACTTGTCGATGATCACCGTGGAGGTGTAGGGCAGCTCGTCGCCCATCAGCCGGAAGAGCTTCTCGCGGATGATCTCGCTGGCCAGGAAGCGGTCGCTGCGGTCGGTCAGCGCGTCTTCTTCGTAGAACCAGGGTTGCGTGGGCAGGTAGGGCTCGACGATGCCCAGCAGCCTTTGCACGTCGGCGTCCTTCTTGGCCGTCAGCGGCACGAACTCGGCAAATGCATGGCGGTCCTGCATGCCCTTGAGCCAGGGTGCGAGTTCAGCGCGGCGATGCACCGCATCGAGCTTGTTGGCGATCAAAAACACCGGCTTGGCGTATTCGCCTGAGGGCATCAGCGACAGCACCTTGGCGTCGTCCAGACCGAAGCGGCCGGCCTCGACCACGAACAGCACCACGTCCACATCGGCCAGCACGCTGTGCACGGTCTTGTTGAGCGTGCGGTTCAGGGCAGCGGCATAGCGCATCTGGAACCCGGGCGTGTCCACGAAGACGAACTGCGTCGCGCCCGTGGTGCGAATGCCGGTGATGCGGTGCCGCGTGGTCTGCGCCTTGCTGGAAGTGATGCTGACCTTTTGCCCAACCAGCGCGTTGAGCAAGGTGCTCTTGCCCACATTGGGTCTGCCGACGATGGCCACCAGCCCGCATCGCTGCGCAGCGGGATCGGCAGCAGCAGGGGTATCAACAGCGTCGGTCATGGTCATCATTCATCGAGGAATCCAAAGAGCAAACGGGTAACAGTTCATCAGGCGCGCAAAGGACTGCCCGCCGGGTCGGTGATCTGCAGGGCATCGAGCATGTGGCGTGCCGCTTCCTGCTCGGCGAGTCGGCGCGATCGTCCTTCGCCAGTGTGTTTCAAACCCAGCGCAGGAACCTCGCACTCGACCTCGAAGGTCTGCGCATGGGCCTGTCCCCGCGTTGCGCTGATGCGGTAGCCCGGCACCGGCAGCCGCCGCGCCTGCAGCCACTCCTGCAACTCGGTCTTGGCGTCCTTGGACCACGCAGCGATGTCGGTGGAGTTGATCACATCGCCAAACAATCGGGCCACCAAAGCCCTCGCCGCAGGAAATCCGCCATCGACAAAGGCGGCACCGATCACCGCCTCGAGCGCATCTGCAAGGATGGATGCGCGCTGCGCGCCGCCGCCGCGCGCTTCGCCCTCGCTCAATCGCAACACGTCGGGAAAGCCATGTCGCAAGGCCACCTTGTGCAGGCTGTCCTCGCGAACGAGGTGCGCTCGCACGCGCGTCAGGTCACCCTCGTCACAGCCGGAAAAGTGCTCGTAAAGGAGGCTGGAAACCGCCAGGCTCAGCACCGCATCACCCAGAAATTCAAGCCGCTCGTTGTGCTCGACGCCGTAGCTGCGGTGAGTCACTGCCAGAGCCAGCAGACCGGGATCGACAAACTGGAGGCCGAGCTGGCGTTGAAGAGCGTCGAGGCGGGGATCCATCGGGGGCGATCGTGTCTGCCAGGAACGCTCGCCGATCATCAGGGCGAGCGCCCTTCGTACTTGATCAGCAGGAACACCGGACTCAACAACTCGATCTCCTTTTCGTAGGCAAAGCGCACCACGATATGGTCGTTTTCCTTGGTGATGTCGAGATCCCTCGAGCTGATCGAGCTGATCGAGTATTCGATGTCCTTTTGCCTGTCGAAAGCAGCCCGGATGCCCGGCACCGTGTTGCCACCTTCGAGGGCCGACTTGTTGACAGCCTTCTGGATGGTGAGGAACTCGTTGATCGTCGGCAGCACTCGCATGCCCATCAAGGCCACGAAACCTACCAATATCGCCCAGAACAACAGGCTGAACAGACTGAAGCCCCGCTGGTGGCGAAGGCCGCTGGTAAGTACTCTCGTCATGGCTTCATGCCCCACATCCCAGAAGGAAACTAACGGCAAACATGTGAGCTCATTTTGCGCGAGATCAAGCTCACTGAAATGAACCGATGCGCTTGAGATCGCCGAAATTCATCCACACGAAGAACGCCTTGCCGACGATGTTCTCATCGGGCACGAAGCCCCAAAAGCGCGAGTCCTCGGAATTGTCCCGGTTGTCACCCATCATGAAGTACTGACCCGGCGGCACCTTGCAGGTCACGCCCTCGGCCGTGTAGCGGCAGTTCTCACTGAGCGGAAATACGGCTATCGGGCGCAAGAAGACCTCGCGCGAACGATCGACCAGCATCCGGTGCGTCATGGTGCCCAGGTCTTCGGTGAACTGCGCCGAGTACCTCAGGGTGTCCTCGTTGTAGAAGTCGGGGATGGCCTGCGTGGGGACCAGCGTGCCGTTCAGATACAGCCGCTGGCCACGGTAGGACACCTCGTCACCGGGCACGCCGACCACTCGCTTGATGTAGTCGATGCTGGTGTCCTTCGGGTAGCGAAACACCATCACGTCGCCGCGTACGGGGTCATTGTTGGCGATGATTTTCTTGTTGATGACCGGCAGGCGAACGCCGTAGTGAAACTTGTTCACCAGGATCAGGTCGCCCACCAACAGGGTCGGGATCATCGAGCCTGAAGGGATCTTGAAAGGCTCGAACAAAAAAGATCGCAGCAAGAACACCGCCAGGATCACGGGAAAGAGTCCGGCCGTCCAGTCGAGCCACCAAGGCTGCATCAACAAGCGCTCGCGCGCTGGGCCAAAGTCTTCATCGACGCGGGCGATGCCCTGATCGGCCAGTTGCTTCCTGCGCGCGAGCGCCTGCGCTTGAAGAGACTCAACGGCCGCAATCCGCTTGGGAGCAAAGTGATACCGCTCGAGCAACCAGTACACCATGGTGACCAAAGTCAGCACCAGCAGCAGCGCCGAGAAATTGCCGCCCCATTCGCCAAAAAACCACCCGCCCAGAAAAACGATCAGGCAGGCATAGAGCACACCGGTCAACTTGCTCATCAATCTTCCACTTGGAGAATGGCGAGGAAGGCCTCTTGCGGCACTTCCACGGAACCGATCTGCTTCATGCGCTTTTTGCCCGCTTTCTGCTTGTCAAGCAGCTTGCGTTTGCGCGATACGTCACCGCCGTAGCACTTGGCGATCACGTTCTTTCGGAG
>CAMCNE010000038.1 GCA_945875935.1 Bordetella parapertussis
TCGAGCAGCGTGTCGGTGGGGGTGAGCGTGCCGTCGAGGTCGACGACGAGGGGTGGGACGTTGGACATCGTGGGCGGGGCTGGCGTGTGGGGCACTCGCTGGGCAAGTGCGTGGCAGGTGAGAGATTGTCGGTGGAGGGGCCGCACGGCGCGGCACGCGGCCTGGCCGGTGTTTCCCGCGGCTATGCTCCGACGCATGTACGCCGAATACTTTGGCCTGAAGCAGGCTCCGTTTTCCATCGCGCCGGATCCGCACTACCTCTTCATGAGCGAGCGGCACCGCGAGGCGCTGGCGCACCTGCTGTACGGGCTGGGCGGTGGCGGCGGGTTCGTGCTGCTGACCGGCGAGATCGGCGCGGGCAAGACCACGGTGTGCCGCTGCTTCCTCGAGCAGATCCCCAAGCGCTGCAACGTGGCCTACATCTTCAATCCCAAGCTCACCGTGGTCGAGCTGATGCGCTCGGTGTGCGATGAGTTTCTGGTGCCCTATCCCAACCGCCGACCAGGCACGGCCACGGTCACCGATTACCTTGATCCGCTCAATGCCTTCTTGCTGCGCACCCACGGTGTGGGCCAGAACAACGTGCTCATCATCGACGAGGCGCAAAACCTGTCGCCCGATGTGCTCGAGCAGTTGCGCTTGATGACCAACCTCGAGACCCACGAGCGCAAGCTGCTGCAGATCATCCTGATCGGTCAGCCCGAGCTGCGCGACATGGTGGCGCAGCCCGGGCTGCAGCAGCTCGCGCAGCGGGTGATCGCGCGCTTTCACCTCGAGGCGCTGTCCGAGGACGAGACGGCGCAGTACATCCGCCACCGCCTGGCCGTGGCCGGCATGTCGGGGCCCATCCCCTTTCCGATCGACAGCCTCAAGCGCATCCACCGGCTGTGCCGCGGCGTGCCGCGCCGCATCAATTTGCTGTGCGACCGCGCCTTGCTGGGCGCCTATGCGGGTGGCAAGGTGGTGGTGGACCGCCACATCATCGACAAGGCCGCACGTGAGGTGTTCGATGCGTCCGAAGTCAATGCGCTGACGGGCGCTGCCGTCAAGCGCAGTCCCTTGCTGATGACACTGGTGCTGGGCATGGCGCTGGGGGCGGTGGCGTGGGCCGGTGGCAACTGGCTGCTCGGACGCACCTCCGCCAACGCAGCGCCGGTGGATGTGGCCGCTGGGGCGTCTGCACCTGCCGCTGCTTCGGCAGCGTCGGCACCGGCATCGGCCTCAGCCGCTGAATCGGCATCTGCGGTGGCGTCATCCTCCAGCGCCAGCGCTGCGGCCAGCGCAACCACCCGCCGCCCCTAAGCTCACCGAGCCGCGCCCATGTCCTACATCCTTGATGCGCTCAAGCGCGCTGAATCCGAACGCAGCCGCGGCCAGATCCCGGGTCTGCACGCGCAGCCGATGGCTCGGGTGGCCTTGGATCGTGAAGAGCGCGCTCCCGTTTGGAAGACGCTGGTGCTGGTCGTGATCGCCGTCGTGGTGCTGGGTGCGCTGGCGTGGTGGTGGCTGTCGAGCGATGGGCCTGCGCCTGCGGCGCTGCCACCGCAGACCGCACCGCTGGCCGCGCCGCCATCCACCCCTGCGGCGCCTGCCAACCCGCCTGCGCAGGTGAACGCGCCGCCCCCGGTGGTCGCCGCTGCCGAGCCCGTGGTCTCGGCAGCGTCCAAGCCAGCGCCCAGGCGCAATCCGCCACCTGCGATCAAGTCAGTCGCCACACCGGTCAACGCTGCGGCAGCTGCGCGCATGGCGTCTGTGCCAGCACCAGCACCACGCAGCCAGACCGCTGCGGACCCTTCCGCCGCCGCACGTTCGACTGCGGCGCCTGCGGCAGCGGCATCGGCTTCAGGCTCGACCCCCGAGCCTCGCGTGCTGGCGATGAGCGAGTTGCCTGCCGATGTGATCAGCAGCCTGCCCACGTTGGTGGTCAGCGGCGCGAGCTATTCCGATCAGCCCGCCAGCCGCATGGTGATCATCAATGGTGCGCTGTACCGCGAAGGCGATCGGCTCACGTCTGAGCTGACGCTGCAGCGCATTGCCTTGCGCTCGGCGGTGCTCAGCTTTCGCGGCTACCGCTTCAGCATCAACTACTGAGCCGCGAGCCGCCGCTCACACCGCCACCGGCGCCTTGATGGCCGGGTGCGGGTCGTAGCCCACGACCTCGAAGTCCTCGAATTCGTAGCCGTCGATCGACGTCGGACGGCGCTTGATGTGCAGCGTGGGCAGCGGCCTCGCTTCGCGCGCGAGCTGCAGCTCGACCTGCTCGGCGTGGTTGCTGTAGAGGTGGCAGTCGCCGCCGGTCCAGATGAAGTCGCCCACCTGCAAATCGCACTGCTGCGCCACCATGTGGGTGAGCAGCGCGTAGCTCGCGATGTTGAACGGCACGCCCAGAAAGATGTCGGCGCTGCGCTGGTACAGCTGGCAGCTCAGGCGGCCCGGCTCGCCCGCCACTGCCGGTGGCGCCACATAGAACTGGAAGAACGCGTGGCACGGCATCAGCGCCATCGCGTCCAGGTCGGCCACGTTCCAGGCGCTCACGATGATGCGGCGCGAGTCGGGGTTGGTCTTGAGCGTTTGGATGACCTGTGCGATCTGGTCGATGTGGCCGCCGCCCGGTGTGGGCCAGCTGCGCCACTGCACGCCGTAGACCGGCCCGAGGTCACCGTCTTCGCGCGCCCATTCGTTCCAGATCGACACGCCGCGTTCTTGCAGCCAGCGCGCATTGCCGTCGCCGCGCAGAAACCACAGCAACTCGAGGATCACCGACTTCAGGTGCACCTTCTTGGTGGTGATCAGCGGAAAGCCCGCGCTCAGATCGAAGCGCATCTGGTGGCCGAAGATGCTTTTGGTGCCGGTGCCGGTGCGGTCTGCCTTGAGCGCGCCGTGGTCGCGCACATGGCGCATCAGGTCTTCGTAGGGGGTTTGCATGGGGGTGTCAGTAACCGGAAAACAGGAAATCCAGCGCATCGTCGATGGCCATGCGCTCGTGCCTCAGCGAGCCCACCGGGCGGCGCAGCAGCGAAATCGGAAACGTCGCGAGGTTGGCCGTGTCGGCAAACACCGAGGTGCCTTCGACCTCCACCACGGGATTGAGTCGTTGCTTCAAAGGCTGAGCGCTCGACAGGCGCGACAGCGGCAACACCACGCGGGTGGCCAGGGTCTGCAGGTGATCGGCCTGCACGTCCAGCCAGAAGGGGGTGTGCTTGCGGTCTGCGGCGATCGGGTTGGCGTAGACGTCGAAGCGCGGCATCAGCGGGAGGCCTCCTCGGACTCCGAGTGCGCCGAGAGGTGCTTGTCGATGCGCTGCGAGAGCGTGCCCTCTCGCTCGATGCGCGCGTTGTAGTGCGCGATCGCCTCGGCGTTGTCGACGTTCCAGCGCTCGAAGTAGCGCTTGCGCACCTCTTCGGCGAGCAGCGTGTCGACGGTTTGCGAGATGTTCATGCCCAGCTCGCGGGCCATCTCGAGCACCTTGGCGTTCAGGCTGAGGTTGGTGGCCCGCTTGGGAGAGTCGTCAAATCGCAGCATGGTTCGCCTCCATTCGATGTGCGCATGGATTATGCGTTTTCAGCTACGCATCGAACTGCAGTTTGGCCAGCCGCGCGTACAGGCCGCCGGCCGCACTCAAGGTGGCGTGGTTGCCGATCTCGACGATGCGGCCTTCATCCATCACCACGATGCGGTCGGCGCGCTGCACCGTGGCCAGTCGGTGCGCGATGACCAGCGTGGTGCGGTCCTTCATGGCCGCCTCGAGTGCGGCTTGCACCATGCGTTCGCTCTCGGCATCGAGCGCGCTGGTGGCCTCGTCGAGCAGCAGCAGTGGCGGGTTCTTCAAGATCGCGCGCGCAATGCTGATGCGCTGGCGCTGGCCGCCCGACACGCGCACGCCGCGCTCGCCCAGAAAGGTCTGGTATCCATCGGGCAGCGCGGTGATGAAGTCGTGCGCGAAGGCCGCCTGGGCCGCGGCGATCACCTCGGCGTCGGTCGCCTCGGGGCGGCCGTAGCGGATGTTGGCCATGGCGTCGGCCGAGAAGATCACGCTGTCTTGCGGCACGATGCCGATGCGACCGCGCAGCGCGTCGAGTGCCAGCTCACGCACCGGGATGCCGTCGATGCGCACGGTGCCTTGGCTCACGTCGTAAAAGCGCAGCAGCAACTGCAGCACCGTGCTCTTGCCCGCGCCGCTCGGGCCGACCAGGGCCACGGTTTCGCCGGGCGCTATGGTCAGGTTGAACTCGCTCAGCGCAGACGTCTTGGGGCGCGACGGGTAGTTGAAGGTGACGGCGTCAAGCGAGACCGACGAGCCGCGCTGCACCAGCGGCAACTCGCGCGGTGCGGCCGGCGAGGCAATCGGCGACTCGGTGGCCAGCAACTCCATCAGCCGCTCGGTGGCGCCGGCGGCTCGCAGCATGTCGCCGTACACCTCGGCGAGCACCGCCACGCCGCTGACCAGAATGATCACGAAGAACACGGTCTGGCCCAGGTGCCCGGCGGTGATGTCGCCGCGCACCACCGCCTGCGTGCCTTGGTAAAGGCCCCACAGCAGCGCGCCGAAGGTGGCGGTGATGATGAAGCCCACCAGCACCGCGCGCATGCGGGTGCGGTTGACGGCGGTGCCGAAGGCGTTCTCGGTCGACTCGTCAAAGCGCTGCGCCTCGCGGGCTTCCTGCGTGTAGCTTTGCACCACCGGGATGGCGTTGAGCACTTCAGCGGCGATCGCGCTGGTGTCGGCCACGCGGTCCTGGCTGGCGCGGCTGAGCTTGCGGATGCGCCGGGCGAAATACACCGACGGCAACACCACCAGCACCAAGATGCCCAGCACCTGCGCCATGACATAGGGGTTGGTGATGATGAGCATGGTCATCGCACCGATGGCCATCACCACGTTGCGCAGCCCGAGACTCAGCGACGAGCCCACCACCGCCTGCACCAGCGTGGTGTCGGTGGTCAGCCGCGACAGCACCTCGCCGGTCTGTGTCGATTCGAAGAATTCCGGGCTTTGCCGCAGCACATGCGAATAGACCGCGTTGCGCAGATCGGCGGTGACGCGCTCGCCCAGCCAGGTCACGGTGTAGTAGCGCAGCGCCGAAAACAAACCGAGTGCCGCGCCCACGCCAAACAGCGAAAAGAAATGATCGCGCAGTGCCATCACCCGTTCGCCGGGGTCGGCCGCCACCAGACCCTGGTCGATCAGCGTCTTGAGCGCCACCGGCAACACCAGCGTGCTGACCGCCGCCATCACCAGAAAACCCACCGCGAGCGCGATGCGCCATCGATACGGCCTGAGAAAGGGCGTGAGCCCGCCCAGCGACTTGACGTTCTTGCCTGGCGGCGGCAGCGCCGAGGCGGTGTTGCGCGGGATGGGGGTGGTCGGTGTGGCGGGGGCGGCTGAACTCATCGGCTGAGTCTACAAAGGCCTCGCAGGGCTGTGCTGCCGGCTACAGCCGCAAGGCGCCCGCGTAGCCCGTCATCTCAAGGTAGCCACGCCCGATGCGCTGGCCTTGCTCGTCGCGCAGCTCGCTCAGGCCTTCCCAGTAGATGGTGCCGGTGCTTTGGCGGCTGTCGAGCTCCTGCGCGTCGAGCAGCGCGACGATGCGGTGGCGGCCGGCCGGTGTTTGCAGCGTCCATTCGACCGGGTACTTCGCCTGCGAGGCCGGGCTGGTCCACACGCGGTGCGGCGTGAAGCTCACTTCGTCGGCCGCGAAGTTGCGAAAGGCGCCGTTGGCACTGCGCAGGCTGCCGCCGGCGTACACGGTGCGCCCGTTGGCCGCGCGCAGGCGAAAGGCGGTGAGCGCGCTGCCGTCGGCCAGGTTCATGCCGATCCAGTCCCAGCCCACCGCACCGGGCGGCAGCAACGAATCGCTCCATTCGTGATCCAGCCACGCGGTGCCGCGCACAGGCAGGGCGGTGCCTTTGTGCGTGAGCGTGCCGCTCACCGCCAGTTGCGGCTGCGTGTAGTAGCGGCTGAACGTCGGGTCGGTGTGCTGCGGGCCCTTGAGCGAGTAGCCGGCATCGCCTTGCAGCAGCACGCTTTGGGTGGTGTTCAGGTTGAAGTCGAAGGCAAAGCCGGCGCTGTCGCTGCGCACGCGAGCCTCGTAGCGGCTGCCCTCAGCGGCATCTTGTCGCTCGAGACGCCAGTCGCGCAGCACGATGGCCGTGTCATCCGAGCCGGCCTTTGCGATGCCAAAGCCGGTGCGGGCGATGCGCTGGTCGTGCAGCAGCCGGCCGGCCTTCAGGTCGCTCAGCGCGGCGTGGGCAAACAGCAACTGCTTCGCGGCAAAGCGGCTGGGCTGATCGGCAGCCACCTCGGTGCGCGAGCGAAAGAAGGTGATCTGAAAGCCGTGCGTCGGCTCATCCGTGCGTGCCGTCGAGGCCGCGCCCGCGTGCAGCTCGCCGGTGACGTACCACCATTCGATGCGGCTGGCTTCATGGGCGCCGTGGTCGGTGGGGAACACCAGCGCACGCGGTGCCTGGCGGTCTGGCGCCGGCCCTGCAAACACCGACGCGCCAGCGGCCCACGGCGCCGCGGCCATCCACCGCAGCAGCCGCCGGCGATGGGAGTCGGCTGAGGTCGCGCCGATCAGCGCAGGGTCGTTGCGAGAAAACATGTTCCAAAGCATCGCACAGGCCGACCAAACGCCACGGTGCTGTTCCACAATGCCCGGTTGTCTTTGAGCCTTGCGCCGTCCGATGTCCCATTTTTCGCTGCCTGCCGATTTCGACCTCAGCGATCACTTTGATCACGGTACGCTGATGCGCGCCATTGGGCTCAAACCCGAGCGTGCGCTGCTGGCACAGCACGAGGACGGCGACCGGCTGCACACCCGCTTGCGTGGCAGCGGCAGCGAGATCTGCGAGCAGACCATCAGCTTTTTCACCGATCCGCGCACCGGACTGCATCTGCGCGGCTTGTGCACCTGCGCGGTGGGCTTCAACTGCCACCATGTGGCCGCCGCCCTGATGGCCCACGAGGCCGGTCTGGCGCGCGCACGCCGAATGGGCCTGTCGGGCAGCGGTGTGGCGGCGAGCGAATTGGCCCGCCACGCCACAGACCCCAGCGCTTCCAATGAAGCTGTCAGCACCGCGACGCAGTTGCGAGCGGGCGATCGGCCTGTGCGCCTCGTTGAGCGCTCGTCGGCGCTGAGTCATGAACTCGAAGCCTGGCTGGGCCATGCCTCGGGGGTGCTCAAGGCGCGCGTGCCGGCCGATGAGGTCTTGGCGGCCCCGGTTGCCGCCGGTGCCGTGAACAAACGGCTGATGTACGTGCTGAGCGCATCGGCCGCGCGGCTCGAGTTGCGCTTGTACCTGGGCAGCGCGCGGCGCAGCGGCGAGATCAGCCGCCACCAGCCGCATTCGCCCGCCATTGCCGACATGCTGCGCACCCGGCCGTCGTACGTCACCCCGGCCGATGAAGCGCTGCTGGCCGCGCTGCTGCCGTTCGTGCTCGAGCGATCGAGCCCGCCGTTTCCGCTGCAAGGACGCACCTGCGCGGCCACGCTCAGGCAACTGGTGCAGTCGGGGGCATGCTGGCTGGTCGATGACGCCGATGGCCGTCCCGCCACGCCACCCGGCGAGCCACTGGCCTGGCTGGACGAGCCGCTGCCGCTGCAGCTGTGCTGGTCAGCCGATGCCGATGAGATGTGGCGCACCCGCTGGGATGCCGTCAGCCTCGAAGCCGGCACCGAAGTCCAATCGCTGGTGCTGCTGCCCGAGCCCCATGTGCTGCTGCGCGATGCGCGCGGGCTGACCACGATGCGTCCGGCCGATGTGTCGTCGTCGAATCTGGGTGCGCCGGTCATTCGCTGGCTGGCCGGCATGCCGGCGGTGTCTTCTCAGGCGCTACCCGCTTTGGTCGAGCGCCTGCGGTCGGTGGGCTTGGCGCATCAGGTGATGCTGCCTTTGCCCGAGCGCCATGCGCCCAAGCTCGAAGAATTCGGCGAGCTCACGCTGCAGCCGGTGCTCAAGCTGCTGACCTGTCCCAACGTGCCGTCCGAGGCCTGGCTCGAAGGCCACCAGCGGCCCCCGCCGGCGGGTCAGCCCCTGCGTCAGGCCGCAGCGCAGCTGGTGTTGCGGTATCAGGTGACGGCCTCGGGTGCGTCGCGCAGCACGGCGCCGTCGGTCGATTTCAACTTTCCAGCCGGGGCTTCGGATGTGGCCTTCATCGAGCAACCCGATCCGAGCCGCCCGGCAAACACGCAGCTGATGCGCTTTCGGCGCGACGCGCAGGCCGAGGCGGCGGCCGTGCAGACCCTGTTCGAGCAACTCGAATTGCGTCCCTGGAGTCGGGTGGCGGCCTTTGCGCTGGATCGCATGGCCGCGCTCAAGGCCGGACGGCTGCAGTCCGCGGCGCTGCCGCCTGCACTCGAAGACGGCCAGTTGATGCTCGTGCCCGCCGCGCGCGATCAGTGGCCGATGCTGCTCAGCCGCCACATCCCCGCGCTGCAAGACGAGGGCTGGCTGGTCGAGCGCTCGGACGACTTCCCGTTCGAGGTGTTCGAGACCGACGACTTCGAGCTCAGCCTTGACGAGATGCCGGGCAGTGGCACCGACTGGTTTCGCATCGGACTGAAGGTGAGCGTGGCCGGCACACCGGTGGATCTGGTGCCGCTGCTCATCGGGCTGGTGCAAGCCGGCTGGCTCAAGCTCGAAGCCTCGATGCGCGATCCGCAAGGCGAGGTGCTCTTGCCGTGGCCTGAAGACGTCGACCCCTCGATGCCGGTGTGGCGCAACGCGCCCAAGTTGCGCCGCGAGCGGCTGTTGCGGCTGCCCGTGTCCCGGGTGGCGCCTTTGGTGTCGTGGCTGCGCGGCGTGTTCGGCACCAGCGGCTTCAGCGCGAGCGAGCCCCGGGTGTCGCGCTATGAGCTGGGCGCGCTCGAGTTGCTGTCGGCCGGCGTGGTGGTGCGCGCGCCGCCCTCGCTCGACAGGCTGCTCGAGCAGCTGCGTTCGCTGCGGGTGGGCGAGCCGCTGCCTGCGGTGGCGGTATCGCCTCATGTGCATGCGCAGTTGCGGCCCTACCAGGTCGACGGTCTGGCCTGGATGGACTTTTTGCGCCGTGCCGGCTTCGGTGGTGTGCTGGCCGACGACATGGGCCTGGGCAAGACGCTGCAAACGCTGGCGCTGCTGCAAAACGAGCTCGACGCCGGCCGCCTCGACCGCCCCAGCCTGGTGGTGGTGCCCACCAGCCTGCTCGAGAACTGGCTTTCTGAAGCCACGCGCTTCACGCCGCAGTTGCGCGTGCTGGTGCTGCACGGCAAGTATCGAAGCCAGCATTTCAGCGGCATCGCCAGCGCCCATGTGGTGGTCACCAGCTACCCGCTGGCAGTGCGCGACATGCCCATGCTCGTCGACCACCGCTGGCACTACCTGGTGCTCGACGAAGCGCAGCGCATCAAGAACAGCCGCAGCCAGGCCACGGTGGCATTGAAGGCGCTCGATGCGCGCCACCGCCTGTGCCTGTCGGGCACGCCGCTCGAAAACCACCTCGGCGAGCTGTGGAGCCTGATGGACTTCGTGAGCCCCGGGCTGCTCGGCAGCGAGACCCAGTTCCGCGAGCACTACCGCACCCCGATCGAAAAGCGCCAGGACACGCAGCAAGCCGATCACCTCGCGCGCCGCGTGCGGCCGTTCATCTTGCGGCGCACCAAGCTGCAGGTGGCGCAGGACCTGCCGGAAAAAACCGAGACGCTGCTGCGCGTCGAACTCGACGGCATCCAGCGCGATCTGTACGAGACGGTGCGCGCCACCATGGACAGCAAGCTGCGCGAGGCCATCGCCAGACAGGGTCTGGCGCGCAGCCAGATCGTGGTGCTCGATGCCTTGCTCAAGCTGCGACAGGTGTGCTGCGACCCGCGGCTGCTGAAGTTCAGGGATCCCGCTGCAGCAGCCCAGACGCATCAAACGGCCGCCTCGTCGGCCAAGCTCGAGCTGCTGTGCGATTTGCTGTCGACGCTGGCCGAAGAGGGCCGGCGCATCCTGGTGTTTTCGCAGTTCACCGAAATGCTGGCGCTGATCGAGCCCGAACTGGCACGCCTGGGGCTGGACTACCTCAAGCTCACCGGCGAGACCGAACACCGTGGCGATGTGGTGCGCGAGTTCCAGGAGGGCAGCGCCCCGGTCTTCCTGATCAGCCTGAAGGCCGGCGGCGTGGGTCTGAACCTGACGGCGGCCGACACGGTCATCCTCTACGACCCGTGGTGGAACCCTGCCGTCGAACAGCAGGCCATCGACCGCGCCTACCGCATCGGGCAGGGCAAGCCGGTGTTCGTCTACAAGCTGGTGGCCAGCGGCACGGTCGAAGAAAAGATGCTCGAGCTGCAGGCCCGCAAGTCCGGTCTGGCCGATTCGCTGCTGTCGGGTGTGGCCGGCTCTGCGGCGCTCACCGCGCAGGATTTCGACGAACTCTTCAAGCCGCTCGGTGGCGGTTGAGGCCCGCAGCCGAGCTGGTTCGCGCTAGCCGCGCTCCCTGGCAAAGCGCGACACCAGCAGGTCGCTGACCTGCCCCAGGGTGCGCGTGCGCACGATGTCCATGCGCGGCGCAGCCACCGGCGCCACCCAGTCGAGGTACAGCAAGCCCAGCGCGTGGTTGTCGAGCTTGATCGGCACCACGCAAAACCCCTTGGCGTCGTTCAGGCTGCCCAGCCACCATGGCGGCAGCTTGTCGCGCAGGCTGGGCGAGAGCGCGTCCTCGACGAACAGCACCTTGCCGCTGCCCAGCACCACATTGAACACGTCGGGGCGTTGCTGGATCTCGAAGTGCAGCGCCGGCAGCAGCGCGGTGGCACCACTGCCCAGACCGACACGGGCGCGGTATGCCTTCTGCGAGCCCACAAAGCAAAAGCTGCGGCTGGCCTGGAAGTGTTCGTGAAGGTATTCGAGCGCGAGGCTGAGCAGCTTGGTCGGGGTGGCCGACGCCGCGGCTTCTTGCAACTGCCTGAAACCCCGCAGCAGGCGGTCCTGACGGTCGCTGTCGGACACGGGTTGCACCAGCGCGGTGGGCTGTGCGGCAAAGTGTTCCTGCGCTGCGGTGCGGGCTGAGCGTATGGCCGCGCCCATGGCCGAGGCGTCCAGGCCCAGCGGTGCGGCAAACACGTCCACCACCGCGCTCACGGCATCGTCATGGTCTTCGGGCTGGGCGTGCAGCACGCGAGCGCACTCGGTGGCTGCGGTGGCCAGCATGCTCAGTCGCTCTTCATGGGTGGCCGGGCCGTTGCCATCTTCCGGCACGCACCCCTGCAGGCAGTTGGTCAGCGATGGCGGCAAGCCCCAGCGCCGGGTCATGAGCTGAGCGATGTCCGCAAAGCTGCCGCCCAGCTCGGCCACGGCTGCGTCGTGTTCCGACGCCGACTCGATGGCCTCAGCCTGGATGCGGCTCCACGACTCGGGCATGTAAAAACACACCAGCATGCGACCCAGTCCCATCAGCACGGCGCATACCGCGGCGGCTTCGGATTCCTTGGTCGACGCGCTGCCACCGGCGAGTTGGCGGCCCATGAATCCGGCGAGCACCGACTTTTGCATTTCGGCCAGCGTGGCCGCCGAAGACGGGCGGCTGCGGTCCATGGATTCCATGACCTTCAGACCCAGGGCCAGATGCGCCACGGTCTGCACGCCGAGCACCTGCACGGCCCGCGTGACCGAGGTGACTTCACCGCCGAACACGTTGTACATGGCGCTGTTGGCCAGACGCAGCACGCGCTGCGTCAAGCCGGCATCGGTCAATACGGTTTGCACCAGCTCGGCGTCGTTGTCGGCATCGGAGTCCAGCGCCTTCAGGATGCTGCGGGCAGACTGCGAAAACCCCGGCAGGTCTCCTTTTTCGCCCGCCTTGCTCATCAAGTGCGCAAAGGTCTCGTCGAGTTGTGAAGGCACGGCTTGCATCATCGGCGTGCGGCTCAGGCAGCCTTCATCTGCGGCAGCGCTTGCGCCGCGACCATCATCTCGAACTGCTCGAGTGACTGCGGCTTGCCAAAGAAGTAGCCCTGAATCGCATCGCAGCCCGCGTCGCGCAGGATGTGCCATTGCTCCTCGGTCTCGACGCCCTCGGCCACGCTTTTCAGGCCCAGCTCGCGGCTCATCGAGAAGACCGAGCGACAGATCGCCAGATCCTTGGGCGCGGGCAGGTCCTTGACGAAGCTGCGGTCGATCTTCAGTGAAGACAGGCTGAACCGCTTGAGGTAAGCCAGCGACGAATAGCCCGTGCCGAAGTCATCGATGGCGATTTGCATGCCGGCGTCGGTGAGCTTGCTGAGCAGCCGTGCGGCGGCCTCGGGGTCGCTCATCAGGATGCCCTCGGTGATCTCGAGCTGAAGCAGGCGGGGCGGCAAACCTGAAAACGCCAACGCGTCGGTCACGGTCTGCAGAAAGTTGGCGCTGCGGAACTGTCGGGGACTGACGTTGACCGAGATCGTCAGCTCGGTGCCGTGGTCGCGGTTGATGCGTGCAATGCCCGCGGTGGCTGCCTTCAGCGCCCAGCTTCCGAGCAACTGGATGAGCCCGCACTCTTCGGCCACCGGAATGAACTGAGCCGGCGACACCGGCGTCGTGCCGCCCTTGTTCCAGCGCATCAGCGCTTCGGCTCCGTAGACCTTGCCGGTGATGTCGACCAGCGGTTGATAGTGCAAATACAGCTCGCCATTGGCCACGCCCTGGTGCAAGGCACTTTCCAGCGTGAGCAAGGTGCGTGCATCGGTGCGCGAAGCCTGATCGAACATGACGCAGCGCCCGCCACCGGCTTGTTTGGCTTCCTTCAGGGCCACGGTGGCGTGGCTGAGCAGGGCCTCATGCGTGATGCCGTGAACGGGATGCAGCGCGAAACCCATCGAGGCGCTGATGTGCACCTCGGTGTCGTCGATGACGAACACGGTCTCGATCAAGGCCATCAGCTGGCGGCCGAGCTTCATCATGTTTTCGGGGTCGGCCATGTCGGGCAGCAGCAGCGCAAATTCATCCGGACCGATGCGCGCCACGGTGTCGCTGGCGCGCACATGACTGACCAGCCGCTGCGAAACCTGTCGCAGCAGATCGTCGCCCGCCTTGACGCCAAAGGCCTCGTTCACCTTGGTGAAGGCCTTGAGGTCAAGCAGCAGCAGGGCAAAGCTCGAATCGCGCCGCATGCCGAGCTCAATCGCGCGCTCGCACCGGTCTTGCAAGAGCATCCGGTTGGGCAGTCCGGTCAGGGCATCGCGCGTGCCCATGGCGCCCGTTGAATCCGTGGGTTCAATCCGACGGCCGGCGGCCATCACGCCGCGCTTGGCGCCCGTGTCATAGCCGCTCAGAAGCCACTCGAACTGCGTGCCGAAATCGGCGCGCAGTTCTGCCTGCAGCGGCACCCGCCGGCACGCGCCGATGGCGCGCTCGAAGGCCTCACGTACCGCAGGGTGGGCCGACTCGGGGAACAGATCGAAAAATGAATGGTGGGCTTGCGCCAGATGGGCAAAGCCCGGCGTGCGTTCCAGCCCCGCCGCATGGGTGATGTCCGCGCTGCCATTGAGGTGGAAAGCCAGATCACCCGCGGCCTCCAGCAGGGCTTCCAAGGGACTTTCAGGCGTCGGTGTTGTCATGACTCCATGCTCTCCGGCTTGCGCCTTTGCAGTGACGCAGATCAAAACTGCCACATGGATCTGGGGATGGAAACCAGACGCCCTCGGTGGATTGACGGCGGGTTTTCACACCCGCTCCAGCCTTTATCGGTGAAGGGCGTTCGTTCTTGAGCCGGTGCTGCGCCGGCCGGCGGGCGGGCTCAGCTCAGGCCGCGTCGCGGCGGCACTGCTCGCGCAGGGTCTGCCAGCCGGCCTCACCCAGCGTTTGCAGCGTGAGCATGTTGGCTTCGTAGATCTCGGCGGCTTCGGGAAAAGCGGCCACGGCGCGGTCGATGCTGGCCTCGCGCAGCAGGTGCAGCGTGGGGTAGGGCGATCGGTTGGTGGCGTTGGTCACGTCGTCGGGCTCGGTGCCGGCGAACTGGTAGTCGGGGTGAAAGCTCGCCAGCTGCAGCACGCCCTCGCAGCCCAGGGAGTCGAGCGCGGCTTCGGCCGCGTCGAGAAAGTCGTTGTACTCGCCAAAGTCATGGAGCACGTCGGGGTGCACCAGCAAGGTGGTCTCGCATTGCGAAGCGTCGACGGCCAGCAGCCGTTGCACCTCGTCGCACAAGGTCTGCAACAAGGCTTCGGGGTCGGTGGCGTCGCTCACCACGCAGCGCAATTGCGACTTCGCCCGCACGGCGCGGGCGAAGGGGCACAGGTTCAGACCGATCACCGCCCGATCGACCCAGGCCAGGGTCTCGGCACAGGCGATGGCGCTGTCGGTCATCGCTGCATGCGCCGCAGACCGACCGTGCGTTCAGGCATTGCCGCCGCTGGACACCGCCACCGCCATCGCGTTGGCGAGCACCTGGTTGGGCAGCTTCACCGTGATGTCGATGGAGCCCACGCGCAGCACCATGACCGGACCGTCGGCGTTGGCGCGTACGAGCACCTCGTCGGCATCCATTTGCACCGAATGGCTCGGCACGGTGTCCCTCAGCGGCGGCCGGCCTTCCTGCTGGGTGCCCATGGCCTTGGCCGATGACAGCACGATGCGCGACATCAGGTCGATGCCTTCTTCGTCGAGTTCCAGCGGGAAGATCTGGCCGTTCTCGAGGATCAGCTCGACCAGCACCGAGCTCTTGTCGTCGGCCAGCAGCGCATCCTTGACGCCATAGCAGTGCAGGGGTGCGACGGTTTCAATTTCAGTGTCCGGTTCCATTTGGGGTGTTCTCTCAGGGTTGGCAAAGAGGGGCGATGTTGCCACGCGTTGGCGGCTTTGGTGAAGGCCGATCAGGTCGGCGGCGTCTTGCGCGCAGGCGGCTAGGGCTCGCTCACCCAGCGGCCATTCATCAGGCGCTCGTTGGGCTTGAACTGCGCCTTGTAGGACATCTTCGGGCTGGCTTCAATCCAGTAGCCCAGGTACAGGTGCTGCAGGCCGAGCTGCCGGGTCTGGTCGATTTGCCACAGGATGTTGAAGGTGCCGTAGCTGGTGTGTTCTTCGGGTTCGTAGAAGGTGTAAACCGCCGACAGCCCGTCGTTCAGGATGTCGAGGATGGACACCATCTTCAGCGCTCCGGGCTGATCGGGGTTTTGTGGATCGGCCGGCTCGCGAAATTCGACCAGCCTTGAATTGACGCGGCTTTGCAGCAAGAACTGCGAGTACTGATCGATGCTGTCGTTGTCCATGCCACCGCCACTGTGTCGGCTGGCTTGATAGCGCAGGAACAGCTGGTAGTGCTCGGGCGTGAAGCCCAGGCGCAGCACACGCGATTCGAGGTGCTGGTGCGCCTTCCAGGCGCGACGCTGGCTGCGCGTGGGCTCGAAGGTGAGCACCGGCACGCGCAGCGGCACACAGGCGCGGCAGTTGTCGCAGTAGGGCCGGTAGGTGAACATGCCGCTGCGCCGAAAGCCGTTGGCCACCAGACCCGAATACACATCGGACTGGATCAGATGGCTGGGCGTGGCCACCTGCGAGCGCGCCATCCGGTTGGGGACGTAGCTGCAGGTGTAGGGGGCCGTCGCGTAGAACTGAAGCGACGCCAGCGGGAGCTCTTTCGGGCTTGTCACGTGGGCGGCAGGAGGTGTTTCCAGAGGCGCTGATGATAGGTCCAGCCTCCCGGCGCCGGGCGTGCTGTGCGCTGTTTGACGGCGGCTTCGAAATCGCTTCTGGGCAGTTCACGCCCGCCCATCGACGCCAGGTGGCCGGTGCGTTGCTGGCAGTCGATCAGGTCGATGCCGTGCTCGCGGCAAAAGCAGATCAGCGCGGCCAGCGCGATCTTCGAGGCGTCGGTGCGGTGCGCGAACATCGATTCGCCAAAGAACATGCCGCCAATGCCCACGCCGTACAGGCCACCGGCCAGCTCGCCATCGACCCAGGTCTCGAAGCTGTGGACCGCGCCCAGCGCATGCCAGCGGCTGTAGGCGCGCACCATGTCATCCACGATCCAGGTGCCGTCCTGACCCTCGCGCGGGGTGGAGGCGCAGGCACCGATCACGCGTTCAAAGGCGCCGTCGATGCGCACTTCACAGCCGGGCGTACGGGCAAAGCGAGACAGAGTCTTGCGCAGCGAATGGCTCAGCTTGAACTCGGCCACCCACAGCACCATGCGCGGATCAGGTGCCCACCACAGCACCGGCTGGCCCGCGCTGTACCAGGGAAAGATGCCGCGGGAATAGGCCTCGGTCAGCCGCTCGGGCGTCAACTCGCCACCCGCGGCCAGCAAGCCGGGCGCTTCGGAGTGGGCAGACAAGGCCTGCTGGGTGTCGGGCAACGCATCGCCCGCGCTGCGCAGCCAGGCGATCACCCAGCGACCGCCTGTGCGCTGGCGCTGCTGGCCAGATCAGTAGATCTGCGGCACATGGATCTCCTGGGGCACGGCATGCCGCACGTAGTCGTCGTGGCGCTCGCGCGGTGGCAGCACGATGGTCGGGTGCTCCACTTCCTCGTAGGGCATTTGGCTCAGCAGGTGACTGATGCAGTTCAGGCGCGCTTTTTTCTTGTCGACCGCAGGCACCACCCACCATGGCGCTTCGGGGATGTGGGTGCGATCGAGCATCACTTCCTTGGCCTTGGTGTATTCCTCCCAGCGGCGGCGCGACTCCAGGTCCATGGGGCTCAATTTCCACTGTTTGAGCGGATCGTGAATGCGGCCCAAAAAGCGCAGGTGCTGCTCTTCGTCAGAGATCGAGAACCAGTACTTGATCAGCTGGATGCCCGAGCGAACCAGCATGCGCTCGAACTCGGGCGTGGTGCGGAAGAACTCCTCGTACTGCTCGTCGGTGCAAAAGCCCATCACCCGCTCGACGCCGGCGCGGTTGTACCAGCTGCGGTCAAACAGCACGATCTCGCCAGCCGCCGGCAGGTGGGCGGCATAGCGCTGAAAGTACCACTGGGTGCGTTCGCGATCGTTGGGTGCCGGCAGCGCGGCCACGCGGCACACGCGGGGGTTGAGCCGCTGGGTGATGCGCTTGATCACACCGCCCTTGCCCGCCGCATCTCGGCCTTCAAAAAGAATCACCACCTTGTGCCCGGTGGCCACCACCCAGCTTTGCAGCTTGACCAGCTCGCTTTGCAGGCGAAACAACTCGCGGAAGTAGCGCACACGGTTTTGCCGGTCTTGCTCGGTTTGCGATGGGGCCTCGGCGCCGCTCTGGCCCGCCGCGATGGCTTCGAGCGTGCGGTCCTCAAGCTCGAGCTCAAGCTCTTCGTCAAAGCTGTCCTGCAAATCAAGGTGAATACGGCGAATGGCGTCAGCGTCGTCCAGGTCCATGCAAGTCTCCTGAGGTTTCTGGGTTGTCGAACATGCAAGACCTTAGGCGGTTTGCGTGGCCGGTTCGTGAATTTTGCATGTGAGAACTTGCATTGGCTCCCTCTCCCACTTGTGGGAGAGGGCTGGGGTGAGGGTGGCGGGAGATGGTGTCCCGGCTCCCTCTCCCGCTGCGGGGGAGAGGGTTGGGGTGAGGGTGGCGGGCGAGGGCCAGGGTGAAGGCTTCCCTATTCAAACCAGAACAGCAACCCAATATTACTTTTACCCACCACCGTATTACCAAAACGGCACCAAAGGTATTTTTTTTTAATAACCCCCCCCTTTGGGGGATACACCGAAATTTCACAAACAGGAGAAATTGTTTCAGCAGTATGCGCCGAGTTTTGTCCCACCGCCGCCGTACCGCGGTCTCAGCCATCCACCCTGATTCCCCCCTACTTCTGAGGAAACACCATGAAAACCCCCCTTCTTTGTTCAACGCTGCTTGCAGCGCTGCTGTGTGTATCTGGTGGAGCGCAAGCCTCGCTGGTGGGCCGAGACATCAACGGCAACGCGGTGGCTGGCAACGATGCCAGCTCTGTGTTTTTGTACGACAACGTACTCAATGTGACTTGGCTGCGCAATGCCAATGCCAACGGGGCGATGACCTGGGCCAGCGCCAACACCTGGGCTGCCAACTTGGTGGTTGGTGCGTATGACGATTGGCGGCTGCCCACGATGATTGCCACTCCGAACACGACATTCAGCTATGCGGGTGGGACGGACTACGGCTACAACGTGCGAACGACGAGCGGCAGCACCGTCTACAGCGAGATGGCGTCTTTGTGGTACGACACCCTTGGCAACAAGGCGTACTGCCCACCCGGCAATGCCTCGTGTGCCGGACCTGGCACACCTCAACCAGGTTGGGGCCTGACGAACACTGGCGACTTCCAGAACCTGCAGTCCGACGTCTACTGGTCCGGTCTGGAGTACGCGCCGGATACGAACGGCGCGTGGTACTTCAATACCAACTACGGCGGCCAGGACGTCAGCGGCGAGACCTATAGTCTGTATGCCCTGGCTGTGCGCCCTGGCGATGTGCTCGCACCCGCCGCGGTGCCGATCCCCGCAGCGTTGCCGCTGCTGCTGTCGGGTTTGGCCGCGCTGGGGGTGGCGGGCAGGAGGCGGGGGCGTCGGCGCGTTGAGGCTTAGAGCGCTTTGACCCCTTTGGGGGTTTGGGGGCGCTAGCCCCCAAGCGCCGCGCCAAGGCGGCATCAACCAGCGGCGGGACCATGCCCCGGGCGGCTGTCTGCCCTTGGATGAAAAACCGGCTCCAGCGGTCGGTGTGGGCGGGGGAATTCAGCCCTCACCCTAACCCTCTCCCTCAGGGAGAGGGGATTTGAATGTGCCTCTCCCTCAGGGAGATGGGACTTGATTGACCCCCTCTCCCGCTCGCGGGAGAGGGCAGGGGTGAGGGTTGCGCGAGAGGGCAGGGGTGAGGGCCGCCGGCCCGCCTGCCGACACGGGTTTTCACTGAGTCCCTGGCCATGCAAAACCCCCGAACGGGGGATGTTCGGCCGCAGCCATTTCGAGCACATTCGAGCGAGCGGCTGCCCAGCCTGGGCGTCGCGCAACACCCGTCAACCTCCCAGCCCTTGGACGCTGGACCACGGAGAGCAACACCATGAAGAAAATGATTTTGAAGACCGCGCTGCTGGCGTGTGTTGCCATTGCTGGAAATGCCCAAGCCCTTCCAGTTGCTGGTCAGGGTACGTGGGAAACCACGCTGCTCGGCCGTGACATCAACGGCAACGCGGTGGCCGGCGGCGACGCCAGCGCCGTGTTTTTGTACGACACCGTGCTCGACGTCACCTGGCTGCGCGATGCCAATGCCAACGGGTTGATGAACTGGTCGCAGGCCAACACCTGGGCTGCCAACTTGGTGGTTGGTGCGTATGACGACTGGCGGCTGCCCACCATGGTCGACACCCCGAACGCCACACTCAGCTACACGGGCGGGACGGACTACGGCTACAACGTGCGAACGACGAGTGGCAGCACCGTCTACAGCGAGATGGCTTCCCTGTGGTACGACACCCTTGGCAACAAGGCGGTCTACGATGTGTTTGGAAATTCTCCGCAGGCTGGCTGGGGCCTGACGAACACCGGCGATTTCCAGAATCTGCAGGAATTCTTCTACTGGTCCGGTCTGGAGTACGAGCCGGATGGCGGGTGGTACTTCGATACCCCCGCCGGCTTCCAGGGCATCCGCGACGGGTGGAGAAGCATGCACGCCATGGCTGTGCGAGATGGCAATGTCTCCCCGGTCCCCGAACCCGAAACCTACGCCCTGATGCTGGCCGGTCTGGCGGTGGTGGGCGCTGCGGCAAGGCGTCGCAAGGCGAAGTAAGCCGTCAGTTCATCGATGCAGCAAAGGCCGCCCCGTGTGGCCGGTGTGGGTGGAGGAATTCAACCCTCACCCTGACCCTCTCCCACAGGTGGGAGAGGGGATTTAAGTGGCAAGCTCTCCCTCGGGGAGAGGTGATTTGAATGGGGCCGCCCTCACCCTAACCCTCTCCCTCGGGGAGAGGGAATTTGATTTGCCATCTCCCGCAGCGCGGGAGAGGGCACTTGAACGGCTCCCTCTCCCGCTGGCGGGAGAGGGCTGGGGTGAGGGTCTAGCCCCGCACGACCGGAATGCCGGCGATGCGCGCCTGCCATTCCTTCGGCCCGGTTTCGTGCACCGAGGTGCCGTGGGAGTCGACGGCCACGGTCACGGGCATGTCGGTCACGTCGAACTCGTAGATGGCTTCCATGCCCAGATCGGCAAAGCCCACCACCTTGGCGTGCTTGATGGCCTTGCTCACCAGATAGGCCGCGCCGCCCACGGCCATCAGGTAGGCGCTTTGGTGCTTCTTGATGGCTTCGATACCGGCCGGGCCGCGTTCGGCCTTGCCGATCATGCCAATCAGGCCGGTTTGCGCCAGCATCATCTCGGTGAACTTGTCCATGCGGGTGGCGGTGGTCGGGCCGGCCGGGCCCACCACTTCGTCGCGCACCGGATCAACCGGGCCGACGTAGTAAATGACGCGGTTGGTGAAGTCGACCGGCAGCTTCTCGCCCTTGGCCAGCATGTCCTGGATGCGCTTGTGAGCGGCATCGCGGCCGGTCAGCACCTTGCCTGAGAGCAGCAGGGTGTCGCCGGGCTTCCAGCTGGCGACTTCGGCCTTGGTCAGGGTGTTCAGGTCGATCTTGCGGCTCTTGTTGTA